>JAZRIV010000043.1:0-216726 GCA_045645465.1 Candidatus Egerieisoma sp.
TGTACAATTGGAAGAGCAAGTACAGTGGCATGGACGTAAGCCAAGTAAGGCGTTTAAAAGAGCTTGAAGAGGAGAACCGCAAGTTGAAGCAGATGTATGCTGAGCTGGCGTTAGACAACAAGATACTTAAGGATGTCATAGGAAAGAAGCTCTAGAGCCCGAGGTAAAGAAAGAGCTGGCCGACGAAATTGTAAAGGAGTATGACATAAGCATTTCTCGGGCGTGTAAACTGATGGATATTCACCGGTCCTACTTTTACTATACAGAAAAGAAGGATGATTGTGAGGTAGAAGCAGCAATACGAGGAGCTGCAGAGTATGGAGATGGCTTTTGGAAGATCTTTCAACGTCTTCGCCGAGAAGGTCATCCATGGAACCATAAGAAAGTGTATCGTGTGTACAAGCAGATGCATTATGAAAAACGCATCTAATTCAAAAAGCGTTTACCGGCACGCGTAAAAAGCCCGTTAGTAATACCATCAGAACCTAATACCACGTGGTCAATAGACTTTGTGAGTGACAAACTACAGAGCGGAAGGACTTTCCGTGTACTTATAGACTGTCCGACAAAGGGGAAGCTTACAGGGATGTGACGGCCAGAGTATCGAGTATGTATACAGTATCTGCAGCGGTTTAATAGAATAGATTCAGATTTTCAAAACCTGATTTAAGTTCTCCTCGTTCTATTTTGTGTATGATCTCCACTACCTTGTCATTCATTGGGGTATGGGTGCCTATTGTACGTCCGTATTCAGATACAGCTCCGTTAATTGCATCAACTTCTGTGAGTTTTCCCTTTTCAAGATCCTGCAGCATACTGGCTTTCAGTTTTGCGTGCTTGCGGATTGCTATCGGGATAATGAAAAATGAGAAGGCTTTCTTAAGCCTGTTGGTATAATTGAGGAGTTTTACAATGTCTTTACCTTGTACCGGCTCAATTCTTATTCCTCCCGCTGCACAGACATCTATGCACTCTTTGATAAGTTTCTGCACTATTCTGCGTGATTCTTTGTTTCCTGCTGCCTTCCCAAATGTGCATCCCAATACTGCACTCATACCGGAAAATGATGCATTTATAAGGAGTTTGCTCCATCTTGTGCCAAGGAAATTCTCTTCTACCTCTACAGTACCCATCAGCTCCAAAAGCTCCTTAACCTTACTCAGATGCCTGCTCCTGTTTTTGGAAATTGCACCCAAAGAGAATGAGAGTGCATCAGGTGAACTGGTGAGCTCACATACTCCTGGAGACTGCATTGTTGCACCCCAGGCAACTGCTGAACCAAGTACTCTATCTTCGCCTAATACATCTGCAAGTTCCCTCTCCGGCAGTCCGTTCTGAAAGGTTACCAATACCCCGTCTGGAGCAAGGAAATTCTTCAAATTATGCACCACTTCTGCGTTATGCTGCTGCTTGGTCATCAGGAATATGATATCATAGATGCCATTCATTTCATCGGGAGTATATGCTTTAACCTTTTGAGTGAAATTTACTGTACCTGTAACATGTGCACCGTTGCTGTTAAGGGCTTCTACGTGTGCTTTGTTTCGGTTGATAAGTTCTACAGGCACTCCTGCCTCACTGATAAATGCCCCTAAAATTGTTCCCAATGAACCTGCACCATATATCGCTGTACGCATAACTGATTGTATTTAATTTCTTTTATAGCAAATATAATCAGTAAATTTGTAAGAGTTGTACTTCAGATGGCTGTTTTATGAAAAAACTGTTTTTGATATTATCATTTCTGCTTGCGGCCTTTGGCTCTTTCGCACAGGTTTTTACCCGTGAGTTTGACGGATTGGAAAGGAGTTATAAAGTATATTTGCCCTCTGAACTTCAGCAGGGTGCTCCGCTGGTGTTTGTGCTTCACGGGTATGGTGCTACAATAGATTTGCTGGAGGATAAAGGTTTTAATGAGGCTGCAGATAAGTATGGTTTTGCTGTGTGTTATCCGCAAGGCTCAAAGGACGGCAGAGGCAATCCTTGCTGGAATGTGGGATATCCGTTTCAGGAAGATATGGCGGTTGACGATGTATCTTTTCTATGCAAGCTGGCTGCGCATCTGCAGCGGGAGTATGGCTTGAGCAAGAAAAAGACATTTTGCACAGGAATGTCCAATGGTGGGGAGATGTGTTACCTTTTGGCCTATTGTGGCCAGAAAACATTTGCTGCAGTTGCCCCTATAGCTGGTCTTACAATGGCTTGGATGCCAGAGAAATTTACCCGTACCAGAAAAATTCCTTTGTTTGAGATTCATGGTACAGAGGATAAAGTTTCTATGTGGGATGGTGATTTGGAAAATACTGGAGGGTGGGGTGCCTACCTTTCTGTTCCCGATGCCGTTGAGTATTGGGTGGAGAGGAATGGCTGCACAAATGAACTTGTAGGGGAACTGCCT
This sequence comes from Candidatus Egerieisoma sp., assembly GCA_045645465.1. GTDB lineage: Bacteria > Bacteroidota > Bacteroidia > Bacteroidales > UBA932 > Egerieousia. Next base: position 2,399 of record JAZRIV010000043.1, read on the forward strand.
CTTAAGAATGAGGGTGCCCACAAGGTAATTGAACATAAATATTTCGGGAAGAAAAACACCCCTCAAGTGTGGCTCTATGAAGTGGTTGGTGGTGAGCATTCCTGGTTTAATGAGGATATTTATACAGCTGATGTGATTTGGAGGTTTTTTAATGGAAATTAAGACCTTGTTTACGGAAATTTTAAAAATGTAATTGCACACTTAAAATAATTATGAAGAGATTTACCATATTGTTGGCATTGTTTATTGCCGTTTCTGCTGCATATGCGCAGGATTATGTTAAGATTATGACATATAATGTCCGCAACTCCAAAGGGATGGACAATGTTATGGATTGCAGGCGTGCAGCTGCCGTAATACGCTCTCAGGTGCCTGATTTGGTTGCTGTTCAGGAGCTTGACAGTATGACCACCAGGAGTGGTGGCAAGTATGTTCTTGGGCAGATTGCAGATTATGCGGGGATGCATGCAGAGTATTTTCCGGCAATTGAGTTTGATGGGGGCAAGTATGGTATAGGGATCCTTTCCAAAGAGAAACCGCTTGCGGTTAAGGGGTATCCGCTTCCTGGAAGGGAGGAGAAAAGGGCTCTGCTGGTTGCTGAGTTTGAGGATTATTTTTTTGCTTGTACACACCTTTCCCTAACGGAGGAGGACAGGATGAAATCGATAGAAATTATTGGGAAGATAGCAGAAGGGTGCAGCAAACCTTTTTACCTTGCAGGGGATTTGAATGATGTGCCAGGATCACCTTGCCTGGTGGCGTTGCAGGAAAATTTCAGGATTCTGAATAATTCTAAGGCACAGACTTTTCCGGCTCCTCTTCCCGACAGAACGTTGGATTATATTGCTGTATGGAAAGCAACTGCGCCGAAACTTGATGTGGTTTCTTCTGACGTTGTGGAGGAACCTCTTGCTTCTGACCACAGGCCGGTGACTGTAGTGCTGCGGACAGCTATTGCTGCAGATGAACTTTTCCGTACAAAACCATATTTGCAGAACCCTGCCGACGGGGGGATGACTGTTATGTGGGAGACTGTGATTCCCGCTTACAGCTGGGTTGAGTATGGCACAGATACCACTTCTTTAAAGAAGGTGAGGTTGCTTGTTGACGGACAGGCGGAGTTCAATGAATCCATTCACAAGATAAGGCTGGAGGGTTTGGCTCCCGGTGTGAAGTATTATTACAGGGTATGTTCCCAGGAGATTTTATATTATGGCGGATATCATAAAATTTGGGGCAATACTGCGGTTTCGCCGTTCTATTCTTTTGTTACTCCTTGCAAGGATGCCGACAGCTTTACAGCTGTAATTTTTAATGATCTACATCAGCGTAGGCAGATTTTTGAGGCATTGTTTGAACAGATAAAAGGGGTGGATTATGATTTTGTGGTATTCAATGGGGATTGCATAGATGACCCTAAAGACCACAATCAGGCAACAGGGTTTATTAAACAGCTTACAGAGGCAGTTGGAGGGAGCGGTATCCCTACAATTTTCATTAGGGGAAACCATGAGATACGTAATGTCTATTCTATTGGGTTGAGAAAACATCTTGATTATATAGGGGGCAGAACATATGGAGCGTTCAATTGGGGAGATACCCGTATTGTAATTCTGGATTGCGGTGAAGACAAGAAAGATGACCACAGGGAGTACTCAGGATTGAATGATTTTACAAGTCTGCGCCAGGAACAGGTTGATTTCCTTAAGGGGGAACTCTCTTGTAAGGAGTTTAAAAAGGCTGATAAAAGGGTTCTGTTCCATCATATTCCAATTTACGGAATGCTTGGGGGAAATTTGTGTGAACCACTGTGGCGCCCTATGCTTGACAAAGCCCTTTTTGATGTAGCCTTTAACGCACATACCCACTCTTACGCTTTCTACCCTGCCGGAAGTTCCGAAAATAACTATCCGGTATTTATAGGGGGCGGAAAAAGCATGGATAATGCTACAGTAATGATACTTGAAAAGAATAAAGGGGCGCTTTCGGTAAAGGTGCTCAATACTAAAGGGGAGATTGTTTTTCAGTGGGAGGAATGATTTGAGTATAATATGTTCTTCATATAAATCAGGTTTTATATTACTCATTCATAAAAGCAACTGTCTTTTTCCAGTTGCCATAACCAATATCCTGCGGTTTCATAAGGAGATTCAGTTCTCCGTCAAATTCCACAGGTAAGTTTTCTGCACGCACTATTTGAAGCAGATTCTGCAAATCGGGGTATTTGTCAGAAACTTCACCAGAAGCGGGCATACCCAGCAGTTTCAGACATTTTTCGTCGGGAAGACACTCTGAGAAAACAATCTCCATTTCCCTCTCTGTAACAGACTGGTCCTCATCATCTACCATCATACAGCTCTGGAATGTCTCAAAATTTATTGATTTGGCATATTTTACCACAAAATGCCCCTTGGACCACTCTCCCGCTCCATTACCCGTTGGAGAATCATACCCAATCCATTTGTCTATTGCTGCAAAGAAATAGAGCATCCCCTCGTGAGGAAGTTTGTTCTCTTTGTCAAACGGAGCAATATCTTCACAGTTTATCTGACAAATGAAGGTAAGCGGATAATCAAAAGTCTCCCCATCCTCTGTAACCTCAATTGTTGGATATTGCATATTCTCAGGCATATCCGGGTCTCCCCACCATTTGCTGCCGCAGAAGAGAACCCTCTCAGTATAATTTAGTGTAAGTTTTATGGCCATAATTAAAATATTAGAGGCCGTAAGGTACCAATTATTCCCGATAAATGGAAATCTTTATATCTTTGTAATAAGAGCCAACAGATTTAAATGGAAAATATGCTTGAAATATTCCTCCTTGCAGTGGGTGCAAGTTTTGTGCAGAGGACCACAGGGTTCGGATTTGGCATATTCATTATGACACTCCTTCCCTTCCTTATGCCGTCATACGGTGAGGCTACAGCATTGTCGGGATTATTGGCATTTGTAACATCTGTAATTGGGGCGTGGAAATACAGGAAATTCATTACCTGGAAAAGGCTCATTCCAATCCTTTCTGTTTTCATTGTCACATCAACTGCAGCAATTTGTATGCTTAAAACAATGCAGGACAACACCATCAGACAAATTCTGGGTGTAATTCTCATTGTTGTGAGCATCTATTTTGCATTCCTGAGCAAAAGAATCAGATTCAAGACTACTCTGCCATATCAGATTGGAGCAGGCTCTGTAAGTGGTCTTATGGGTGGTTTCTTTGGAATGCACGGTCCGCCGGCAGTGCTCTATTTCATTAATTCTGAGCCCGACAAAATGCACTATATGGGGATGACACAAATATATTTTACAATAACCAACCTGCTTATGACCTTTGTAAGGGCAGGGAACGGTTTTGTAACAACAAGTGTATGGAAATGTTTTGCAATATGTCTTGGCTCTGTAGCAATAGGTTCTGTCATAGGGGCTTGGGCATTCAGCCGCATCCCTGGAAAAACCTTCCCATATGTAGTTTATGGCTACATAGGAGTCAGCGGAGCAATAATACTCATATCCACACTTTAATTTTTCTTCCCGACAGATAAAAATTCAAATACTTATGAAACGCATAAATTTTATAATCACAGCAATCTGCCTTGCAGCAATGGTTTCCTGCAACCCGCAGACGCAAGAAAATTCAGACAATATGAAAACACAGAATGAAGTAATTGAAACAATAATGGCCCGCAGGAGCATACGCAAATACAAACCTGAAGCTGTAAAGCAAGAGACAATGGATATTATCCTACAATGCGGAATAAACGCCCCTAACGGTATGAACAGACAATCCTGGGAGGTTAGAGTAATGGATGATCCGCAAACAATTGCAAAATTGAAAGAGTATATGGTGGCTGCAAATCCAAATGTAAAACCGGAGATGGTAGAAGGATGTTTCAGAAATGCCCCTACCCTTGTATTTGTAGCAAATGACAAAGCATACGATTTTTCTGCAATAGATTGCGGACTCCTTTCACAGAATGTTATGTTGTCTGCCTGGTCTTTGGGTGTTGGTTCCGTATGCCTTGGAAGTCCAATCCGTTTTATAAACAATTCTCCTCAGGCACTTGAAATGTTAGGATTCAGCGAGGGTTACACCCCAATCATCTGTATTGGACTGGGTTATGCAGATGAGGCTCCCGATGCCAAACCAAGAGATATAAACAAAATCAAATATATAGAACTATAAGCTGTGAAAAAACTGTTACTATTGGTACTTGCAGCCTTTACGCTGCAACTTAATGCCCAAGACCTTGGACTTTATAAAAAGGTTGTAAAAGAGTTGAGCTCTTCAAAATACCAGGGGCGTGGCTATGCTTGTGACGGAGCAAACAAGGCCGGAAAATACCTTGCAAAAGAGTTTTCAAAAGCTGGAGTTGATGAGGTTATATGCCAACCTTTCAAACTGGACATAAACACCTTCCCTGGCAAAATGGAGATGTCTGTAGATGGTGTTAAAATGATTCCTGGTGCAGACTTTACAGTAAGGGAGTTCAACCCTTCAATTAAAGGAGAATTTGGGATTTATTACATAGATACACTGAATTATAATCCCGATAAAATCTTTGCAGACCTTGCACTTCCAGAGAATCAGGGTGTATTTGTAGTATGTGACTTCATGTTCACCTACAAACACTCAAAAGACTTTAAGAAAATGCAGAGTAAAGAGGAATGCAGTGGGGTTGCAGGATTCCTTTACACTTGGGATGCACCACTTAAATTCTACAAAGCATACGGAGAAAAAGTTAGGGAAAAACCTATTATGTGGGTTAAACCAGATTTCCCTAAAAATGCAAAAAGGGTAAAAGTGGATATGGAGAATGAGTTTCTGCAAGGTTACGAATGCTTTAATGTTATTGCAAAAGTGGAGGGTAAAAACCACGACAGCTGTTATGTATTCACTGCCCACTATGACCACCTTGGCAAATTGGGTAAAAAGACCTTCTACCCTGGAGCTCACGACAACGCTTCCGGTACAGCAGCTGTAGTAACATTCGCAGCCCACTATGCAAAGAACAAACCTGATTATGATATGTATTTCATTGCATTCTCGGGGGAAGATGCAAACTTAAGAGGTTCTGAGTGGTATGCAGAGCATCCGCTTGCTCCACTTTCACAGATAAAATACCTGTTCAACCTTGATATGATTGGAGACAACAATCCTGTGCAATATTGCGAAGTAAGTGATCCTGGAATGAAAGGCTTTTCACTAATAGAGAAAATAAATACAGAGAAAGGATACTTTAAAGCAATGGATAGAGGTGAACTTGCTGCAAACAGCGACCACTACCCATTTGCAGAAAGAGGTGTTCCTTGTATCTTCCTTGAGAACACAGAGGGTGATGCATTCATATACTACCATACTGTATACGACACTTGGGCAAATGCTATCTTCAGCAGCTATGAGCCTGTATTCAACCTTGTAAAAGAGTTTATTGAACTATACTGATAAAATGTCCCATATACAGATGTGTTTAATATAAAATTGGGACGACGCAGTCTCCTCTGCTTCGTCATAGCATTCTGCTATAACTCGCAACCGTCGAATGAGGTCCTCAATTTTATAAACACATCTTTCAATGTGACACATCATATATTAGTGTAAACAAGCATATAATTCCTATAAATTATTTAATGATGAACAATTACAATATAACTACAGGCACGATTGAAGATATTGCGGCAATTGCACAATTTCAGGTAGATATGGCAATGGAGTCTGAAGGGACAACATTAGACATTGCACGTGTAACAAATGGAGTTTCAGCAGCAATGGAAGACCTTTACAAGGGAACTTACATCATTGCCAAAGCTAATGACACAGCAATTGGAAGCCTTATGCTCACACGCGAATGGAGCGACTGGACAAACCGCTGGTACTGGTGGATACAGAGCGTATATGTAACCCCAGAATTCCGCGGGAAAGGAGTCTACAGAGCAATGTATGACAAAGTGAAGGAACTTGCCTGCGAAGCAGGCGTAACCCAAATCCGCCTGTATGTAGACAAAACAAACTACAGGGCACAGCAAGTTTACCAGAAACTTGGAATGGCAGAATGCCACTACCTGATGTACGAAGAGGAGATTAAATAAACATTTGAGGCTGCCCGTTGTGGCAGCCTCACTGTTTATCTGTATGTCTCAACAAAATTCTTTACAAGCTCAAATAACCTGTCATAATTGTCGGCAGAGAAGTTCTCAAAAGTATCCCTTGGAGAGTGGTAATTCTTGTTGGTATCACCATCAAGTTCAATATAAATTGCAGGAACCCCTTTTAGTCCAAACGGATAATGGTCTGCATAATCATCCATAGGATGACGGTCCAATTTGGCAAACGGCTGCTCCATAGCAGAATTCAAATTATTCAAGCACTCAAGACCTGCCTCGCCCGGATCAGAAATCTGACAATATATATTGTTGCCATTATCTCCAATCATATCCAGCTCAACAAAATAAACTATATCCTCCAAAGGCAACAAAGGGTTGTCTGCATAGAAGAAAGAACCAAGGAGATTATTCTCCTCAGCATCAAAGAATGCAAATACAATTGAACATTCAGGCTGGTTTGCCTTAAAATATCTCATAAGGTTCAGAACCATAGCTGTTCCCGATGCATTATCATTTGCTCCATAGAAAATATTGTCGGGACCACAAATACCCAAATGGTCATAATGGCAAGCCAATACAAAATGTTTCTGAGGATATTTGCTGCCTTCTATGTATGCAATAATATTATGGGCATCATTATCTATCATCTGGGCATCCACATCTATGGAAACTTTCTTTGCATCAACAGGGAATGAAGCATCTGCAATAAATACAGGCATAGGGGTATTGAAATGGTTACGGGATTTGAAATATGGCAACAAATCTCCTTCAGTTCTGCAGATTATGGCACCAACATTCTTCAAAGGGAGGAACCAGGTTTTATAAACCTCAATACCAGGATAAGTATACATCGTTTGGGTAAATACATCCCAATTCAACACAACAGCCTTTTTACTGAAATCTTTCCCTTCAAAGAACTGCAGGAATTTGTCGGGATGAACATACTTGTCATCCAATCTGTAAACCTCCAGTTCTCCGTGGAAAGTTGGGGAAAACTCCTTTAAAGTATAATTTACGGTGTTTGTAAGGATATCCCCATCTGCTGCCAGAACTACCGGCCCCCTCTGGGCATTCAAAGGAAAATTATAGTGCTGCATATATGCAAGCTGTTCGGGGGTTCCCCCACTCCATCTGCGGGCTTCACAAGGGGTAATGAGGCTCTTGAACTCTGGTTGCAAAGAGTGAAGCTGGGGCCTCTGTTTCCCTTCCCAGGCCTTCCCGATAACCTCCTGAGGTATTGGTCCAACCCCAATTTTATCTATCTCACCAAGAATGAACTCCGCCGCTTTAATGGTTCCGTTATTATAATTGCTTCTGCCATAATAATCTTCAGAAGAGAGTTCTTTTACTACCTCTATAAAATAATCCTTTCCTGGAGGCGGTACATCTTTTTCCCCTTTACAACTGTGCAATGTAATTACGCTCATAGCTAATACTAATAGTTTTTTCATATCGTTTGAGTTTTGTTACCACCAAATTTACAAAAAATAAGAATGAGTTAAAAATTTTAAACAGCTTCAGAAAATTCTGGTTAAATTTGGAGAGGTAAAATAATGGAAATGGGATACCGTAAATTTGACACCTGCTTTTTTGAGCGTTATGCCCAACTCACCTTGGAAACTATTCTGGGGCGTGAATATAGTGGTCTTGAAAACAAAGACCGCCCAGATCTCCAAACCTCAGACAACCGCCTGGGTGTAGAGGTAACAAGGGCAATGGAAGCAGACAAGCATAACGCAAACCAGCTCCTTAAAGAGCTTGCAGGAATGCATATAAATGAGGCTCAAAGAGCAGATATGCAAAAGATTGTAGAGAGCGGTTATGCATATGGTCTCCCCGGATTAAGCTATACTGGTACCCTTGAGCAGGAATATTGGGACTTGGCCCAACCGCTCAAGAGAATCCTTACCAGTAAAATTGAGAAAGTGGCCAAAGGATTTTACGGCAATTTCAACAAATTTGGGCTATTTGTATTCTGCAGGGACCTTTTGGATATCTCTCAGGTTGAGGCTGCTGTAACATTCACCCTCCTGCTGCAGGACAACCTGGATATAAGGTTCAACACACTTTACCTCTCACAAACAGACACCCTGTATGTATGCCGCCTTACTGACAACCTCGTCTACGAAGGAATAGAAACCCGCATAGATACCTATAATATTCCCGACAACTTGCGTAGGGAATTCTTCTTCAAAGCATTGGGATACTGAGAACTAAAAAAGGGTGACCTAAGTCACCCTTTATACTGTACCATCTCCGGAACTATTAGAGTTTTGGAGCAATCAAATCATCATAATCCTCCATTGAGCGGGTAATAACCTCTTTTGCAACATCTGGTCCATAAATGGAAATGAACTGCATTCGGCTGGTGTGCTCACCTGGAATATCTTTGTAAGTGCTGAAATAGTGGATAAGTCTGCGGATAATGTCAATAGGAACCTGGTCTATATCGGTCATATGTCCGTAAACAGCATCACTTCTTAGAACAGCAATAATTTTGTCATCAGCCTGATTATGGTCCAAAAGACGCAAACCACCAATAGGACGGGCATTTACAATAATGTCTCCATGGGTTACATCTTTCTCTGTAAGGATACAGATATCAAGCGGGTCACCGTCACCCTCCACATCTGTTCTTACAAGAGCTTTATTGGTAAGCTCAGCCATTTTAGGTCCACAATAAGATTTAGGCAGAAAACCATAAAGAGAAGGGACAATGTTGGAAAACTTCTGCGGTCTGTCCAATGAAAGGTATCCGGACTCTTTGTCTACCTCATATTTAACTGTATCAGTAGGGACAATCTCAATGAATGCCCTAACAACTTCCGGGAAATTCTCTCCCTGGCTTATTCCGTGCCAAGGATGAGCTTTATAGGTTTTCTTTTCACTCATAACGGCAACAAATTTAAGTATTTTTTCTGCTCGTTGTCACTGAAAACTTGGAAAAATCTATGCTGCAAGTTTTCTGTCTATATATCTTACAATATCATCCACGCTTCTGAAGTGTACCAGATCATTGTTTGGAATGGCAATTGAAAAATGCTCTTCAATAGAGTTTACAATCTCCATCATTACAAATGAGTCTACACCAGAAACAGCCTTAAACGGCTCCGAAGTATTTATTTCCTCTACAGGAAATTCTACATAATCTTGTAATATCGCTAAAAAATCTGTTTTAATGTCCATCTCTAAACTATATCATTGCTATACCGTTTCCAGAGCAAGTCAGAGGTAATGTTGCACGCTTTATCTTGCGTGAGGATGTTTTCTCAAACTCTGTTTCCGGCAATTCCACATACCCAATTCTCTTATAGTCCGGCAAAAGTACATTAATTTTTTCAATATCTCCCTTTATTGCATCTCTTTGCAACCTCATCTGCTCATCTTTAATGAATATTGAGGCGCAAATAACATGTTGGGTAACCTTTCCTACACTAAGTTCTGCCTGGTATACAACAATCTCGTCGGCATACTCAAGATGTGTTTCAATCACATTCTCAACCTCTTCCGGGCAGATATTCTTTCCGTTGTCAAGAACTATGGTATTCTTCTTCCTTCCAATTAAAAAGATTCGTCCTTTTGAATCAATCCTTGCACTGTCTCCCGTATTAAAGTATCCATCCTCATCAAATACAGCTGCAGTTGCTTCAGGATCATTGTAATATTCTTTAAATACACTTTTGCCTTTTACACATAAATCTCCAATTCCGTTTTTGTCGGGATTAGAAATCTTCACTTTCAATCCAGGTGAAGGTTTTCCAACACTAAGATGCTCTGTTAGAGTATCATCATTTATAGAGATAAGGGGGCCGCATTCTGTAATGCCGTACCCGTTCTCCAATCTTACTCCAAAGTTGTTCATCCCTTTAATGACAGTAGGATTAAGCATAGAACCGCCACTTATTATCATTCTGAGATTACCACCAAATGGGGCAAAAATATCAGTAAACAGCTTGTGGGTTACATCTATTCCAAATCTTCTCAGGAAGTTGCAGATTTTTACTCCTTTTGCCAATTTCTCCTCTTTGCCCGATTTCTTTACACCTGCCTGAATATTCTTGTAGAAAGCATTTACAATCATTGGCACAATGGTTATGATATGCGGCTTGAAGATTTTTATATTTTTCATCATATGTCGCATATTGCCGTTTATGTAAGTAAGCCTTCCACTGCCTACGCGGGCCATAATATGGGTATTTATTTCTGTTGCGTGGTGCATTGGAAGAACGCTCATAGAGGTAAAATGTGGCTGGGCTTTGATTGAGTCCATGCAATTTACCATATTGGCTGCCAAGTTGGCATTGGTAAGTACAACACCCTTATTAGCTCCGGTTGTACCGCTGGTAAAGAGAATTTTTGCAGGAGCATCCAAATCAAGTTCCATTGTACGGTAGTTACCTTTATTCCCTATCTCTTTTCCTTTGGCAACAAACTCTTCATAGAATGGGAATCCTTCCACTTTTTTATCTATGGTAATTATGGTCTTGATGCGGGTAACCTCTTTTGCTGCATTCTGTATTCTCTCCAATTGCTCACTGCCACAAAATACTGCATCTGCATCACTCTTCTTCAAAAGAAGTGACAAAAGCTGGTCCGGTGCATTCACATCTATCGGGACAATAACTCCAACACCGCTTGAAACTGTAATATCTGCAATTACATATCTGTAGCAGTTGTCTGATACTATGGCAATATGTTTGCCTGAGAATCCTGCATCCAAAAGTCCGTCTCCCAGGTTCATTACCTCCTCATATACATCAGTTACAGTATAGTATACAATCTCATTGTTATTGTCAAGTTCTGCCAGAATCCTTGCTTGTGGGATATATTTCCTTATCCTCTCAAGCATATCTCTTATGCTTTTGCAGTCACCATCCTTAAGGATAGTTTTAGCAAGCATCTGTCTCTCTGATTGGTATCTCATAACTAAAACAGTTCGTTAAGTGGAGCTTCAGGCTTTTGTAACACAGCCTCAATTACATTAATATATGTATTTTGGAACTCTATCATCTGGTCTGTATTGCACATCTTAACCTGCACATCATACATTGCGTGTATCTCATTGGTTTTTACATTGTGCATCAATGCCATATATGCAGGTAATGCACCCTTTCCGTTTGTATACAGCTGGAACTTTATTCCATCCGGCATTGAAACAGGGATAAATGAGAAACAGTAGTTGGTGAGCTGGCTCAACATGGAGTAGTCCCACAATTTATGTTCAATATCCTGAATTTCAAGATACGAAAGTTTGGTATGTCTGTACAGTTCTGTCTGCTCCTGGAACAGCAGCATAATGTTCTCAAGGAAAGATATGCTGTAATCTACAGTTGTGTAAACACTCAAACTCTGCACTTTTGTTCCAGCAGTCTTTTTGTCTGCAATTGTACCCCTGCAATTCATCAGTTCCAAAGGCAGCTGATATGGCAGTTTGTCATTTCTGAGAGAACAGGCTATGGCACAAGTGTAAAAGAAGAAAGAGTTCATGGAGATTGAATGTTCTGTACACCATTGAACAACTTTCTCAGTGATTGCTGCAGGAATAACAAATTTATAACCCCTTGTATCACATTTTATAAAAAAGTAAGGAAGTGATTTGTGTCCTTTACGTTTGAGTTTGAGCCACACATCACTATTGCTGCCGTGAACACCGCAGTATGCTGGAATTTGAGGATGACGCACCTCATAATAATCTTTAAAGAACTCTCTGTCTTTCTCCAATGCCGCATCATTGGCCCTGTATTGGTTATCTTTCTGAATCACCTCCTCAAATGAACCTGGAGCAGCAGGAAGATCCTGCCCTTTTGAGACAGCATTGTATATATTGTACAAATCATTAACAAGAACTCCAATGCCGTATGTATCTGCAACCATATGGCTTATTTTTATGAAAAGTATCTTTTCACCAGCAGGCCCAACTGCAAATACAGGCTTAAATGTCTCACCTTTAAATACATTTATTGCCTTTTTGCGGAACTTGTCTACAAATTTGTCAATCTGCGCATATTCAGTAAAAGCTATAGTTTGAATATCTTCCAAAACATACTTTTCCCTGAAATACTGTAAGTTCTGTTTTCCAACTTTCTCAAACTTAAGTCTCAGACAGTCATTTCTCTCAACAAGCAATTCAAGTGATTTTCTCATCAGGCCATCCTCAAAGCCATTCTCAAAGGTTATGGAAAACAAGATGTTTGAAACTCTCTTAAAAAGAGAGTATTTTGTCTGCAAATGGACAATATCCTGTGAATAGTTAAATGTATATCTGGTCTGTGTCATTACTTTAAAAATTTCTCCGTAAACTCAACAAGTTTATTATAATCCTCCTTATCCAAAGGAGTGGGATTGCTGCAGGAAGTGTAAACCCCACGGGCATAGCTTGCAACAAGAGCAGCTTCCTCTCTGTCAGACAAGGATGAATATGGTTTGACACTCCAAGGCATATATGACTTGGTGCCGTTATAATATGCAAACTTATCAATATTGGAACTATAGGATTTGTTGAATTCCTCACAGTTTTGGCCCGCTTCAAGCTCCCTTTTCCTGGCACTGTTGTTACGTTTGTAAAGTAACTGGGCCAAATATGTGTAAGTAGATATCCGCAACTCATCAGAAGGGATACAAGTAGCCGCTTTTCTGGCATAAGCCAACGCAGCATCACTTGATTTCATAGGATGGTTATAGTAAATCTCAGAAAGAGCCTGCCAAGCCTCCGAATAGTCTACAGCCTCCATCTTGTCAAGGATTGTTGTAAGATCCTTCATCATTTTTGGAACAGCCGCAGCCTGTTCCATAATATTTCTTGTCTGGCAATCTCTTCCCAAATTGGCACAATGCCACATATAGCACTCCCTACTCCAGGAGTCTTCTTTCATACCCAACTCCGCATATTCAATTCCTTTTGTAAAGAAAATTCTCTTCTCCGCTTTACCCTGTGCATTCTCCCCCATCATAAGAGCTGTTCTTGACAGACGCCAATACACTTGGGCCTTATCTTTTCCAGGAAAAGTTCTGTCAAGCATAACTACTAAAGAGTCATGCACTTCCCGATAATTGCATTTATATCTGAAATCTCTGTCAAGAGAGAAAAAGCTTGCCACAACAGCAGCCAAAATCATCAACTTAAACATATAATCAATTTGCGAACGGCAAATATACACAATTGTTGCCATAAATGGCATAAAAAAAGGTCCAAAAAAGGAATCATTACAATCCTATTTTGGACCAAAACAATTGATTATTTGTGCTAATAAATATAGTTCTTGTCTCTTCTTGCATGTACAAATGCCTCTGCTCTCTTGCATCTGAACTCCATTCCCCTGAAGATCTCCATCTCTTCGTGAGCACTTGTATACCAATTTTCCGGTTTCTGGCTTATATGGCAAAAACTTGCCTTTTTCTTTATCTCTGATGTATCAGTAATGTCAACCCAATCCGTCGGGTGAAAAAGTTGGGTCTGCACTCCACTCATAACCTCAAAGAAATATAGTTCAAAACAGTAGCCCAGTCTGCGCCAGGCATCATATACCAATGTGTAGCAAACCCTGTGGTCTGCGTGGGAATCAACAGGCCAGTGAGTAAAGACAATATCTGGCTTCTCTGCATCAATCAACTCACGCATTTCCGCATATCTTGCCTGATTAACCTCGCTGCTGCCGTCAATCTGAGTCAGAAATACAGGTCTTGCGCCCATTATCTCACAAGCCTTTTTAGCCTCTGCAACCCTAATGGCTGCCGCATCATCATAACTTGTACCTGGAATACCGGCCTCGCCTTTAGTCAAATAAACAGAAACCACATCAAAACCTTCCTTTTGCAACTTTACCATTGTACCGCCACATCCGGTCTCAGGATCATCGGGATGAGCACCAATAATCAAAGCTTTCTTCTTTTTGCCATCTTTTTTCAAAGAATCAGCAAAATCAGTTGCCGAAACACCACTGGCAGCAAAAGCATCAACCCCTAAAACCGCAGATGCAGCCACTGCACCCCCGGCAAGCTTTAACATATCTCTTCTGTTCATAACCATAAATATTAATCTTAAAAAAATGATCAAATTTTTAACCCAATCCCAGCCACAGAGCACTGTAACTTGGAAAAAATTGGAAGTCGGTCCCCGAGTTACCAGGGAAGTCGGGTACCGACTTTCTCAAAATCAATTGTAAAATTAGCAAATTCAATCTTAAATGATATAAATTTGTGAAAAACTTGATTAACTTAAAATTGAAATGAAAAAAGCATTATTCCTATTGGTTGCGCTATTTGCAATGGCAAGCTATGCAACCTATGCACAGAGCACCCTTTCCAATGAGGTTGCCTATAAAATAAAAAATGAAGGTTTCTCAAATTCCCAGATTGAGCAACTTGCACAATTCTTCACCGATGACCTTGGTCCACGTCTTGCAGGTTCACAGATGAATGCACGCGCAGAAGAGATGGTAACAGCAAAACTTAAAGAGATGGGATTCTCAAACCCAAGAATTGAGTTTGCATACAATTTCCCTAAAGGTGGTTGGGACAACCAGATGAACTACGTAGCAATGACTGCTCCATATTATTGCAGCTTTGCAGCAAATCCAAAAGCTTGGTCTGGTAGCACAAACGGACTTGTAAAAGGTGAGTGTGTGCTTGTAGATGTTCAGAAAATGGAGGATCTTGAGCAATACAAAGGCAAACTTGCAGGTAAGATTGTAATTATGCCCGCTACTCAAACCTACCAGATGAGTTTTGAGCCTCTGGCAAACCGCTACACAGAGGAGCAGCTTGCAGAGATGACAAAAGATTCGCGTCCAAATCCTATGAGACGTAGAATTAATGGCAACAACTGGATGGCACAGATGGAGCTTCAGAGAGCACTTGCATCAATGCTAAAAGAGGAGAATGTGTTGGCAATTGTCAGCGGAGGCGGCACATTCAATGTACCAAGCTCACGAGGTGTTCAGTACAAGGTTGGAGAGCCAGAGCCAACTCCAGAGATTATCCTTACCCTTGAGAACCACGGCCGCATGGCACGTATGCTTGCAAAAGGCGAGAAAGTTGAAATGGAGATGAACATTAAAAATATCTTCACCGACAATCAGAAAATCAACAATGTAATAGCAGAGATTCCCGGCACAGATCCTAAACTTAAAAATGAAGTTATCTTGCTTGGTGCTCACCTCGACTCTTGGCACGGTGGCACAGGTGCTGCAGACAATGCATCAGGATGTATTGTAATGCTTGAGGCTCTACGAATCATCAAAGAGATGGGTATCCAACCAAAACGTACCATAAGAATTGCCCTTTGGGGTGGAGAAGAGCAAGGCCTTTACGGTTCAAGAGGATATGCCGAAAACTACCTTTATGACGCAAAAAAAGGTAAAGCACGTGCAGACTTCAACAATTTTGCCCTATACCTTAATATGGACAACGGTTCAGGACGATTCCGCGGCATATACTTGGAAGAAAACGATATGGCTGTACCATTCTTTGAGGCTTGGAAGAAACCTATTGAGTCATTGGGCTTCAATACACTTACTCTACGCAAAACCGGCGGTACAGACCACCAGTCATTCACCCGCTACGGCCTTCCTGCATACCAGTTCATACAAGATGAACTTGAGTACGACCGCACATATCACACTGTAATGGACACTTACGAGCGCCTTTCACTGGAAGACTTGAAAGTAGATGCAGTGATTGTTGCCTGGTTGGCACTCAACGCAGCAATGGATGATGCCAGAATCCCTGTTCTTCCAGGGTATCCTGAGAAAGTAAAAAACCAGCAGAGAAGATTCTAACACAACATTACAACACACAAATAGGTGGCCTCAAAACAAAAGGTCACCTATTTTTGTCATACAACTCATTTTCCCGACAGAAAAATCCAACAAATTGGCACCAAACGTTCCCCAATACCAATCCGCACGGATACCTAATTAAAACACAAACTCCACCAGAATTGGCCTGTGATCTGAAGGATGCCAGAAATTTGAAATCTTCTGTGGATTGCGCACCGGAGTGGTATATTCATCAGAGATAACCTCGGCTACAGAAATCTTCTCATACAGAGGAGCTGTGCAATAGAAAAAATCAATTCTGCTCTCCCCTCCGGTAGTGGTAATGAACTCTTTGGGATATTTCTCCTTAATCACATCAATGTATGGAGTATGTGCAGAAATATAATCGTGCACCAGAAATGCGGCAGTATCATCCCTGAACTTATAAAACCAGTTGTCTGCTCTCGACTTCGCATTAAAATCCCCCATCATCATCCAGTACTCCTCTCCTGCCTTTTCACTCTTCCCCACGGTCTCTTTACATATATATTCTATCTCCATCCGGCGGTACTTGTGTCCGCCATCCATAAGTTTGTTGGCTTCCCTCTCCTCTACAGGCACCCTGAAAGCATATCTCTGTGGCCAGGTATGCAAAGTGACAATATTCAAGCTCTTGCCAAAAACAACCACTTTAGCCCATCCTGCACCGTGAGTAACCACACTGTCGGCTTCATTACCAATAATTCTGGAAACATTTTCAATAGGGTATCGGGAAGTTATTACCTGAGGATAATCATCTCTATGACCTCCCATATAAACATATTGGTGACCATAACGGGAGGCCAGCTCTTTCCAACTGTCGGGAAGAAACCTCTCTTCTTGAGGCAAAACATCTGCTGTGTTGCTGTAATATAGTGAAACTGACTCACACCATACGCAAATGTCGGGATCCTGTGTTGCTACCCAGTTGGTAAACCTCACATAATTGTCTGTCTGACCGTCCCACATACCATTTTGGATATTCCAGTAAAGTACCCTTAAGTTGTTCTCATTTCTGCTTGGCGAGATACAGGATGCCATAAGCAAAGCAATAATTATTGCACAATACTTTCTCATAATATCTGTTTTTGCAAAGTTAATGAATTTATGAACGCACAAAACTTAGTAAAATTTGTTATACCCTTAATAAACATCAATAATTTGAAGATATGGAAAATAGTATGTTTTGTTACCAATGTCAGGAAACGGCAAAAGGGACCGGATGCACTACACAAGGAGTATGTGGAAAAAGCAGTAAATTAAGCAATGAAATGGACCTGCTGGTCTTTGTTGTAAAAGGTGTAGCCGTTGTGGCAGACAAACTGAACAAAGAGGGTAAAAAGGTTGGCCATGAAGTGAATGACTACATTACAGATGCACTCTTCTCAACCATTACAAATGCAAACTTCTGCTCAGAAAGCATTAACATAAGAATCAACAAAGGGCTTGATTTGAGAGAGAAACTCAAAAAAGAGGCTGCACATTCAAACATTCTTCTTCCCGATATCCCTGAAGTTGAATGGCACGGCACATCCCCGGGTGATGATAATATGGAAACCCCTGCAATTGGGGTACTGAAGGAGAAAGATGAGGACATACGCTCTCTGAAAGAACTTGTCATATACGGATTGAAAGGAATTTCCGCATATGTACAGCACGCAATGCACCTTGGCTACAACAATTACAAGATTCATATTTTTATACAGAATGCTCTCAGCAGAATATCTGTAGAAGATTTGTCTATAGAAGAACTTACAGGACTGGTAATGGAGACAGGTGAACAGGGAATAATGGCTATGGAGCTGCTGGATAAAGCAAACACAGAGAGTTACGGTCATCCCCAGCTGACCAAAGTGAGTACTGGTGTGCGCAGCAGGCCGGGAATTCTTATAAGCGGTCACGATCTTTATGACCTTCAACAACTTCTTGAGCAGACACAGGGAACAGGGGTAGATGTATACACTCATTGTGAAATGCTTCCAGCTCATTATTATCCGGCATTTAAAAAATTCAGGCACTTTGCAGGAAACTATGGAGGAGCCTGGTGGCAACAGAGGGATGAATTTGAAAAATTCAACGGTCCAGTTCTGTTCACTTCGAACTGTATAGTACCACCAAAAGACGATGCAATATATAAAGAGAGGATGTTTACCACAAACTCAAGCGCATACCCCGGATGCAAATACATTGCTGCAGACAAATTTGGGAAAAAGGATTTTACCGAGATAATTGATATGGCAAAACATTGCGATCCGCCCCAGATGTTGGAAAACAGGTTTGTTACCGGTGGTTTTGCACACAATCAGGTAATTGATCTTGCAGAAATTATAATGGATGCAATAAATAGCGGTTCAATACGCAAATTTGTAGTAATGGCAGGATGTGACGGACGTATGAAAAGCCGCAATTACTATACAGAATTTGCCCGAAAACTCCCTTCAGACTGCGTAATCCTTACAGCAGGATGTGCAAAGTTCCGCTATATAAAGATGGATTTGGGAGACATAAACGGAATACCACGTGTTCTTGATGCCGGTCAGTGCAATGATTCCTATTCATTGGCCCTTATTGCCCTTACACTCAAACAGGCACTTGGGCTCAAGGATATAAATGATCTTCCAATTGTATACAACATTGCCTGGTATGAGCAAAAAGCGGTAATTGTTCTCCTGGCTCTCCTTGGCCTTGGAATCAGAAATATCCATTTGGGTCCGACACTTCCGGCATTTGTCTCAAAAAATGTACTGAAAACTCTGGTAAAACATTTCAACATTAGTAGCATAACAACACCGGATGAAGACCTTAAGAAATTCGGACTCATTTAGAAACCATAGGGAGGTAAGGCAAAAAGTCTTGCCTCCCTTTCATTTGAACAATTAAAAACTTAAATTTGTAGCAAAACAAAAGCTACATAAATGAAAAAAAGTTTAAGAATTTTAATCCCGACAGTTCTGATTGCCGGAATATGTGCATTAACCTGCCCAAACAAAGAGCAACATACAGAATCAATCAAGGAGGCATTTGCCAACCACCTTGAAAAGCAACTGGGGGAAAAAGGTGATCAGGATCCCGATGCAGGATTCCGCCAATTCAGCACACATCTCGGTGGTGGCATGATGAATATTCTGTTGCAAGACAAACTCTCTGTCAAAAATTACGGTGTATGCAGCATAGGCAAGCTTGAGGTTCGGGGAAATTCAAACACTATCTCAGTAGGCGTTCTGAATACTGTATTCACAGTACCATTTGATAAGATTCAGAAACAGATTTTCGGATTCTAAATCATTTGACCCACTTATGAAACGATTTCTTCTGATGTCCGTTTTTGCTGGCCTCCTTATTGGAACAGGCGGTCTTGTATACCTGCGTGTCGGTGGTATTGCAGGTGCTGTATTGTTTGCATTCGGACTTCTTTGTGTAATTATGTGCCAGGCCCAACTGTTCACAGGAAAAGCCGGATACCTCCCATATAAAGATGTGTTCCGCCTTGTATTAATGCTTCTGGGTAACGCAGCCGGATGTGTAATAGCGGCAATAATTGCCCAATATGTGGCAAATGATGCTGTACAGACAAATCTTGCAGGAATACTTGCTGCCAGGAGCAACGCAAGCTGGCATTCACTGATTGTAACCTCTGCCGGAACGGGAATGATAATGACTTTGGCCGTTTATGGTGCCAAAAAGCAACATTACTGGCCATTGTTGTTTGGAGTTCCTGTGTTTATTCTGTGCGGACTCCCCCACTGCGTGGCAGATGCCTTCTATTACGCCCTTGCAGCCATACAAGGAGATTGGGGCTGGTGGATTTTGGGAGCCTGGTTCTGGGCAATAATCGGCAACTACATAGGTTGCAACCTCCCAAGAATCTTTATGGGAGAACAATTTGAAGGATAATATCCGACATAATGAAAATGAACAAGAGGATGGTACATTTCTGTCATCCTCTTGTTTCTAAACCTAACCTATAAAATATTATAACTCTGTTTTCCACAAACCGTGAAGGTTGCAATACTCATAAACAGCTACTGGTTTGTCTGAACAGGTGCAGAATACTGCCTCTGGTTTGTCTTTAAGAGAAATTCTCATTCCACCGTTCTCAGTCTCCACATAGATAAAAGCAATATGGTGCTCTGGAAGCATCGGATGTGCAACACTGCCCACTTCCACTTTAATTCTGCAATCATCCAATTTTGTAACAACAGGAACATGTTTCTCTGCGCTTGCATCTACAGTGTTTGCCACAAGCTCCTCCATTTTCTCACCACAACATACTACAGGAACACCTGAATCAACAACTTTACCAATTACATTACCGCAATGACGGCATTTATAAAATTTAGCCATAATTATATCTTTATTTAGTTATACATTCTATTTTCTAAACAAAAAGATTGTCCGATTGTTCAACAACTCTCTTGTTTCTGATACAAAGGTAGTACAATTTTTCTAAATTCCAAATAATATTGAATAATAATTTATATAAATTATAAAAATATACCATTACGCTTGTTATTGATTCAAACAATTTTTAACTTCACAAGCAGAAATACAAAGGATAGTACACGATTCAAAAGAAAAAACAATAACTTAAAACACTTATACCTATGTCTAACATTACAAAAATTGAGGAATTCCTCAAAAATGCAATTGCTCAAGTTACTGACCAAAACGGTGAATTTGATGCAGCATTGCTTGACAATCTTTCAGATGAGGAGTATGATTGTGTGGAGTTTGAAGACCAGCTCGTAGAAATTGAACTTTCTCTTGCAGATTTTTATCCCGATACCCCCTATTATGTGTATCTTATGACACTAATTACCAAAATTAAAGAGGTTTATGGCATAGATGAGGAGAATATAGATGAAGATTTTGTTGTTCCCGACGAAGACTTTGTTGTTGAGTTCCCCGAGGAGGAGTATACAGATGAGGACCGCAGTTTTGTAGAGAATGACGACAATTGCCTGGATTATCTTTTTGAGTAGAAAATATACCAACCTATGAAAAACTTCTTTAAAAACACAATAGTACAGCTGTTACTGGCTGTGGTTATTGGTATTGTAACGGGATTTTACATTAAAGGGGGAGCTCTGAGTGCCGTTGTAAGTATAAAGCACGTAACAGGACAACTAATATTCTTTCTTGTACCGCTAATAATTCTTGGCTTTATTGCCCCTTCAATTGCCCAGTTGCGCAGCAATGCATCAAAAATGCTGCTGTTTGCATTTGGAATTGCATACTTGTCATCTATTGGGGCATCATTCTTTGGAGCAGCTGTAGGATATCAGGTTATTCCGCATCTTAACATTGCATCTGATGCAAGTGCCCTTATGGAGTTGCCGGAGAATATGCTAAAGATAGACATTCCACCTGTAATGAATGTAATGACAGCTCTTGTACTTGCAGTGGTAATTGGATTGTCTGTAGCTTGGGTAAAATCAGACGAGTTCACCAGATTGCTTGAGACCTTCCAGAAAATGGTTCTGGAACTGGTAAAAAAGATTCTTTTGCCCGTTCTTCCAGTATTCATTTTTGCCAATTTCTGCGTATTAAGCTACCAGGGAGCAGTTACAACACAGTTGCCGGTTTTCATTTCCATTTTGCTTATAGTAATTGTATGCCATTATATATGGCTGGGTGTCCTGTACCTGATTGCAGCATTGTATTCACGCAAAAACAGCTGGCAGGTATTGAAACATTACGGTCCGGCATACCTTACCGCTTTGGGAACAATGTCTTCTGCAGCAACATTGGGAGTTGCACTGGATTGTGCCCATAAAAGCCCTATCCTGCGTAAAAAAGTAAGCGATGTGGCAGTACCTCTTTTTGCAAACATTCATCTTTGCGGTTCAATCCTTACTGAGACTCTGTTTGTAATGACAGTTTCACAGCTGCTGTACGGCACACTGCCTGATTTCTTCACTTTAACTCTGTTTATCCTTTTGCTCGGCTTGTTTGCAATTGGTGCACCTGGTGTTCCTGGCGGAACAGTACTTGCTTCGCTTGGACTAATTATCTCTGTTCTGCATTTTGATGAAGCCGGAACAGCACTTTTGCTTACAATCTTTGCCCTTCAAGACAGTTTTGGAACCGCCTGTAATGTAACAGGAGACGGAGCACTGACGCTTATTACAGACACGTACGAACAGAAAATTGAGCAAGCTCAGTAAATTATAAAAACAGAAATATTAAAATCAGGGACGACGCAGTCTCCTCTACTTCGTCATTGCTTCGCAATAACTTGTAACCGTAGAATGAGGTCCCTGATTTTAATTTTCTTTTTTTATATTATCTACACTCTCTTACTTCTCCAACTTCTCAAGTATATGTGCAGGCACCGCTGCCTTATTCACAAGAATATTCATTGTCTTGTATTTCACATATGCCTCTGAAGCATAATTGTGACCTTTATAATCACCAAACATTCCCCAAGAATTCTTTACCATATAGTATTTGGTTCCGTTCTGGTCTTTTGCAATACCGTAGATATGCATTGCGTGGTCATCTGTAGTCTCTTTGTTGTCGTATGCAACCTGACGCATCTGCTGAGTGATTACTTTCTCCTTGCCAGGAGCTTTCAAATTATACAGGGCAGCATCTTTCTCAGCTTTGCTTGCACCAATCCATTTTGCCTCATCAGAACCTGCACCCATATTGGCCTCCACATCTGGTATAATTGCAAGACCGTTCTCACCCCAGCTCTTCTCCGACATATCTGATGTCCAGCCCACAGTGTAACCGTTCTCAATTGCATAATCCATAACCTCAATCATCTCTTCCATTGGTATATTATACGACAAGGTATTTCTCCAGTTGTCCCTAACCTCAATAGAAAACTCCTCATAGAAAGGATGATGTGAGAAAGAGGTGAAAGAGATATAATTGTCGGGATTAAGATTCAGAGACTCTGCGTATGATTTTGGGGTGTACTCTTTTCCATCTACTGTGAATTTCTGAGGAATCTCCCCCAAATATGATGCTAATACATTATTCAAACCTGTAAGCCAAGCAGTTGATAGTTTCTTGTTAGGGTTGTTTGCAACTGCATTTACATATCCTCTGAGAACACCTGTAAGCTCTCCATGAACGTGTCCAGTCTCGCCATAATTCAAGCCTGGCATTACACTGTCCGGCACAAGTCCGTCTCTGCCAAGAATATAAAGCACATCACCAAAATCAGCTCCAGGGCCATAATGGAGGTTCTTGTCCAATTGCACATATTTGATTGCCCTGTCGGTATAGGATTTTGATACCACAAACATCTCTGAAAGGTCCAAATCTGCAGGGGCACCTTGTTTTATTGCCTCACTCTCAAGGAAACTTATGCCGGCAAAACACCAGCAGGTACCTGTCTGGTTCTGGTCTTTAACAGGGGTTACAGGATTTGCCTTAACAGTTGTAAACTGGTATCCCTGAGGTTTCTCCTCCCCTTTATTGTTATTTTTCTGGGCAAATGCAGATACAGAAACAGCACCTGCAAGCATTAGCATTGAAACTGTCTTTATTACTCTCATAGCGTTAAATTTTGTTCTCAAAGTTACAAAAATATTATTTGAACCATTGGTAATATATGTTGTTTTCTTACAAAACAATAGAATATGCACACAACAGATATTACCCCAAAGACGAGCCATAAAAGAACTGTAGAAGAGTTTGACATCAAAAAATATATGGGTGACTGGTATGAAATTGCCCGTTATGAAAACTTTTTTGAGCGTGGCCTCACCGATGTGCGTGCCCATTACTCTCTTCTTCCCGACAGTACGGTAAAAGTGAAAAATTGTGGAATAACCCCACACGGAAAATTGAAAACAATTTATGGAACTGCATTCCAACCACATCCCGGTACACCTGCCCACCTTAAAGTGAGCTTCTTCTGGTGGTTTGCATCGGACTACAACATTATTATGCTTGACAAAGACTACAACTGGTCAGTTATAAGCGGCAATAATGGAAAATACCTTTGGATTCTCTCCCGCACCAAATTCTTGCCGGGGGAAACACTTGATGAGATATTCAAATTCCTCCGTACAAGAGGTTATAACCCAAGCAAACTGGTTTTCTAAAACTCATATACCTCAGATGTGCTCCTTCTTGGGAGGCAGACCAATTTTGTATCCTTGTCGGGAATAGCACCTGCAGAACGCAATGCTGCGGAAATGGCTTTATGGGCCAGAGCCGGAGTGTTGTTGTTTTCGCTCAAATGGCAAAGGAACAGGTGGGTGAGATTCTTGTGCCAGAACCTCTTTACTGCCGATGCTGCCTGTTCGTTGCTCAAGTGCCCTTGCCCTTGCACAATCCTCACTTTCAGCTCTGGGGTATATGAACCGGCAAGGAGCATATCAAGGTCATAATTGCTCTCAAAAATGACAATTTGAGACATCTTGCAATATTTTATCACATCATCAGTAACCGCACCAACATCTGTAATGAATGTGAATTTTTTACCGTAAAAATCTATATGATAGCCTACAGTTTCTGTTGCATCGTGAGGTACAACAAATGGTGTGAATGTTACACCTTTGTATGAAGATGGCATCACAGGTAATGTTTTACGCACACAACCGCTCAAACGGCATCTGGTACAGGGGTGATTGTCCAACGATGCGTGCAGTTTTTCTGTTGCATATACAGGTTTGTAATATTTCTGGGCAACCATACCAAGACCTTTGATGTGGTCTATATGGTCGTGTGTAACAAGGAGAAAGTCTATATTATCCATAGAAATTCCCTGCTCCTGTAACCTTTTCTTTATGGTTCTTGGGCCAATACCGGCATCTATGAGCAAGCCTGTCTCCTCATTACCTATGTAATAACAGTTCCCGTTACTTCCGCTGGAGAGGCTGAAAAACTTTACCATTTCTCCCAACTATTCCCCTAATGTTTTCAATGCAGAATAAACCTCATCCTCCAGGTTGTTATCCACATTGTACAGTAGTACATTAAAACCTGCAACTCTTCCCGCTTCTATGTTTGCAGCCGAATCATCTATAAAGAGAGTCTCTTGCGGAAGCACTCCGGAGTCTGCCAACACTTTTTCATAAATGAGTGGTCCCGGCTTGGAAGCATTAAGCTCAAAAGAGAGATAGAGCTTTTCAAAAACATCCTCAATATCTACACCTTGAGCCTGCAGGAACAGCTCACAACATTTTCTCCAGGCAATTGGATTCACATTGCTCAACAGCAGCAGATTATATTTTTCCTTAAGGTCGAGCAACAATTTAACCTTATACGGTGATACCTCTGTAAGGAAAGTATCAAGGGTAGAATCTATCATCTCATCTGTAACACCCTCCATCTTGCAATGTTCCCTGACAATATCCCTGAACTCTGCACTGTCAATATCTCCATTCTCAAATTTTGCAAAAAAACCTTTTTGCGCATACGCATTCAAGTACTCTCCAAAATCATCAAACCCCAAATCTTTGGAAAAATTGTCCAGACACCTCTTCCTGTCCAAAGAAACCAGAACCCCACCAAGGTCAAAAATCAAATTCTTAATCATTAACTTACAAACGTTTTATCAATTCAGTAAACAATAAAGTCATCTTGTCTGCAGCAGCATCTGCTGCCTTTACCACATCGTCCCCGTCATTTACAAAATCAGGTGCAAAATCATCGTGAGCCTCATTTGTAATTACAGAGATTCCAAACACAGGAATTGAACTGTGACGGGCCACAATCACCTCTGGAACTGTAGACATTCCTACAGCATCTGCCCCAATGGTTCTGAAATATTTATACTCAGCAGGTGTTTCGTATGTAGGTCCGCTGCTGCCCAGATAAACACCTTTTTTCAAAGAAATACCACTATCAGAAGCAATCTCTTCCGCCAAAGCAATTAAAGAAGGCTCATACGGGCGCGTCATATCCGGGAAACGGGGTCCGAACTCCTCCATATTTGGGCCAATCAACGGATTAGGCAAGAGATTGATATGATCCCTGATAATCATAAGATCCCCCACTTTAAAATCATAATTCACCCCTCCGGCAGCATTGGAAACAAACAGATACCGGATACCCAGCATCTTCATAACCCTTATAGGAAGGGTAACATACTCCATAGAATATCCCTCATAATAATGAAATCTTCCCTGCATAGCCACAACTAATTTTCCGCCAAGTTCACCAGCAATGAAATTTCCCTTATGTCCAACAGCAGTAGAAATAGGAAAATGAGGAATCTCACTATAGGGCACCACCACAGGATTTTCAATCTTGTCCGCCAATTTACCCAAGCCGCTTCCCAATACAATACCCGCAACAGGAAGCCTCTCCCAAATACGTCCCTTAATATACTCAGCCGCCTGCTGAATTCTCAAAACTCTCTCATCCATAATTATTTGTACAATTTTTTACAGATACGTCTCACATTCTCCAGAATTTCAGTCTCACCCGGCACAATCCGCCCCTCCATTACAAACTCTCCGTTACAGATTACACTCTCAATACAAGATGAATTTGCAGAGTATACAAAATCAGAAAGGAAATCCAGTCCTGGAACAAAAGCGTAATTATCTGTATCCACAATAACAATATCAGCCAAAAGACCCTCCTCAATAACACCTGCATCAAGCCCCAAAGCCCTTGCACCATTCAACGTAGCCACATCAAGCAACTCACGCAACGGCATTGCGGTAGGGTCTTCCCTCCAACCTTTCTGCAAAAGAGCAGCAGTTTTCATAGCCTCCCTCATATCCAAATTGTTGGAAGAGCCGCAACCGTCGGTACCCAAGCAAACCCTCACACCCCTATCTCTCAACTCATTATATAAAAATCTGCTTCCCGATGCCAATTTCAAGTTTGAGTTAATGTTATGAACAGCTGTAACCCCACGTGCAGCCATAAGATCCATATCCTTGTCATCCAACCATACGCAATGGGCAGCAATAACCTCAGGTCCAAGCACACCCAGATTCTCCAGATGGGCAAAAGGGGAACATCCGTTCAAAGCAACAGAATCCCGATTCTCCTGGGCAGTCTCAGACATATGAATATGCAGAGTAAGCCCTTTTGAGCGGGCAAAATCACTGCACCACTGAATCATAGAATCAGAAACAGTATACGGAGCGTGAACTCCTACAGACATCTTGCAACACTCACCCCACTTGAGGGATTTCTCATACATTGCAGCCATCCCCTCCTTAATTGCACCATCCTTGCTCTCATCCTTCAAATCAAGGGCCACAAAAGAATGCCAACTTCTGAGCCCCATCTCCTCCACCGCCTTCACAGCACTTTCAACCATCCAATACTGGTCATAAAAAGTAGTGGTACCCGTCTTCAACATCTCCAGACAAGCCAACTTTGTCCCCCAATAAATTGCCTCCTCATCCATACGGGCCTCCACTTTCCAAATCTCCTGCAACCACTCCTGCAGCACCGCATCTTCCTTATAACCTCTGGTCAAAGTCATTGCCGCGTGTGTATGCATATTCACAAATCCCGGCACTGCCACCTTGCCCCGGCAATCCACTACCCTGCACTCTCCAATATTATCGGGAAGAATATCCTTCTGAATTTTGACAATTCTGTTCCCTGAAATGCAAATATCTGTAACCTCACAATTGAGCGTAATCCCTTTAAGTAAAATATTGGCCATAACTGCTGTGTGTATATAAGGCAAATATAGGTTAATTTATTGCAAATAGCTAAATTTGCCCAAATGAACTTCGTCTGGTTAGATATAAACGCATCGTGGTCGCATTCGTCGCTGGCATTGCCGGCGCTGCACGCAAATCTGCAGCCGTTAACTGCTGCAAAAAGCAATATGCAGGTGGTAAGGGGAACTATCAAAAGCAGCATTCCTCAAATTGTAGAGGAGCTTGCAGCTTTGGAGCCTTCTTACATTTTTGCCACAGCGTGGCTTTTTAACATAAAGTTTCTAAACGAAGTACTTTGCAGAATATCTGCACTTTGCAGCCCAAAAGGAATATTTCTTGGAGGTCCGGAATTCCTTGGAAACAACAAAGAGTTCCTGCAGGCAAATCCACACATTACAGCAGTATTCAAGGGGGAGGGTGAAGAGATATTTGAGCAATTCATCACCTCGCTGCTGACCCAAAACGGGGCGTGGAAGCAAATTGAAGGATTTGAGTGGATAGAGGGAAATAAGTACCACCAGAGCAAGGCTGTAATTGTAAAGAATTTCAAGAACATTCATATTCCCGACAACTCCTCCCTGTTTTCCTGGAACAAATCATTTGTTCAACTTGAAACATCGAGGGGATGCTTCAACAGTTGCCGTTTCTGTGTAAGCGGAATAGAGAAGTCACCCATACAGAATATCTCCGTTGAGGAGTTGCGCACAAGACTGCAACACATTGAAACTAAGGGAATAAAACAGATAAGAGTACTCGACCGCACTTTTAACGGCAACCCGGGCAGAGCACTGGAGCTGCTGTCGCTTTTCTGTGAATTTGCCGGAAAACTCAATTTTCATCTTGAGGTACATCCTGCACTGCTGTTTCCTGAAAACGCGGATAATGGTGCCTTAAATCCAAACTCTTGCAGAGAAAGCACTGTCACAGCTGTCGGGAAGCTGAGAGAAGCCCTTGCAAATGTACCTGAGGGATTGCTCCACGTAGAGGCCGGAATACAGACTCTGCAACAAAATGTGCTGGACAATTGTGCCAGGAAAGGTTCTTGCGCCAAAGCTCTTGAAGGGTTGGAATTCCTGATTGGATGCAGGAAATTTGAGGTTCACGCAGACCTTATTGCCGGACTCACTGAATATACCTACAACCAGTTGTTGCAAGACACCCTGCAACTGATGCAGATTGGACCTGCAGAAATACAGCTGGAG
Organism: Candidatus Egerieisoma sp.; assembly: GCA_045645465.1. Taxonomy (GTDB): domain Bacteria; phylum Bacteroidota; class Bacteroidia; order Bacteroidales; family UBA932; genus Egerieousia. Next base: position 31,097 of record JAZRIV010000043.1, read on the forward strand.
AGTCTGAAACTCCTGCCTGGAACATATTTCAGGAACAACGCCCAGTCACTTGGAATCAGATACTCCCCTGCCCCGCCATACGAGGTGCTGGCTACTCCCCACATTTCATATAGCGAACTGAACAAAGCAATGACCCTCTCCAAAATAATAGATTTCTGGTATAATGATGCCAAATGGAGGGAGCCGTTCAAGGAGATTTTTGCAAACTTAGACGGCAAAAATACAGATACCGCACTGCTTGAACAGCTCATAGAAGAGCTCAACGGAACTGAGTACATGACTCAACCTCTAAGCCTTGAGAACAAAGGAGTGTTGCTGTACCGTTTCTGCAAACAACACGCACCACAAAAGGCACCTCTAATCTCACTGCAGTGGGTTAAAAACGGACTTTCAATGAAAAAAGAACCGGCAGAAAACTTCACCAAATGGGAACTCAGCCACGGCGCAAATACCAATCCGCTGTTTGTAGAGGGCGATCCAAGATACAAATACTACCACATGACCATCTGCTCAAAACAAGCAGACGGCACAACAAAGATGACAACCCACTGGTTTGCATTCAATAAAGAGATAGAGAGAGTAGCACCGTGCGGGTACATTGCATCAGAGCAAGAATAAACACACGGTTGCCACAAATATAATTTCTACAAACAGATTAACCTTTAAGGCAATCTGCATATCCTCTTTTGTGAATACTTTGTCATTTTCACCAATAAAAGGTTTGTAAACCTCCTCCCCAAAATAATTATGTGGACCACCAAACCTGCAATCCAGAATACCGGCAAGTGCAGCCTCCGGGTAACCGGAATTTGGACTCAGATGTTTATTGCCATATTTTAATACAAACCAAGACAATTTACCAAACGGCATAGTTTTTCTTCCTATCGGGAACTGCGAAACCAAAACCATAAGCAAAGCAGTAATCCTGGCTGGAATCCAGTTGGCCACATCATCTATTCTAGCTGCAAAACAACCGAAATCCTTATACCTCTCATTTCTGTAACCAATCATAGAATCCATTGTATTTGTCATTTTATACGCCAACATTCCTGGAACGCCCAACAATGCACACCAGAACAATGGGGCAATTACCCCATCACTCAAATTTTCAGCAAGAGTTTCAAGTGCGGCTGCCCTGATCTCCTGGGCCGACAATTCTCCAGTATCCCGTCCCACTATGCGCGCAACCTGCTTGCGTCCTTTCTCCAATGACTCACCTGTAGCCTCAAAAACCATTCTCACTTCATCAGCCAGGGTTTTGCCTGCAAGACAAAAGAAAACACCAACAACAGAAAGCACCAGTCCAAGGAGAAATGAAATATTAAAAGCAAAATGGAGAATAACCCAACTGATACCGAAAGTTGAGGCAATAAGGAAGAGAGCTGCCAGAGCCCCCTTCAACTTGCGATACATTCCATTATTCAAACGCCTTTCAAATGCAGCAATTGTTTTTCCAAAATAAACTATCGGGTGAGGCAAACTTGCAGGATCCCCAAAAAGTCTGTCCAGCAACCATCCTATAATTACATACATAATTTTTCCAGTGATTTGATCAACAATTCATTCTGGGCATTATTCTGAGTTGCAATCCTGAAATGCCCATCTCCCAGAGTTGCAAAATTTGAAGCATCACGTATAAGAACACCGCACTCCTGTGCCAAATACGCCTTCAACACAGCAGCAGAATCTGAACGATACATTCCACTATACAGCAACGCTCTTTTAATCTTCACAAGCATATAGTGTGTATGAGATGGCTCCACTTCAAAAAAGGATCCCTGAGGAGTATCTGTCCCTAATGCTGCAATCCTTTCACCAAGCTCCCTGCTCCTGCCAAGCAGAACGTTAATATCGGTACTTTTGGAAATGTCATTATGCAACAGGTAAAGTCCGGTTTCAATTGCAAAAGCATTTACAGACCACGGCATCCTTATATTCCTTATCCTCTGCAACAGATCAGCACACGCAGTAACATAACCAAGCCTTACACCTGGAACTGCATACCTTTTGGTCATTGAATGGAGCTGTATAACATTACAGGACTGGGTACCTTCCTTTACGGACATAACTTCCATGTCTGTAAAAAACGCATACGACTGGTCAAATACAAAAGTAACCTTAGGGAAATCCTCCACAAGTTTCTGCAACTCCATTTTCTCCATTACCCTACCGGTAGGATTGTTGGGATTACATATCCACACCAACGAGGGGGCATTTCTGCAGCACTCCTCCCTTATCCCTTCCAGCGAAGTACACTCTACAATTGTATGCTTGTGTACCCTGCAGGCATCTGTATACTCACTGAAAGTTGGGACAAAAACCACACTTCTCCCCCCGGCAAAACACTGCGCAATAAGATAAATAGCCTCAGTGGCCCCGTTTGTAACACAGACATTTTCACCTGTAACCCCACAAGCGGAGGCCAAAGCCCCCTCCAAAGTATAAGGCTGCGGCTCCGGGTATGAAACCATACACTCCATCCTCTCCCTCAAATGCTCCCACAGAGGGGCGTGTCCAACCTCATTGTACACATTCGAACTGAAATTGGCCACAATATTGCTGTATTTGTACAAATCGTCTCCGTGTCCCTCAATCATTGCTCTCCAGAATTTTATAAAGTTTGTCCATATCCACATTGGCCCTTATAACATCGGCCAGCTTGTTGTACTGCTCCTCCTTATATACCGCATAATCAAACTCCTTACGTGAACATTTCTCGGCATACGGAGAGAGAATCCAATCCACAAACTCCGCATTGTCCAGAATACCGTGCATATATGTGCCCATACATTTGTCTGAAACATAGCAACCGTCCTCCCTTCCATCCTCCAATACATTCAAAGCCCTGCACTGCTGTCCGTCAAACGGCACACTCTCACCCATATGAATCTCATACCCCTTAAGGTTAAATTCTCTTCCCGACAATTTACCATTATGTCCTTCAGTGCAACACCTCTGAGCCAACGGCAAAGCCATAAAATTGGACTGACAGGTAATCTTCTCCTGAGTGATTGTGGTACTTACCGGAAGAAGTCCCAAACCTGGCAACCTTTCAATCTCCCCCTCAATATGGCAAGGGTCCAGCACCTCAGCCCCCATAATCTGGAAACCACCGCAGATGCCAAGCACCGTTGTCCCCTCCTTATGGGCCCTCACAACCGCTTGGGCAACCCCATTCTTGCGTATTTCAGCCAGATCGGCTATTGTACTCTTGCTTCCGGGAAGGATTATGACATCTGCATTCTTCAGCTCCTCCACATTGTTGGTGTAGAAAAGATGCACTCTTGGATCCTGCTCCAGCACATTGAAATCTGTAAAATTTGAGATATGCCTCAACAGCACAACTGCAACATTTACCCTCCCCTGCTGCGCCTGGAAATTCTTGTTTCCAAGGGCAACCGAATCCTCCTCCTCAATATGTATATCCTTGAAATACGGAAGCACTCCCAGTACAGGTACTCCGCACAACTCCTCTATCATTGTACGTCCGCTCTCAAAAAGCCGGGCATCCCCCCTGAACTTGTTTATGATTATACCCTTAACGTGTTCGCGCTCCTGTTGAGTCATAAGCATAATTGACCCGTAAACACTTGCAAACACACCACCGCGCTCAATATCCGCAACCAGTATTACATCTGCTCCTGCATACATTGCCATTGGCATATTTACAAGGTCGGTCTCACGGAGGTTTATCTCCGAAACCGATCCTGCCCCCTCCATTACTATTGGGTTATATCTGGCTGCCAAACGGTCAAACGCTGCGTTCACCTCCTTGCGCAACTCCTCCCTCCCCTCTTTCCTGAAGTATGAATATGCACTCTGGTTGCCGTGGGGTTTGCCGTTCAGAACCACTTGGGATGTGTGGTCGGAATTTGGTTTGAGCAGCAGCGGGTTCATATCTGTGCAACAGGGGATTCCTGCTGCCTCTGCCTGTACTGCCTGGGCACGTCCAATCTCTAAACCATCGGGAGTAGCAAATGAATTCAATGCCATATTCTGGGCCTTGAAGGGTGCCGGGCTGTAGCCGTCCTGCCTGAAGATTCTGCAGAAGCCTGCTGCCACAACACTTTTGCCCACATCACTTCCTGTGCCGGCAAACATTATAGGGTTAAGTCTTTTCTTATACATCTCTCTTTTTCCTGTAGTAATGGAACTCTTCCCACTTTTCCTCTTCACATCCGTTCCGTTGGTTATGGTATCTGCCCAATATGAAAAGGGCATCTGAAAGTCTGTTTATGAATGTGGTGATTTCTGCAGGAACCGGGTCTTCACGGTGGAGTGTCCACAGTCTGCGCTCCGCTCTCCTGGCTACGGTGCGGGACAGCTGCAGTAACGAAGCTACCACTGTTCCACCAGGATGGACAAAATGCCTACTCTGTTCCAATCCTTTCTGTAGGGTGCCAACCAGTTCTTCGCACTCCTTTACAATTGCCGCATCAAACTTGGCAGGATTGTCCTCACGTCTTGCGGCAGGGGTGGCCACCAGACTCATCAGTGGCATAAATACCCCCTGTACCCTTTGGAGGAAAGCCTCAAGTTCTGCATCAGGGCAGCGGTCATTGTTGTTGAATGCCCTCACCACCCCTATCAGGGAGTTGAGTTCATCAAGGGTTCCGTTTGCCTCTATCCTTGGGCAATCTTTTGGCACAACCACTCCTGCGTGGATATTTGTTGTACCGGCATCCCCTTTTCCTGTGTATATTCTTCCCATATCAAAAAAGTTCAAGCAAATTCATATTTCCAAAATAGAGGTGGGTATAACCTGCAATGAGGTTCTTGTAGCGGTAAAGCGGTGTTGCAACCTCCTTTCCTGTGGCATTGTACTGTTGAGCAACACTCTCAAGGGTACTCTCCACTTTTGAGTAGTGAAACTCGTGCCCCCTCAAATCTTTTCCGGCATAATGGAACTGTCTGTACCCCATCTGAAGCCTTTTTCCCACCATTGTGGCTTTCTGTCCAAGCGCTCCGCACATCTGATATTCTTTTCCGGTTTCATCACAGATACTGTTGCACAAATACATCATTCCACCGCACTCTGCCCAACATCTGCCACCATTCTCTATATATTGTTTTATTTCACTGCGCATTGCGCAGTTCCCCTGCAGCTGCTCCAGATAAAGTTCCGGATAACCTCCAGGCAGGTAGAGAAGATCACACTGCGGCAATTGTACATCCTTTAAAGGAGAGAAGAATTTCACCTCTCCAAGCATCATCAGGGAGTTGAGATTTTCCCTATAAATGAAATTGAACGCCTCATCTTTTGCTACTGCTATTTTCAGATTGGCAGTTGCCTTGCCCCCATCCGGCTCACTGCTGTTGCCTCCGGAGTTGCGGTATTCTGTGCGGCTGTCCTCACAAAGGAATCCGCTATCGGGAGTAAAAATTTTCAGAAGGGCATCTATATCAACATTTTTCTCCACAACAGATGCCACACCTTCTATGAACCCTTCAACCAGAAATTCAGAATCCAGGGAAAGGCCAAGATGTCGGGAGGAAATTTCTATATCCCGGTTTTTGGGGATATATCCCAATACAGGCACAACCAGGTCTGCACAGGCATCCTTAAGGATGTTGAAATGGTGCTCGCTTCCAACCATATTGAATACCACTCCTGCTATCTTTATCCCCTTGTAGAAATTCTTGTAACCATAAATTACCGGTGCAACTGAGTATGCGCACGATTTGGCATTTACCACCAGCAATACCGGAACATCAAGCAGTTGTGCAATCCTTGCACTGCTCCCCTCCATTCTGCTGTAACCGTCAAAGAGTCCCATACCCCCCTCTATAACATCCACTTGGGAACTGGCACCATATTTGGCAAACAGTTCCTTTACGTGCGCCTGGCCACCCATAAAAGTATCAAGGTTAACGGAACCGGTTCCACACGCCGCCTTATGGTACTGTGTATCAATATAGTCCGGACCACACTTGTACGGTTGCACAGATAAGCCCCTTTTCTTCAGTGCCCTCAACAATCCAAGTGTAAAGGTTGTCTTACCGCTTCCCGACGAAGCTGCACCTATCAATATTCTTGCTTTCATACCATTTTACCCATTACTTCATCAATACCTTTTTTTGCACTGATTGCATTGTATACAACCGCCACACCTGCTGCAGAAAGCATAGGTAAATCATTGGCACCGTCTCCTACAGCAATTGTGTTTTCCGGCTGGATGCACAGCTCCCTGCACAAATTCCTCAGAATCCTCTCCTTTGCCCCAGCATCTATAACCTCTCCGCAAATCTCACCGGTAAGCAGTCCGTTTTCAATCCCTGGCTCAGTTGTGAATATATAATCAAACCCAAATCTCTCTTTAAGAGCCTCTCCAAACAGATTGAAATTGCCGGTTATAATGGCGGTCCTTATATTTTTGCGCCGCAGGTTATGCATAAGATTTTCCAGTCCGTCTGCACAAGGCATTTCTGCAGCAAGCTTCTGTATAACCGTTACCGGAAGTCCGGCAAGCATCCTTACTCTACCTGTAAAATTCTCTCTGAAACCAACCTCCCCGCGCATTGCCTGCAAGGTAAGTTTTTCCATTTCCATACCCTTTTCAAAGGCTTTTGCAAGCGCATTTATACTCTCCATTTTTACAATAGTACCGTCCATATCAAAACAGACGAGCCCAACTGTAACTGGAATTTCTCCAATTACAGCAGGCTCGCCGCTCTCTCTTGCTATGTGCAACGCCACTTCTATTGCATTTCCAATATCTTTTGGCATATAAGCATAACAATATTCAACTTACTCAGCCTCAATCACTCTAATCATATCAAAGTAGAAACCACCAGAGATGTCAACACCTTTCTCAACCTTGCCTGTAGCAATGTCATACACATAAACGCAAGGGTTGGCTGCAGTCTCTGTTGAAACACCTATATAAGCTTTTCCATTTACAACTGCCGAGCGCTGTGCAAAACGGCCTGCGCTCAAAGGAAGATCTGAACCGTTATATTTCAAACGGGTTCTCTCACCTGTTGTAAGATCAATGATTGAGTAGAAATGTATGTAGTCTGAAATACCTTTCAAGAAAGCTGTAGGATCTGCTGGGTTAATGATTCGGCCGTCTGTAGAATATGCAAGAGCCTTGTTGTTTCCAAGATACTGGATTGTAAGCATTTTTCCTTCAGGATTCTTGTAACCGTTGTAGGTAGGATCAAAAGTTGTCTGGCCCGGTTTGATTCTCAAAAGGTCACCATCCTCTACAGATACAGCTTTTTCCACACCATAAATGTTAACATCAGTTGCGTGAAGACAAGCTACATACATTGTACCATCCTCTGTATAGAAAACAGACTGCTGCAAAAGCTCACCATATGCACTTGCAACTGTCTCCTCTGTAAGCTCATCTGTGTATGAAGTGCCCTCAACTGTCATATTTGCAGGATTGATCACAGAAGTATAAAGTCCCGGATATGCTACACGGGCACTCTTCTTCTCTGTGTGGAAATAGAACAACTTGTTGTCAGCTTTTCTGTAAGTAAGCAGACCTGATGTAGAGAACATTTTTGCCTGTGGGTTCTGAAGTGCCAAAGCAAGCTCACCCTCAGCCAGAATTGTCATTGTAGAGGCATCCAGTTTTGTCCAGATAATTTTGTCCTTGTCACCGTTTGCCGCCATAATTACCAAAGTGTTGTCATCAATCCAAGCGTGGGTATAGTTGCGCTGTTTGTAGGTATTTTTCACAAACGGACATTTTGCAACCTCTACAGGAGATGTGTTGTCATCTACAATCTCAAATTTTACAAAACGGTCTGCAGATTCAGGAACCTGATAGTAATATTTGCCTTTAACAATGCTCTCCATTGTATAGGTTCCGGTAAATACTACACCTTTGTTATTGAAATCAATCATAGGTTGGCCTGACTCCAATGAAGTTACCCTTCTTACTACAGTTCCTTCACCTTGGTTCATACCACCGTGCTCACCAATGGAAACAACTACATCAAAAAATACATTAGCTGTTTCAGGCTCCGGCTGAGGTTCCGGCTGCGTTTTTTTGTCACAAGCAGTAAATGTCACTGCACTCATTGCCACAAGGGCAAGCATCATCAGTTTAAAAATTCTTTTCATTGTATTTGATTTTGGTTTGATTGTTTGCTAGTCTATAAATACTCTGAATTTCAGAAAGAATGCCCTACCGGGCTTCTGCAGTTTGTAATTGTCGTATGCCATTGCATCAAACAGGTTGTTGCATTCCAGGAATATGTTGTATTTTCCCCCTTTCAACTGGTAAAGTGCAGATACATTTGAAATGTTCTGGGCAGGTATCCTGGCTTTGGATGCATCAGAACCATATGCCTCCCAAGTGAGGTAGAACCAGTGCACCCACTGGTAATTGTATGCAAACTTCAAACTGGCATCTTTGAAAAATACATTTCTGAATGTGTATGAAACTTCTGCATTCCAGAATACCCAAGGCTTGTTGGGGGTCCTGTTCATGTAAGTTGCAGATGGTTTGTCGTCATCAAGGTATTTGCGCTGGTCCCTTGAATCCTGCCAGCTTATGTTGGCCATAATGTGCAGTTTGTTACTGTAAGTATAGTTCACCTCACCTTCAACACCTTTTATGTGCACAGCCGGAATATTCTCATACTGCATCATACCCTCCTTTTCAGATACCCTTATCTGAATGTAGTCATCCACAAGACGCATAAAAGAATTTACCTCGTAATAGAAATGACTTTTTGCAGAAGCCTGTATGTTTCCAAAAAATCCAACATTAAAGTTCTCACTGCTCTCGGGCCTCAACTGTACATTGGCATATATTGTGGAACCATTACCCAGAAGCTCCTTGGAAAGGGGTAGCCTTACACTATGCTCGTATGAAGCCTTTATTACAGCCTCCTCTGCAAGTTTGAATTTGGTACCAGCCCCATATCCCCAGTAATTCTTTGTTGTTGACCTTTCAACAGTATTTGCACCTGTAATGGATCCAAGTTCTGTCTGGCCTATCTCCACGTGGTTTATGTAATCCTTTACAAACAGCACATTTTCCATTTTGCCGTCTGCAAGAAGCTGGTTGTATGAAAGTCCCACTATATGTTTGGATACGGCATCATTTGACGGCTCATAAGTTTTATCCACATCATCATACTGCTCATTTCCGGTTCTGTTGAATAGGTAATTCAAGTTCAGCGAATGCTTGTCTGAAATCCTGTAATCAAAGTTTGTACGGACAACCGCCATAGGCCTCTTGTAATGTCTGAGCGTTTTTGCCCTGCCGTTAATTTCATTCCTGGCCCCCTCTATGTATGTTCCGTTCCAGAAATATTTTCTGTAAGTGGTATCTATAGTCCTTGAGTGGTCCCACGAATAGGATGCTGAAGCATTGAATGCCAGCTTCTCCACAAGAAAACCCTTTTTGTTGTATACCGCAGAAACACCCTCTGAGAGTGTATGTCTCTCTGCCAGTCCATAAACTTTTGTCTGCACAGAGCCTGTCTGCAGCTCCTTGTCTATTTTTGAATATGATCCCCCAACAAAAAAGGCATCTGCCCATTTCTTGTTGGTGACACCAACTTCAAGCTCACCATAAAGGGAGAAATAGTCATCGTGGAATCTTCTGAAATTACCTGTTATAAATCTGGTATTGTCATTATTGGGAACCTCAACCCCTTTCATCAGGTAATTGTTCTCAGAGTAGTTTGTACTCACAACAGGTTTGATCATTATACCTGTTTTTGGCAATACAACCTGGGCAAAAAGTTCCCCCTTATGTGTATTGAAAGAGCCGTATCCGTAAGAAAAATCAAGGAAGTTTTTCTTCTCCTTGCTGGTAACTATATTAATTGCCCCACCCAAAGCATCTGCGCCAAGGCTTGCCGGAATAACCCCTTTATATATCTCCACCCTCTCAATAAGGTTTACAGGCAGGTTTGCAAGATTCACCCCTGAACCTTTGGTATCCAACGGCATTCCGTCCAAAAAGTATCTTACTGAGTTTCCGCTCATTCCGTTGATTGACAAGTCAAAATCGGAACCAACACCACCCTCTTCCCTAATCTTTATACCGGTAGTCTTGCCCAACACATTGTTTATGTTGTGCACAGAACTTACTATAGGTTTGATATTGAATGCCGATGCAGCAAAGGCACTCTCCTTAAGGAGTTGGGCATTGCTCTTACCAACTACCATCACCTCAGAAAGGCTCTCAGCCTGTTCTGCAAGAGTTACCTCAATACGGCAATTTGCATCAAGGTTTATCTGTTGTTCAAGGGTCTGGTATCCAACCAGCGAGAAGACAACAGTATACGAACCACCGGCCATTTTAAGGCTGAAAGCACCGGATTCACCGGTCTCACTCCATATGGAGCCATTCTCCTTAACGGTAACGGTCACACTCTGAAGTGGCTCACCGGCCGTATCAGAAACAGTTCCCTGAAGAAGATACTTTCCCTGGGCAACAGCAGATATTGCCAGAACCAAAAATGTAATTGACAGAAGAATCCTTTTCATTTCCCAAATTGTAAATCATCGGGAATAAAAGGAATACACGTATAGCAAAACTGTACAATTAAATTGCAACAGATTCAGCCGGACCAGAAATCTCAAATGGGATTAATGTCTGTCTGCAAGCTCTTATTACCCGAAAGCTTCAAAACTAAATGATTTTGGCAGGTCTTCTGGCTTGTTCCTTTACTGATGCCTTCTCATCCTTAACGGACAATGGCTAATTGAAAATCAGTAAAAATAATGGAACTTACAGCAGCGGTGTCTGCCCAGGATTTTCACCTGGTTCCCTTTTCATCCTTACCTGTGAGAACAGGCTCGGACACCAATATCAAGGGCAAATGTAGCAATTTTTTTTAAATGCAAAATTTTTAAGTTTTTTTTGGTGTATTGAATATTTTCCTACTTTTGTAATCAGTTAAGGTGATGCCGCATCCGCTCAGGTTGCCGCATAAAAGGGAATCCGGTTAGAATCCGGAACAGTGCCCGCTACTGTAACTTCTGCTGCTTCAAGCAGTAACAGAGCTTCTCTTACCACTGTAATTTTTACGGGAAGGTGCTCGGTGAAGTGAGTCAGGAAACCTGCCTTGGCGTATAAAAATTAAAGTGCCCTCGGGATAAAGGTGCTATTTAATAATTTTTAGAAAGTTTTTTCACAATAGGTTTATTTTTTGAGTCAGGCTCAATACGTTGGTTGTACACACTTCAACTCAACACTCAACTCACGTATGCCGGCGTATTGGGCCATTTTTAATTTGGGTATGGATATGAACAGGTTTTTTGGTTCCATATTGGCCATCGTAATGTTGATTGCTGCCATAAGCTGCAAAAATTCGGGTGGCAACAGCAAAACCTCCGGACAGGTGCAGGAGAACACATCTCAAGCATGGGCAACAGACTCCACCAAAGTGCAACCACAATATGCTCTGGGATACAATGTAAAATACTCCGGCAACCTAAAATTAGTGGAGATTTCAGACCCTTCGGGCAACAGCAGCAATGTTTACAAGTTTGCACTTGCAGAAGAGTTTGGAAATGATATTCCCGACGGATATACCCCAATTAAAATACCGGTACAGAGTGTAATATGTATGACAACCCTGCAACTGGCAGGATTCATCACACTTGAAGAGACCCAGCACGTAAGCGGAATGTCAAGTACCAGATTCCTTCACAATGAAACTGTGAGGAGACAGATTGAGGAAGGGATCACCAGACGCATCGGTATTGAAGGAAATTTTGACAATGAGACAATTATAAATATCAATCCAAACCTAATTTTTTTCTCCCCTTTCAAGCGTGGTGGGTATGACGGGCTTAAGGAGGTACAGATTCCTCTTGTCCCTCATCTTGGCTACAAGGAACCTCACCCGCTTGGGCAGGCGGAGTGGATTAAGTTCATAGCTCTGTTCTTGAACGAAGAAGTTAAGGCCAACCGTATATTCAACCATATAGCCAATGAATACAACACACTAAAAGAACAGGTTGCTCAAGTTGCTCAGGAGCAAAGGCCTGTTGTGCTTAGCGGTGAGATTCACGGCGGTGCCTGGTATGCAGTTGGCGGCAAGAGCTTCCTTGCCCGGCTATTTGAAGATGCCGGGGCAGATTATGTTCTTAAAGACAACAATGAATCGGGTGGAATAAACTTTGATTTTGAAACCATGTATGAGAAAGCTGCCAATGCCCGCTATTGGAGAATTATGAATGGTTATCAGGGGGAGTACACTTATGATGTTTTGGGAAAAACAGATCCGCGCTACAAAGATTTCAGGGCCTTTAAAGAGAAAGGGATAATTTACTGCAATCAGCGCGAAAAGGGATTTTACGAAAGCTCCCCAACTCAGCCTCATCTGGTTTTGAAAGATCTGGTAAAAGTATTCCACCCGGCTCTTGTTGAGAAGGAATATGAAGGTACATTCTATACTCTATTGGAAAAATAATGAAAAGATACACTTGGCTGCTTATGGCAGCAGTTACCATATCCATAATATTGTTTGCATTCCTTAATCTGCTGCTGGGAACAGTATCCATCCCGGCTGCAGAGGTGTTCAATATCATAACAGGAGGCGGTGAATCAAATGAGATATGGAGGAACATCATAATAAAATCAAGGTTGCCTCAGGCACTCACTGCCATCTTTGCAGGAGCAGGACTCTCTGTTGCCGGTCTGCTTATGCAAACTGTTTTCAGAAACCCTTTGGCCGGCCCATCTGTGTTGGGTATCAGCTCAGGTGCCAGTTTGGGTGTGGCCTGCGTCATATTGTTGAGTGGAATGTTCGGACAAGCCTTGAGCCAACTTGGATTTTTTGGAGAATTTGCCATTACCATTGCCGCAATAATTGGTGCCATGGGGGTTATGGGGGTAATAATTTTTGTTTCCCAGAAGGTTAAGGGAAATGTCACACTCCTCATCATAGGTGTAATGATAGGTTATATTGCCACTGCAATTATTGGAGTGCTTAAATTCTTCAGCGTTGAGGAGGATATAAGGGCCTATGTGATATGGGGATTGGGAAGTTTTGCAAAAGTGTCGGGAAACCAGATGATATTGTTCTGTGCAGTAATGGCCGTACTTATTCCGCTCAGTATGCTCCTTATCAAGACACTCAACCTCCTTCTGCTTGGAGACGGGTATGCAAGGAATCTGGGACTGAATATAAAGAGGGCAAGGTTTTATGTGATACTGGCATCGGGAATACTGGTTGCAATTGTTACAGCCTATTGTGGGCCAATCTCTTTCCTCGGCCTGGCAGTTCCACACCTTTGCAGGGGAATTTTCCAAACTTCCGACCACAGGATTCTTATGCCATCTTCCGCATTGGTTGGAGCCTCACTGGCATTGGTTTGCAATCTTATGTCCAGGATGCCGGGGTTTGAAGGGGTGTTGCCTGTAAACTCAGTTACAGCACTTATAGGTGCCCCTATAGTGGTAAGCGTATTGTTCAGGAAAAGGAAAAATGAAATTGGAGAGTAAGGTGATGGAAAGTACAGTTGTCATAAAGGATCTTACCATTGGTTATGCCAAAAGCTGGCGCAAGGAAGATAACGGGAAGAAAGTGATTGCACAAAACATAAATGCCTCAATCAGGCAGGGGGAACTTACCTGTCTGCTTGGAGCAAATGGTGTAGGCAAATCCACACTGCTGAGAACCCTTTCAGGATTCCTGAACAAGCTGGATGGGGAAATTTTCATTATGGGGAAAGAGCTCTCAACCTACACTCCAAAAGATTTGTCAAAGACCCTTGGGGTTGTACTCACCGACAAATGTGACATAAGGAATATGAGTGCAAGGGAGATTATTGGTATGGGAAGAAGCCCCTACACAAGTTTTTGGGGCACTTTAGATAAAGAAGACTACCAGATTGTGGATGATGCAATTGAGATGATTGGTATAGGGCATCTTAAGGAGAGAATGGTACATACCCTGAGTGACGGAGAGAGGCAAAAAGTGATGATTGCCAAGTCTCTGGCACAGCAGACTCCTGTAATCTTCCTTGATGAACCCACCGCATTTCTGGATTTTCCAAGCAAAGTGGAGATAATGCAGCTGCTTCACAAACTCACAAGAGAAGCGGGCAAAACTGTATTCCTCTCTACCCACGACATGGAACTGGCCCTACAGATTGCCGACAAAATTTGGATAATGGACAAAAAGTGCGGCTTTGCAATTGGTACACCTGAAGATTTGGCCATCAGTGGGGATTTGAGTGCATTCTTTACAAGAAAAGGGATTGCTTTCAACTACGAGACAGGTCTGTTTAATGTGGAGAACAAAGTACACAAAAGTGTTTGTCTGAAAGGGAAACACGGTTCTTTGCAAAATATGGTAAAAAAAGCTCTTCACCGCAACGGAATTGGGGCAATTCGTCCTTGTGGGGAGAGTGCAGACCAATTGCCGGAAGATGTGGTAGCTACAATTGTAATTGGAACAGACAAAGATATCCCTTTTACAGTAATAGTTGGTGAGCAGGAATACAAGGCAAGGAGCATTGAAAAACTCCTTACCTTAGTTGTATGATTCTCTGGTTTGAACTCCCCCTGAAACGGAGCTGCTCATCCCTGAGTTCCTCCACGAACGGGCCGTCTACAATCACGTCAATACTATCCAGCAGCTCCATTCTGCAAGGATTGCCCTCCAGCTGCAACTCCTCAATTGTATACCCAGTATAACACCAGATGGTTTTGGAGGTTTCATCCTTAATCCTCCTGGCAAGTCTGGCAAACCCCTCAGCCTGGAAAAACGGATCCCCTCCAGAGAATGTAACATTCCAGGGAGATTGCTTCACCACATCCATAATCTCATCAATCTCCATAAACTTGCCGTTGCCCATCTCCCAACTCTGCGGGTTATGGCACCCCCGGCACCTGTGTGAACACCCTGCACAATATATTGAAAGACGGAAACCGGGGCCATCCACCACGGTTCCGTCTATAATATCCATAATGCTGATCTTTACAGAATTATCCATAAACCTTATTCGTGCACCACACGGTCATTCAACTCTGCCAGTTTTGCCCTGTTCCAGCGGTCTGTAGTACCCACAAGATACCCTGTAATACGCTGAAGCTTGTCTATATTGCTGCTGCCGCATTTAGGACAGTTCTGCATATCTTTCTGGGCATTCTCATAACCGCAATCCATACATCTGTTTCTATTATGGTTTACAGACCCATATCCGATATCATATTTGTCCATCAGATCTACAATGTTCATAATGGCCTCAGGATTATGTGTGGCATCACCGTCAATTTCCACATAAAAGATATGTCCACCACCGGTAAGTTTGTGGTAAGGAGCCTCAATCTCAGCCTTATGCTGAGGAGTACATTTGTAATACACCGGCACGTGGTTTGAATTGGTGTAATAATCTTTATCGGTAATACCCTCAATCACACCAAAATCTTTCTTGTCTTTTCTGGTAAATCTTCCCGACAGTCCTTCTGCAGGAGTAGCAAGGACACTGTAATTGTGACCATATCGGGTAGAGAACTCCTGAACCCTGTCACGCATATAAGTAACAATCTTCAAACCCAACTCCTGAGCAGCTGCATCCTCACCGTGATGTTTCCCCACAAGAGCAATCAAAGTCTCAGCCAAACCTATAAATCCAATACCAAGAGTACCCTGATTGATTACAGACTCAATTGTATCTGTAGGTTTGAGTTTGTCTGCCCCATTCCAAAGTGAAGACATAAGTAGCGGGAACTGTTTTGCAAGAGCTGTTTTCTGGAAACAGAAACGCTCGTGCAGCTGTTTGGCAGCAGTCTCCAAAACTGCATCCAACTTGCTCATAAACAAGTTTATCCTCTGTTCAATATTGTCTGTTGCCAATCTGCTCTCCAAAGCCAGTTTAACAATATTTATGGTTGTAAACGAAAGGTTTCCCCTACCAATTGATGTTTTCTCACCAAAACGGTTCTCAAACACCCTTGTACGGCAGCCCATTGTTGCCACTTCATATTTGTAACGCTCAGGGTCATCCTCTCTCCACAGTTCGTGGTGGTTATAAGGGGCATCAAGATTCACAAAATTGGGGAAGAACCTTTTTGCACTTACCATACAGGCAAATTTGTACAAATCATAGTTTCTGTCTGTAGGAAGGTAGCTCACTCCCCTCTTCTTTTTCCAGATCTGAATTGGGAAAATTGCTGTAGAGCCGTTACCAACTCCGTGATATGTGGTATGCAGCAGTTCCCTTATGATACAACGCCCCTCTGCAGATGTATCAGTACCGTAATTTATTGAGCTGAATACAACCTGATTGCCACCACGCGAGTGAATGGTATTCATATTATGGACAAAAGCCTCCATAGACTGGTGTACCCTCTGTGCTGTACGGTTAATTGCATGCTGTTTCACCCTGTCTATCCCCTTTAGAGGAACACCAACCTGTTTCCCCTCATAATCCTTCCCTTCCAAATCCTTTATTATATAATCATCTATCTGGGCATCATACAATTGTGAATAATCTTCTCCCGACAGCTTTTCCAAAATTTTCACCTCCTCAATATAACTGTTGCGAACAAAAGGAGAAAGGTAGTAATCAAACGCAGGAATGGCCTGTCCTCCGTGCATCTCATTCTGGGCTGTCTCCATAGAGATACAGCAAAGGATACTTGCTGTCTCAATCCTCTTTGCAGGACGGGACTCACCGTGACCTGTACTGAACCCGTTTTTAAGAATCTTGTCTATAGGGTGCTGGACACAGGTAAGGCTCTTTGTAGGATAATAGTCTTTATCGTGAATATGAATATAATTCTGGCTTACTGCAGCCCTTACATCATCCGACAACAGATAATCATCCACAAAAGGCTTGGTGGACTCACTTGAAAACTTCATCATCATACCGGCAGGGGTATCTGCATTCATATTGGCATTTTCCCTGGTAACATCATTGGATTTGGTCTCTATAATCTCCAGAAATATTCCACGGGTTTTGGCCTTGCGGGCAACAGTCCTCTTGTTCCTGTATGCAATGTACAGCTTGGCAACCTCCTTGCGCGGACTTTTCATAAGTTCAAACTCCACAAGATCCTGAATCTCCTCCACGTGCATCTGTTCATTACCTTTACAAGCAATGCGGTCTGTAATCTTTTTGATGAGTTCTTCATCCTCACCATCAGGACTATGCAACATAGCCTTACGTATTGCAGCAGCAATCTTGGCCTCATTGAAACCAACTATACGGCCATCTCTTTTGATAACTGTATGAATCATATCTGTATTTTTTTAGTGTTTTCTTTTGTTATTATCTACTCCTCCACCAGCACAACTTCAAGTTCCCCATTTGGCAAAAGTGGGGCACATACATTGTGGCACAGTTCCACCACCTTCCCAAAGAACCTTTGGGCATCCTCCCCCTCAAATATTTTCCACAACTCCCTTGCAAGGGTAAAATTGTCGGGAATAAGGGTACACCCTCCTTTTTGTGCAATCTCCTTTACAAACTCCTTGTCTACTGTTACAACTTTGCTGTGGGTATCCAAATTTCCTGCTGCAAGTTTTACAGCCTTACCTATCATTATCCCCAATGTAACTTTCTGGAAACCGTGTTCTCCGGCCATTCTTACCGTTTCCCCAATAAAATTGCCATAATGTATGAAGGCCTGCGGAGGCAGTTCCTCCTTTATCATGGATTTCAATTTCTGCTCGCTCTTTGCTCCTGAATTTATTACAATATGCTGTGCGCCCAGAGCTTTTGCTACATCCATCTCCCTGCTTATGGAGTCCAGAAACGCCTCCTTTGAAAACGGGCGTACCACACCGCTTGTACCTATAATGGAGATTCCCCCCGTAACCCCAACCCTTGGGTTGAATGTCCTGGATGCAAGCTCCCTTCCCCCTGGCACAGAGATGGTTATATCAACTCCTCCATCGGGAAACTCTTCCATAACCACTCTTCTCATCATTTCTCTTGGGCCATTGTTTATGGCAGGTCCTCCCACCTTCAGCCCCAATCCTGGCAAAGTCACGGTTCCAACCCCCTCTCCCGCAAAGAATCTCACTTCTTTCTTGTCATTCAAATTTATCTGGGCAATTATATCATATCCGTTGGTGGCATCTGGATCATCACCGCCATATTTTACAGCACATCCCCAAGCTCCACCATCTTTAACTCCGCTCTCCTTAAGGGGCATCCTTACCCTCTCACCCTGTGGCAGCACCACATATACATCCTTGCATTCCTCCCCGTGCAACAGACGTCTTAAAGCTCCCCTTACAGCTGCAGTAGCAGTGCTTCCAGTTGTAAGCCCTATCCTTAGAGGGAAAAATCCTTGTAGCAGCCTCTCCACCTCCATTCTCAGCCCTACCGGTCCATAAACTTTAATGAACTCCTTGGGAAGCGGAGGTCTCTTTACTGCATAAACCTTTACCCCGCAACTGATTGCAGCCTTTACTTTCTCCATAAAATAACCGCTCTCCCCACTCTCCTTGGTAATTATTGCCTGAGGGTATATCTGTTCCAGCAGTTCAATTTCACCCTGCAACCCCGCAGAGTCATTTTTGAAGAAGAGGAGTTTCTCCATAGGGAATCCGGCCTTTGCCGCCAGCTCCTTGGATTCCTCCCTGTCCAGTACTCTAAAATGGCATTCGTTCCCATCTGCATTCCACCACTCCTTAAGCTTTGGAATGGTATTTACACCTGTAAGGGCCAGAAGGGAGGTAATATTGTCACTCTCCAGCCTGGCTACGGCATCTGAAAAGGAACTGCACCAGATAATATCTTTACAATTGCCGGAAGACTCACGCTCATAACGCACTACAGGAATACCCAACTCCACTGATGCCTCATACACAGTATTATGAACCCCCTGAGCGAACGGGTGTGCCGCATCCACAATCAGTTTCACATCATTCTCCCTGCACAACTCCACTACATTACAGGCATCCATTGCACCACAAAGCCGCTCCCCATTACACAACTCCATCTCCTGCAACTCCCCTTTTGTTGAGTAGTAAAAAGGGTTACCTGCAGCATCAAGAGTCTGCGCAGCTATGCGTCCTTCAGTTGTCCCTCCAAAAACCAGAATCATATCTCACAATATAATGTACAGGATGCCCTCCTTATTGTCTGAAAATATGCTTGAACTCGTGAGCATACAATCTGGAAAGCCCCTCCCTGTTTCCAATGGCATCACCCACAACTATCATAGTGGTAAGGGTAAGGTTATTCTCCTTAACTATCTTGCTCAAATCCTTAAGCTCTCCCCTGAAAATCTTCTGGTCTTTCCAGGTTAGCTTGTAGCAGGCCGCCACAGGGGTAGTTGGAGGGTAATGCATAAGCAGCTCCTCCTGTACCTGGTCCACAACCGTAGCGCTCAAGAAAATGCACATTGTACTTCTGTGCTGTGCCAGCATATGCAGTTTCTCCCTGTCAGGCATTGCTGTACGCCCCTCACCCCTTGTAAGGATAATAGTCTGCACTTTCTCCGGAATTGTAAACTGACTCTGCAACTCTGCAGCCGCTGCCAGAAACGAAGATATTCCTGGAGTAATATGATAGCTCATATTATATTTGTCAAAATATGCCATCTGCTCCTGAATTGCCCCATAGATGCAAGGGTCACCTGTATGCAGCCTTACCACAAAAAGCCCCTTGTCATAAAACTCCTTCATAAGGGCAAACTGCTCTTCCAAATCCATTGAGGCAGAACTCCTTACAACAGCCCCCTCTTTGGCATAATATGTAAGTTCCTTAGGTACAAGACTTCCAGCATACAAGATAAGGTCCGCCTCCTCCAGCATCCTCTTACCCCTTACAGAAACCAGTTCCGGATCACCGGGACCCGCCCCCACAATCTCAATATGTCCACCCCTGCAGGCTGTTGAATCAAGTGCCACAGCAAAAGTGAAATTCCCCATTCTCTGTTTCTCAACAAGCAATTCTCCTCTTCCCGACAACATTATAGCAGATGCCTCCGCCACAGAAGGGGTCCCTGCCGCCTCCATAGCCTTGCTGCTTGGATTAGGCACAGGAATATCCTTAAGTTCTTCTGCAGAAAGTACCTGCAACTGCCCATTCTCTCCCAAAAAAGCCTTGACCACATTGTGGAGCAAAAGCTCATCCTTCTTTATATCTACTGTAGAGACCGTAGCAATCGCCGCAGGATTATACCCTCTCTCCATAATCTCACTCCTCAATATTCCGCATATATCCGCAGCCTCGGCACCCCTCTTGCACCCCATACCCAAGTGGAGCACTTTTGGAACGTAAGTGATCATAGGAATCTCCGAAGTGTAGAGCTTGTAAGTGACTGCTATTATGAGGTCATAATCATATTTTGCCCCATCCTTATGTTTTGGAAGATCATTGAAACTGTAAAACACATCCACATTATTGCTCCTGTTCTTCTCCATCCACTGCCCACCTCTGCAACGCACATCCAGAACAAGGGCCACACGCCCACCGTTCACATATGTGGCTATCGGGCCATTCAATCCGGCAGTATTCGTAAAGGTATCCCAACCAAATCTGTTTCCAAGGGTATCCAATGCCCATAACCCTGCATTGTCTGAATGGGTGGTAATCACTGCCTCCCCTCCGAGGATAGCAGCCACCTCCTTAGAAAGAATATTGGCACCTCCTATATGTCCGCTTAAGACAGAAATCACTTTAAGACCTTTGCTGTCGGCACAAACTACTGCAGGATCTGTATGTTTGTCCTTTATATATGGGGCAATGCTCCTTACACAAATTCCCAAAGCCCCTACAAACAGAATCTTTCTGAAGTTATTGAAATGACCCTCTCCAAACTCTGCAAAACCAATATGTTCAGCCCCCTGATACTCTCTCTTTAAAACTTCAATTATATCTCCCTTTCCTACTATAAGCAATCTTTCCATAATCCTATAATCCTATAATTTTACAACCTTGCAGCAGGTTATCTTATTGTAATTGTCTATTGTTATTTCTGTTTTTTCTGCACTGCTAAAGCCGTTTGCAAGGGCTGCCTCCTCAAATGGAGCCGAATCCCTCACAGAGTTGTATACTACAATGCACCCTTGTTTTACAATCTCAGAGAGCATTGTCATTATAAGTGCAATTTTTCCTCCGTGTCCCCCTATGAATATACTGTCGGGAAGATGAAACTCCTTATTCTGAACCATTTGGGGAAGATTCAGGGCAGTGAAGTCCCCTATGTGGGGCTCTATACCCGGCACTCCCATTTTACGGCAGTTCTCCTGAAGGATGGCTGCACACTGCTCCCTTACCTCAAACGAATCTATGTGCAGGTGGGGAAACTGCATTTTGGCCTCAATAGAAACTGAACCTGTGCAGAATCCTATATCCCACATTGCAATTCTGTTATGCAAATCAAGCATACTCAGGCTAAGAAGACGGATTGGCATTTTGGTAATCATATTTTCCCTTCCGTCCAACAGGGCAAATTCTGGATGGGGAATTCCAAAAACCCTGCTGTGATGCTCCTTGAACTCCCCTTCTCCATTCTGCCGCTCCATAATCACACAATTTGGGGCAGCAAAACTCATCTGGGCCGCCTGTTGCAGGGTAAGGGTTGAAACCCTCTCCCTCTTTCCCCCAAGAGCCTCCCCCACGTGCATCCTGTAGTTGTAGTAGCCATACTGGAGTGCCCTTTGAGCAATAGCCGCCGGGGTGTGCACCTTGTCTGTAAGGATACCTATCTTGTGGCGGCGCTCAATAAGCGCCTGGTCAAACCTGTGCCACGGTCTGCCGGTAAGGGAAACCATTATCATATCGTCATACTGCATAGCCAGTCTGTGGGCAAGGCTCTGCAATGAGTTGAACACCGGATACACCTTTATCTGTGCCTGCGGAAGTCTCTTTTGTATGGTTACGGCAAATCCGTAAAAGAGGGGGTCTCCCGATGCAAAGACAACTATTTCCTCTCCTGCTGCAACATATTCCACACACTCCTCATCACATTTTCCTTGTATTCCCAGCGGAAATTCCCCATTGGCAACGGCATGATATTTGGCAAACACATCATCAAGAGGTACAGTTATATCTATCCAGGAATGACTGCAAGGAAGATAGTCCTTTACAAGCTCATAATGCCTTTTACCTCCGGAAAACACCTTGGCCCTGTATAACACATCCTTTACGAAATGGAGGTTCCTCTCCACCGAAAGGGGATTGTCATCTATTCCTATAATGGTAAATTTGTACATCTCTTCTGAAAATTATATGCTACACATCCCTGCCCGGTCGCAATTGCTCCGCATCATTATAACATAGTATGGAATTTACTATTGTGGCTGCCAGATTACTACCACCTTTGCGCCCCTCCACTATCACTTGCGGAATATTTGCAAATGGTTTAACCATATGTTTTGACTCCTCCACATGTACAAATCCTACAGGAGCGGCTACCACTCCAAGAGGTGATGCCACCCCTCTCTTGATAAGTGTACACAGCTCCATAAGTGCAGTTGGAGCGTTTCCAAACACATACAATGCATTCGGATGTTCCTGAACCGCCAGCCTTATACCAGCCTGGGTACGGGTAATCCCCTTCTCTGCGGCAAGGGCTTCGGTACGGGGATCATTCAGGTAACATTTCACCTCTATCCCCAATCTTTGCAACGCCCCTTTCCTTATTCCCGATGCCGCCATTGTTACATCTGTAATTATTGTTCGCTCCTGCCACTCACCCGAGCTGATTGCACTGTACATCTTCTCCACAGCACCAGGAGTGGTGAAGAGGATATTCTCCATATCAAAATCTGCTGTAGTATGGATTGCGTGCAAAAGTGTCCATTTTCTGTCTGTAGGGATATCCCTGTTTTTCAGTTCACCCTCAATGGTGCGGAAGCTCTCCATCATTATACTTTGCCCCACCTTAACCTCTTCATTTGAGGTTTCCCTGTAATATCCGCGCGGGGTAATGAATTTTCCTCCCGATATATATGACTGTGAATTGCCTATGATCACCACAGTAAACATATCTATATCTTCCGGATTGAACTCAGCCAAAGTGGTAACAGTTACCTGCTGGTCTTCTCTACCTGCCTGCCTTACAAAACCCACAGGGGTATTGCCACTCCTCTCTTTAAGGAAAAGCTCCTTAAGCCTGTAAAGTTGCCAATAGCGGCCGTTGCTTTTTGGATTGTATATAGCAGTAATGAAATCTGCATATGCTGCAGCCTTAATCCTCTTCTCAATCTTTTCCCAAGGGGTCATAAGATCAGATAAAGATATAATGCAAATATCATGACCTATAGGTGCTCCAAGTACAGATGCAGCTTTCTGAAAAGCACTTATTCCTGGAATAACCCTAAGGTCCAACTCATCTATAGTACCTTGTTGCTTAAGATGCAGATACATCTCCCAAATGAGGGGAGCCATACCATATATTCCGGCATCACCGGAACTAATAACACATACAGTTTTACCTTTAAGTGCATATTCAAAAGCCTGGCTGGCCCTTTCGCGCTCTTTGCGCATACCGGAATCAATGCAGATTACATTGGGTGAAAGATATGATTCAATAAACTGAAAATAATATTTGTATCCGACAATTACATCACTTGCCGATACAGCATCCATTACAGCCGGAGTAATATCCTCATAGCTGCCGGGACCAATTCCCGCCACATAAATTTTCATAAATAATGAAATAACAAAGGTTAACAACTCTACCTTGTCCCCGAGGTTTTATTGTATCAACTTCATCTGGCAGGTTTTCTGACTCGCCTTTTCAGATACGCCTTCCCTTTTACAGTGGCTCAGATAGTATCTGCTATAAACAGGCACACAGCAACGGGCATTGTTCCGGATTCCAACCGGATTCCCTCTCTGCACAAAAAGAATAGTGTGCATCACCAAATGCTACGCGAATATAACCATTAATTATATTTATTCAAAAGAAATTTCTCAAATATTCATCTCCCCTTTTATGAGGACACAACTGTTCCCTCCAACATAAACAGTTCCATTGGTACGGATTTGAGTTGACACTACAGATGGACGCCCCATTACCTCACCCTGCATAAAACTGCACCGGCTGCCTGCAGGGATAATTCCATTATGATACAAATAGTAAGTGAGTGCAGCATTTGCTGTGCCTGTTGCCGCCTCTTCTTCAATTCCAAACAAAGGTGCAAAATTTCTTACGTGTGCAGTGTAACCGTCTTCCGAAAGGGCAAACGCGTGTACCCCAACCACCTGCAATTGAGAACTCAATGTTGTCAGTGCAGCCATATCAGGTTTGAGGGAGTCCAGTTCCACAATGCTCCCTACAGGCATAATTATATCGGGAAGACCAGTGGAAACAATTTGTGGAGAAAGGGAATACATTTTTTCTTGCAGTGGATACTTTCTTCCCAAGAGTGAATTCTTACCTCCTTGCATTATCTCCCACAACTGCACCTCATCCACCACCCTCTCCAAAACCTGAGGGATTGCCATCTGCATCATCACCTCATCCCCAACAATTACCTCCAAATCTCCAGCTAAGGTATGGTTCATACAAACGGTCCCTTTTGGAACAATACCCTCATCTCTCAGGACACAGAAAGACGCAATTGTCGCGTGACCGCACAAATCCACCTCATCCACAGGGGTAAAATACCTTACAGAAAACTCTGCAGGGCCATTCTGCTGCACAAATGCCGTTTCGGAATAACGCAACTCCCCTGCAATCTTAATCATAAGGGATTTCTCCGGAAAACTTGCATTCTCCTCCAATAAGACAACACCCGCAGGGTTACCTCCAAACAGAGAATCTGTAAACGCATCAACTGTAAAATATCTCATATCGGCACTTTTTACAAAGTTAACCAATATTTCCAATCAAAAAAAGGACCTCCACCCCGAGCATCCACAACCCCCAAATTCTGCGCGGAAAGATACTTTTTCCACATTCTGAGCGGAAAAGATACCCTTTTCCCGCACGGAACCGCAATTTTCCACATCCCAAGCGGAAAACAAAGCTTTTTTCCGCGCGGCAAGCAAATGACAGCAAAAAAGCACTTAATCACTTACAAAGTGAACAAATATCAATATAAATTACTTATATTTGTAAAGCAAAAGCATATAAATGCGCACAAAAGAATATTAAACAGCAATGATTACAAAAGAATTGATATCTCCGCAGAGTATTGTAGTTGTAGGAGGTTCAGATGATACTACAAAACCGGGAGGTAATGCACTTAAAAATCTTATAGATACAGGATACAAAGGAGAATTGCGTGTTGTCAATCCAAAGAGTGAGTACATTCAAGGGATAAAAGCTTATAAAACACCTGAAGATCTTCCTCAAACAGATTGTGCTATTCTGGCAATACCAGCAAAAATGTGCCCAGCAACAGTTGAGGTGCTTTGCAGAGACAAAGGGTGCAAAGCTGTAATCATATTCTCTGCCGGGTTCCAGGAAGAGAGCCATCAGGGAGCAGAACTTCAGAAACAGGTTGTTGAAATTGCAAACAAATACAAAGCCTCCCTTATAGGCCCTAACTGCATTGGTGTAATAACCGACAGCTACGCTGGAGTATTCACAAAACCGGTCACTAACCTTTCTCCAAAAGGTGTGGATATAATCTCCGGCTCCGGAGCAACTGTTGTATTTATAATGGAGACCGCACTTAAACACGGAGTAAAATTTTCACACGTGTTTTCGGTTGGCAACAGCGCTCAAATTGGAGTAGAAGATGTTCTCAAGTACCTTGATGAAACATACCGGCCCGGTGTGAGTTCTCCTGTTAAACTGATGTATATAGAGAGCATCAACAATCCTCAGATGCTCCTCAAGCACGCACGTTCCCTTATTAAAAAAGGTGCCCATATTGCAGCAATAAAAGCCGGATACAGCGAGGCTGGCAGCAGAGCAGCCTCATCCCATACCGGAGCATTGGCATCACCGGATGCAGCTGTAAACGCACTTTTCCGCAAAGCCGGAATAATCAGAGTCTACAGCCGCACCGAGCTTGTAAATATAGCAATGATTCTCTCCATGCCAAAACCCAAAGGGAAAAACATTGCCATAATCACACACGCCGGCGGTCCTGCAGTTATGCTGACAGATACACTTGGCAGCAACGGTATAAACATACCTCAAATAGAGGGTGACAAAGCAAAAAAATTGCTTGGCAAACTGTTTCACGGCTCATCAGTTGCAAATCCTATAGATTTCCTGGCCACAGGAACTGCAGAACAGTTGGGGCAGATAATTGACGCCTGCAACAATGA
This sequence comes from Candidatus Egerieisoma sp., assembly GCA_045645465.1. Lineage (GTDB taxonomy): Bacteria > Bacteroidota > Bacteroidia > Bacteroidales > UBA932 > Egerieousia. Next base: position 57,225 of record JAZRIV010000043.1, read on the forward strand.
TTTCCATCAGGTAGATGCAATGGCTGTCATTATTGGCAGCCCTGGACTTGGTGACGTAACAGGCTTGTATAAAGTAATATTGGAGAAGATAGCCACCTCCCAAAAACCAATTTACCCTATACTCACATCCATTGTAAATGCACAGGAAGCAATAGAGACATTCCAAAAGATGGGAGGCATCTGCTTCAACGAAGAGGTTGCATTTGGACACGCTTTTGTACAACTGGCAAAATCACTTCCATTGGAACAAGAAGAAGAGCAAATATTTCCACAAACAAATGCTCAGGCAATAAGGGAGATTATTGATTCTTCTCCCGACGGCTATATGCACCCTTCCGCAGTTCAGAAACTTCTTGATGCCGCAGGGATAAACAGAGCAAAAGAGGCAGTAGCCATCACACTGCCAGATGCAATTTCTGCAGCAAAAGAGATCGGCTACCCTCTTGTAATGAAGGTAGTAGGTCCTGTACACAAGACAGATGTGGGCGGTGTTGTGCTGAATGTCAGAGACGAAGAGACACTTGTTGCAGAGTTTGAAAGGATGACAAATATTCCTCAAACAACAGCAATTCTTCTGCAACCTATGTTGCAGGGAAGGGAGATATTTGTCGGGAGTAAAAGAGAGAGCAATTATGGAACTATGGTAATGGTGGGGCTTGGAGGAATTTTCATTGAAGCATTGAAGGATGTGGCAGCCCAATTGGCCCCTGTTTCACCCCAAAATGCACTGGAAATGATAAAAAGTCTTAAAGGATATGCAATAATTAAAGGAACAAGAGGACAAGAAGGGGTAAATGAAGTTATATTTGCAGAAATGGTTTCAAGAGTTTCGCAGTTGTGTACAATTGCACCTGAGATAGCAGAGATGGATATAAATCCGCTTCTTGGAAACTCAAAAACCGTTATAGCAGCAGATGCAAGAATAAGAATAGAAAAAAATATTGATTAAAATTATGGGACTTTTTACTAAATTAGTGGCAGAATACAAGAAACTTACACCAACTGGAAAAAGTATGGTAGTTTTAAGCATTCTGCTTATAATAGGAATCCTGATAAGATGGGATGCAACAATTGAGGGAATAAAGAGAGGATTCGGATTCTTTAGTGGAAATTAAAGTATAAACAATTTAAAATATTAGGATATGGCAGTAAAAGGAGCTATAGTGGTTGATACAGAAAAATGCAAAGGTTGCAGCGTCTGCATTGCAAACTGTCCTACACACACCATTGCATTGTCCAAACAAGTGAACGGAAAGGGATACAACTTTGCATTTATGGAGAACCCAGACAATTGTACAGGTTGTACAAATTGCGCTACGGTATGCCCTGATGCGGTAATAACAGTTTATAGAGTGAAAATATAAAAATATAGGATATGGCTGAAAAGATACTTATGAAGGGTAACGAAGCTATTGCCCACGGAGCAATACGATGTGGAGCAGACGGCTACTTTGGATACCCTATCACTCCACAATCGGAGGTTATGGAGACTCTTATGGAGGAGAAGCCTTGGGAAACTACCGGAATGGTTGTTCTACAGGCTGAAAGTGAGACCTCCTCAATCAATATGGTATATGGTGGAGCATCTACCGGCAAAAAGGTAATGACATCATCAAGCAGTTTGGGAATAAGTCTTATGGCCGAAGGTTTGAGTTACCTAGCCGGTGCAGAACTTCCTTGCGTTGTAGTAAATGTAATGCGTGGAGGCCCTGGACTTGGAACAATACAGCCAAGCCAGGCAGACTATTTCCAGGCAGTAAAAGGTGGCGGCCACGGTGACTACAGAATGATTGTACTTGCTCCAGCTTCTGCTCAGGATATGTATGATTTTGTAGGATTGGGCTTTGACCTTGCATTCAAGTACCGCATACCTTCTATGATCCTTTCAGATGGAGTGATTGGCCAGATGATGGAGAAAGTTGAACTTGGTGAGCAAAGACAAAGAAGAACAGCACAAGAAGTTGCAGAGCAATGTCCTTGGGCATTAACCGGAAAAACAGCCGGCAGAAACAGAAACATCATTACATCATTGGCTCTTGACCCAAATGTACAAGAAAAAGTTAACATAAAACTTCAGGCAAAATATAAAGAGATTGAGGAGAATGAGGTAAGATACAGCACATATATGGCAGACGATGCAGAATATCTTTTTGTTGCATATGGCAGTATGTCGCGTATATGTGAGGCTGTTGTAGACCAGGCACGCGAAGCTGGATTCAAAGTTGGCCTATTGAGACCAATCACCCTGTTCCCATTTCCTACAAGACAGATTCAGGATATGATACCTCAATTGAAGGGAATCCTTACTGTTGAGATGAGTGCCGGACAAATGGTGGAGGATGTAAAACTTGCAGTAAACGGCAAGATACCTGTAGAGTTCTACGGTAGAATGGGTGGTATTATTCCAGCACCAGAGGAAGTTTATGATGCATTTGTAAAACATTTCAACAAGTAGAGAGTTATGGATATAAAAGATATTATCAGACCGGAGAATATGGTATATGCCAAAACTCCTGTACTTACAGATACCGTAATGCACTATTGCCCAGGTTGTACCCACGGTGTGGTTCATAAAGTGATTGCAGAGGTGATTGAAGAGATGGGAATTCAAGACAAAACAATTGGAATTTCACCTGTAGGATGTGCAGTTCTTGCATACAACTATATAGATATAGATTGGGAACAGTCTGCACACGGACGCGCACCGGCACTTGCAACCGCAACCAAACGTCTTAATCCCGACAAATATGTTTTCACATATCAAGGAGATGGAGATTTGGCTTCAATTGGTACAGCAGAAGTAATGCACGCCTGCAATAGAGGTGAGAACATTGTTATAATCTTCATCAACAATGCAATATATGGTATGACAGGTGGACAGATGGCTCCTACTACCCTATTGGGCCAGAAAACTGCCACAACTCCATACGGAAGAGATGCAAAATTGAACGGTTATCCAATGAAAATTACAGAGCTTCTTGCACAATTGGAGGGAACCTGTTATGTCACAAGACAATCTGCCCAGAACCCTGCTGCTGTACGCAAACTAAAAAAAGCTGTGAGAAAAGCATTTGAGAACTCAATGATGGAGAAAGGAACATCATTTGTAGAGGTGGTAGGAACTTGTAACTCAGGATGGAAAATTTCACCTGTTCAGGCTAACAAATGGATGGAAGAGAATATGTTCCCATTCTATCCGCTTGGAGATATGAAAGACAGGTAAACCGTTAATGCACAAATATAAAGATTATGAAAGAAGAATTGATTATAGCAGGTTTCGGAGGTCAGGGAGTTTTGTCAATGGGTAAAATTCTGGCCTATTCTGGAATAATGCAGGATAAGGAGGTAACATGGATGCCGTCTTACGGTCCGGAGATGCGTGGCGGTACTGCAAATGTTACAGTAATATTAAGCGACAAAAAGATTGGCTCTCCAATCCTTGGCAAATGTGATACAGTTATCATACTCAACCAACAGTCTATGGATAAGTTTGAGAGCTATGTAAAACCTGGTGGATTGCTTATCTATGACCCTAATGGTATTACAAGACACCCAGAGAGAAAAGATATAAACATATGCTCAATTGAGGCAGCAGAAGAGAGCGCAAGAATGGGTAACCTTAAAGCTTTCAACATGATTGTTCTTGGAGCATTCCTTAAGAAAAAACCGGTAGTTTCACTGGAAAGTGTTGTAAAAGGACTTAAAAAATCATTGCCGGAGAGACACCACCACCTTATACCTATGAATGAAGAGGCAATTAAAGTAGGTATGGATAAAGTTGTTGATATCTGTACTTTATAAATGTTTACTCACAATTTTTGATTACTAAACCGGTCCTATTATATATGGTCCGGTTTCTTTTTTATTTTTTAATCAAAAATAATTGTTAAATTTGCTTTGAAAAATTCACCAGATGAGCGCAGAAAGTCAAATAATAGTTCAAAAACTTAAAGGTCACATTGAACAGATTATCTCTAAATATGAGCTTGCACTTTCTGAGAACATTTCCCTTAAAGAAGATTTGGCGAAATGCAAGGCTGATTTGGAGAACAGAAACAATAAAATAAAAGAGTTGGAGCAGAAGGTTGAGCTGATGCAGTTGGGAGAAGCCTTTAAGGCTACTTCAGATGATGTGAAAGAGGCTAAGAAGAAAATTGGGAAGATTGTGCGTGAGATTGACAAGTGTATTTCAATGTTAAACGACTGATAATGGAAGAAGAAAAACTCAGGATAAGGGTAACGATTGCCGAGAGGCAATATCCGCTCACCATACAACCCTCAGAGGAAGAAAGTTTGCGTATTGCAGTTGGAAAAATCAGGGAAATGGTGGAGTTTTACAAAAGCAAATTCAAAGACAGGGATTTGCAGGATGCATTGTCTATGTCGGTTTTACAGTTTGCCATTAAAGTTGTGAGATTAGAACAAAACAAGGAGTTTGAAGGTTTGATAGAAGACCTCAAAATTTTGGACAAACAATTGGATGAATACATAGAAGGAAACGACCAGAATATTTTTTGACATATTACATATTGGCAAAATTTTACTTTTAGCCGTTGGATAACAGCTCTTTGCGAAAATCAACACTATTAACAGAACCGAGTCAACCAACAGACAAAAACAGGCCTGGGTGACCCTTAGGGGGATTCCGTATTACGGGACGTTGGAAGTTTGCGTCTTTAACTGGAGCTCAAATCTTATTTTTAAGATTTTTCTGAAAACAGCGTATCCAGCGGCTTTTATTATGCTTGAATCTAACTAAAGAACTTAAATAACACATAAAAACTAAAGAGAGAAGAGATGGAAATTTTAACTATTGTAATTTTATCGCTTTGCGGAGCTCTTGGAGGTTTCTTGGCGGCGTACTATATAGTGAACAACGTAGTGCTGAAGAAAAAGAAAGAGCAGATTCTCAAAGAGGCAGAGACTGAGGGTGAAAATATCAAAAAGGAGAAAATCTTTCAGGCAAAGGAGAAGTTCCTGCAGCTTAAAAGTGAGCACGAACAATTCATAAATGAAAAAAACAATCAGATTCAGCAACTTGAAAATAAAATAAAGCAGAAAGAGATTGTAGTTAACCAGCAGAATTCTGAGTTATCCAAAAAACAGAAAGAGGTAGACCTCATTAAAGACAACCTTAAAAATCAGGTTGAAATTGTTAACAGAAAAAGCGAGGAGTACGAGAAACTCAAACAGGAAGCTATAGAAAAAATAGAAAGCCTTGCTGGAATGACTGCCGCAGAAGCTAAAGCGCAGTTGGTTGAGACAATGAAAGATGAGGCAAAAACTCAAGCAATGTCTTACATTAATGATGTAATGGATGAAGCAAGACTTACAGCTTCTAAAGAGGCCAAAAGAATTGTAATCAACACCATCCAAAGAACAGCCCCTGAAACAGCAATTGAGAATGCTGTAACAGTATTCAATATTGAGAGCGATGAGATTAAAGGTAGAATCATTGGACGTGAAGGAAGAAACATCCGCGCTCTTGAGGCTGCTACAGGTGTTGAGATAGTTGTAGATGACACACCGGAAGCTATTCTTCTTTCTGCATTTGACCCTGTAAGAAGAGAGGTTGCCAGACTTGCACTTCACCAGCTGGTTACAGATGGTCGTATCCATCCTGCAAGAATTGAAGAGGTTGTTGCCAAAGTTCAGAAACAACTTGAGGAGGAAATTCTTGAGACAGGTAAGAGAACTTGTATTGATTTGGGAATTCACGGTCTTCATATAGAGCTTATCAAACTTATCGGTAGAATGAAATACCGTTCTTCGTATGGTCAGAATCTGTTACAGCACGCACGTGAGGTTGCAAACATCTGTGCCACTATGGCATCTGAATTGGGTCTTAACCCTAAAGCTGCCAAAAGAGCCGGTCTGTTGCACGATATAGGAAAGGTATCTGATGAAGATCCAGAGTTGCCTCACGCTATACTTGGTATGAAATTGGCCGAGAAATACAAGGAGAAACCAGAAATCTGCAACGCAATTGGAGCACACCACGAGGAGGTTGAAATGAGTTCATTATTGTCACCACTTGTACTTGTAGGTGATGCCATTTCAGGAGCAAGACCTGGCGCAAGACGTGAGGTAATAGAGTCTTATATCAAACGTCTTCAGGATATGGAGAACATTGCATTGTCATACCCTGGTGTAACAAAAACCTACGCTATCCAGGCAGGTAGGGAACTTAGGGTAATTGTTGGCAGTGAGCAGGTAACAGACCAGCAGGCAGAGCAGCTTTCAATTGATATTGCAAAGAAAATTCAGGATGAGATGGTTTATCCTGGCCAGGTAAAAATTACCGTTATCAGAGAGACAAGATCTGTAAGTTTTGCAAAATAGTTGCAATAATTACACTCTTATATATATAAAGGTGGATTAAAAGTTGTAAGTATGCAGTTTCCACAATAGGTGGATGTCTGATTTATTTACACTTTTGAGCCACTTTTATAGTTTTTAATCACATTTTTACTAACTTAGCGGCCCTAAACCTACCTGTATGAAAGAGCAATTGGAACAATTGAACTCCTTAACCATAAACTTTGGAGAGGGAGGAATGGCTATTGTAAACATTATTCTGGCTTTTATAATGTTTGGAGTAGCGTTGGGTATCAAGCTGGAAACTTTTAAGGATGTATTCAAGAATCCAAAATCTGTAATTCTTGGAGTATTATTGCAGTGGATAGCACTGCCGGCAGTTACTTTTGCCGTTGCCATTGCACTGTCTCCTGTCATAACACCTATGGTGGCATTGGGAATGATTCTGGTGGCATCTTGCCCGGGAGGAAACATCTCCAACTTCATGTCATCACTCTCAAAAGGAAACGTTGAGCTATCTGTTACACTTAGTGCAATCAGTACAGCATTTGCACCGTTTGTCACCCCATTCAATTTCTTTTTCTGGGGTTCAATGTATAATCAGATTATCAGTATGAAAAGTGACATTCCAATGTTGGTGATCCCTTTCTTTCCAATGTTGGAACAGATACTTCTCCTTTTGGGTATTCCAATTATTTTAGGTATACTGTTCAACAGGTATTTCCCTGCAATTACAAAAAAAATATCAAAACCGCTCCAACACATCTCTATATTGCTGTTTCTGGCTATAGTAGTGGCATCTTTCTCACAAAACTTCCAGTTGTTCATACAACATCTTCACTATATCTGTATAATAGTATTAATCCACAATGCCTGTGCATTGGCTACCGGATATTTTGGAGCAAAGGCTGCCAAAGTTTCTCTGAAAGACAGACGTACACTTACAATAGAGATTGGCATCCAGAACTCTGGCCTTGGACTTATACTGTTGTTCAACCATAACATTTTCCCTCCTGAGATATGGCATAACCACTATGGTGGGATGCTGTTCATTACAGCCTGGTGGGGAATCTGGCATATCATATCGGGATTGACAGTTTCATATATGTTCCGCAGATCTCAAAGTTAAGATTATGGGAAAAAGGAGGAAAATACAGGATTATGACGGGCTGTATGCGTTTTTAAGACATTATGTAGATTATATCTTACATATATCATACAGGAAAATCAACTACAATGGATTGGAGAATATTCCTGACGATGGTGCAATAATTTATGCTCCAAACCACACAAATGCACTTATGGATGCTTTGCTTATCCTTGCAATGGACAGCAGGCCCAAAGTATTTGTGGCAAGAGCGGACATCTTTAAAAATCCCACACTTGCCAAAATCTTCACATTCCTTAAAATTATGCCAATAATGCGTATGCGTGATGGCTTGAGCGAGGTGAAGAAAAATGACAAGACCATAGAAAAGGCTGTAGATGTACTGAAAGACAAAGTACCATTCTGTATATTTCCAGAAGGCCAGCATCAGGCCAAACACTCGGCACAGCCACTTTCAAAAGGTATATTCCGCATAGCGTTCCAGGCTCAGGAACTTATGCCCCAAATGCCGCTGTATATTGTACCGGTTGGCTTGCAGTATGGAAACTTCTTCCGTTTCCGTTCAACAATTAATGTGAATGTGGGAGAAGCTATAAATGTTGGGGATTTCATTGCCAGGAACAGTTCACTGACTCCGCAGGAACAGATGAATTCAATAAAGAGTCTCCTTGCAGAGAGAATGAAATCACTTATCCTCTACATTCCTAATGATGAGGATTACGAGGCTACATACGAGATTTGTGCAGCCGCTATGAGACCTCAGAGGAAGAGACTTCTGAGCAGTATCCCCAAAGGTACAATACACCCCAATCTTGTACAGTTTAAAGCAAATAACATTACAAGCAGCACAGTAGCAAAACTTAAAGAGGAAGAGCCACAAAAAGCTGCAGAACTGCTGAAACTTGGAAAGGAAGCATATAAAATGCGTACTTCCCAGAGAATTAGCCTTTCGTCCATTACAAGCAGATTCCCATATTGGGTACGCTTCCTAAGATTCCTGCTGTTCCTCATTACGCTACCCTACTGCGTACCGGCATCATTACTGGCACTGCCCGATGTTCTTCTATGTAAGGGAGCTTTCAGATTGCTTAAAGATTATGCATTCAGAAACTCCATCCGCTACCTGGTAAATCTGGTAGTATGGCCGTTGTGGCTTTTAATCTACTCAATAATTGCATTTGTCTTCCTCCCTTGGGAGTGGGCATTGGTGTGCACAATCCTTATGATGCCTGCACCAGTTATCGCACAAGAGATGTGGAGACTGTTCAGACTTGAGATTTCAGATATAAAACTCCTTTTCAACAAGAAATTACGCAAAAAATACACTAAGATTCAGGAGATTATTTTAAGCAGCAATTAAATTATGAAAAAACTATTGTTCATACTTTCTCTGGCTCTATTGTTCGTATGCAATACATCCATTGCACAAGAAACAGAGCAGAAACAGGAAATCACCAAAACCGGATACAATTTTGGACCGCTTCCGGCAGTTGCCTTTGATGCAGACAAGGGATTCCAATTGGGAGCTTTGCTGAACATCTACGATTTTGGAGATGGTACAACATATCCTAACACCCGCCAGCAATGGTATTTTGAGGCCTCTTTCTTTACAAAAGGTTCACAGTTGTTCGTAATATCGTACGACACCAAATTCCTTATCCCAGGCGTACGTTTCTCAACTGCCCTTGCCATAACAAACGACAAGGCAATGGATTTCTACGGTTTCAACGGCTATCAGTCATATTACGATTGGGAAAAAGTTCAGGCAGGCAAAGATGGCGAGTCATTCCTGTACACACCCAAATACCGTGTTAACCGCCTTGCAGCCCTATTCAAAACAGATTTCATTGGAAATATCTGGAACAACAAACTATTCTGGGAAGCAGGTTACCACCTGAGCCATTTCAAACAGGATGCAATCAACCGCACCAAAATAAACAAGAACAAGGAGGATAATGAAGTTTTTCCCGATGAAGAACCAACCCTTTACGAACTGTACCGCCAGTGGGGCATTATTCCCGACGATGTGGCAGCTGGAGGAACAAACAGTACAGTAAGACTTGGATTGCTACTTGATACCAGAGACAAAGAGGGAGCACCATCAAAAGGAGTTTGGGCAGAGACTCACGTAACACTTGCACCAAAATGGTTGGGTACTACCAACCCATACTTCAAATACTCAGCAACCTGGAGACATTACCTTCCAATTGTAAAGAATGACAAACTTACATTTGCATACCGCCTTAACTATCAGGGAACATTTGGTAAAGATGCGCCATACTATGTATTGCCATACATTACCACAATGGGACAATCATACGACAGAGACGGTATGGGAGGATTCCGCACAATCCGCGGTATTATGAGAAACAGAGTTCAGGGCTTGGATATGGCATCATATAACGCAGAACTGAGATGGAGATTCATCTCATTTGCATTGGCAAACCAGAACATCTCACTTGGATTGAACTGCTTCTCAGATGGAACAATGGTTACCAAAGAGTATGATATGTCATTCAACAGTACAGCAGCCGATTTTCCTACAGCTGCAGCATATCAGGCAGCAAAAGATGCCTACAACAATTATATGAATATGGGACTATCTAAAGACCGTCCTCATATAACCCTTGGAGGTGGCTTCAGATTCATTATGAACCAGAACTTCATTGTTTGCCTTGAATACGGAAAACCGGTAGGAAAATACAGCAAACAAGACGGAAATGGAGCCTTCTACATCAATACAGGCTATTTGTTCTGATACAGATTTATAATAAAACAGGGGTGACAAATTGTGATGTCACCCCTATTTTATCTGTAACCTCTGCGTTTGAACTCTTTCTTCAGTTTCTGCAAATCATCATCAGCCTTAATCTTGCAAATGATACCTTTAACAAGTATATCAAGATTTTTACCAGGTGAATAATCTGCAGGGCAGACATAATCACAACGGTCCTGACTTAGAATCTTTTTTGCAATCTCCCTTTTCTTCTCATTTTTTGGCTCATATACGGCAATCGTATTACCTCCCATAGATTTTATGAGTTTCATACAAGGGACATCTGTTTCACCGTCTCCAAAGTAAACCATATTTGTAAATGGAACCCTCTTCTTGGAATCCGGCATAGATTCATTGATCTTAACTGAGTCCCTTATTGTAAAAATTCCTTTATTGATTTTGTATAGGAACTGTGTCTTGTTGGTATAGTTGACTGCTGCAGCTGGCCACTGTGCGTCACCGTTCTCATCATAATAATAAGAACTTGCAAAAATTGTCTTGAACTCATCAGCAATAGGAGTACCTTCAATCATCTCCTTCATCCCCGACGAATTGATGTAGTGTTCAACAATCACACCATGATCCATTCCAAAATCACTTATCCTGCGGAACCACTCCTTTACCCCTTGGAAAAGCTTTACATCCTCTCCATATTTCTGAAGAATTTCCCTTTTGATAGGAATTCCTCTTTCGCGTGCTTTCTCAAGCATCAGAAGCATATATACAAGCACGTTATCTGAATCCTGATTCTGGGCCATTACTGCTGTCTGCCCCCAAAAATCCTCCTTTTTCTCACCTACACTCTCAATAAAAGAGTACTCCTGCATATTTCCTGCAGCCAATGTACCGTCAAAATCGTAAATCAGTGCCACTATTGGCAATTTCTTACTGCTTCTCATATCTGCCTTATTAATTTGATATTATACAAAATTAGCAAAATGAATTGTACTTTTGCTCAAAATTTAAAAAAGTGTGCTTATGTGGGTACTGTTGGCTTTTGTTTCTGCATTTTTTCTGGGCTTTTATGATGTGGCAAAAAAGAAATCCCTTAATGGGAATGCTGTGCTGAATGTATTGTTTTGCAATACAATTTTCTGTGCCCTTATATTCTTGCCTTTCATAATATTTTCTGCTGTAAACCCAGGTGCAGTACAAGGAAGCATTTTTAATGCATCTTTAAGTTCCATTTATGGCAATATCCCTCAGATTGAATCTCCAGAAGTTTATAAAGCTGTTGCTCTTAAAGCGCATTTGATGGTAATACTTAAAGCGTTTATTGTTTTAAGTTCGTGGATTATGGGGTATTATGCCTTAAAGCATCTTCCCATTACAATTGCAGGTCCGGTAAATGCCACAAGGCCTGTTGTGGTTCTTGTGGGTGCTGTACTCCTCTTTGGTGAAAGGTTGAATCTGCTGCAATGGTGCGGAGTAGCACTCTCATTGTTCTCATTGTTTCTGCTAAGTCTGTCGGGAAGAAAAGAGGGGATAAATTTCAAGAACAACAAATGGGTTTATATTCTGTTTGGGGCAGTAATTATGGGGGCTGTGAGCGGATTGTATGACAAATTCATTATGAAGCACCTCCCTCCCCTGTTTGTGCAGAGCTGGTTCAACATTTATCAGGTGGGGATTATGGGTACTGTGCTTCTGATAATGAACAGATTTACAACTGCAAAATTCCAATGGAGATGGTGGATTCCACTAATTTCCCTTTTTGTCTCTATTGCAGATTTTGCATATTTCTATGCACTTTCATACGATGATGCCCTAATTGCAGTAATCTCAATGATACGCAGGGGAAGTGTTATTGTTTCATTTACAGCTGGTGCCCTATTGTTCAGAGAGAAGAACCTCAAATCCAAAGCCCTTGATTTGGCGCTGATTCTTATTGGATTGGCTTTACTTTGTTGGGGCAGTATCAGATAGGGCTGTAGTTCTGAACTTGTTGAGATGATATATCATCATAGAGGCTGATACAACGCAGGCTATAAGGTCTGCAAGTGGCATACTTGCCCATATTCCGCCAAGCCCGAAGAATTCCGGCAGGATGTACAGAAGCGGAAGAAGAAATATGAGCTGCCTTGTAAGGGACAGTAAAATAGCAGTTCCGGCATATCCTATACTTCGGAAAAAGTTTGATGTAACCATCTGGAACCCTACAATAGGATAAAACATAAAGGAGATTCTAAGGCCGTGGACAGCTTCTTCTATAAGGGCGGTATCTGAAGTGAACATCCTAACAAGCTGGTGCGGGAACAGTTCTGCCACAATAAAACCGGTTGTTGTAACTGCAACTGCGCAAAGTGCGGTAAGTTTTACAACCTCTTTAAGCCTGCCGTAGTGTTTTGCCCCAAAATTATAGCTTGCAATTGGCTGCATTCCCTGATTCAACCCCATTACCATCATAATGAAGAGGAATGTGAGTTTGTTTACAATACCATACGCAGCAATTGCCATATCGCCGCCATATTGTTTAAGTCCCTGATTGAAAACTATTACAATAAGACAGGCTGTAGAATTCATAAAAAATGGGGACATTCCTACAGAAAGAATTTTCCTTACTATTTCAGATACAAGCTTGTATCCCCCTTTCTGGAAATGTACAACGTGGTTTCGGTTGCTCAACACATAAATCACCCAACCCAAAGAGATGCCTTGCGCAATTATTGTTGCAATGGCAGCCCCCCTTATTCCCCACCAGTATATGAACAGCGGATCAATTGCAGCATTTACAAGTACTGTAAGGATAGAAGCGTTCATAGCCTTGCGTGGGAGCCCTGTAGCCCTAAGAACAGCATTAAGGGCAAAATAAGTATGGGAAATTATATTTCCACCCAGAATGACCTGCATATATTCTCTGGCGTGTGAGATTGTATTTTCACTTGCTCCAAAGAAATAGAGGATAGGGTCCAAAAAGAAAAGAACCCCAATCATATACATTATCCCGATGATAAAGTTAAGGGTAACGACATTTCCCAAAACTTTCTGGGCCATAGGGTAATTTTTCTGACCCAGGTAAATTCCTATATTTGCAGAGGCACCAACAGCAATAAGGGAACTGAATGCCGTTCCCAGATTCATAAGTGGAAAAGTAAGAGCCAACCCCGCCAAAGCATAGCCACCGGCAAACTGCCCTATAAATATGCTGTCTACCAGATTGTACAATGATGAACAACTCATTGCAATGATTGAGGGAACCGCATATTGCTTAAGCAGTCTAGAAATCTTTTCCGAGCCAAGTTCAGTAGGGATTCCAGCGGCCATTATTTACTCCAACCTTTACTTTTAATTATATCAGAAATCACTTTTACACACCCCTCTATTCCCAATAAAGAAGAATTCAGGCACAGATCGTATGAAGCAGCTGCGCCCCATTGTTTGTATGTAAAGTAGTTATAATAGCTCTCTCTTTTCTTGTCACTCTTCTCCAGCAACTCTATCATCTCCTCTTTGGTATATTTCTCCGCATTGGCAATCTTGTTGCACTCCAGCAACCTCTCTACCCTATCTTCACCAGTTGCAGTAATGAATACATTCAAACAATTGTTTCTATCTCTTAGAATATAATCCGCACATCTTCCCACAAAAATTGCAGAACCTTCATTGGCAATTTTAATAATTGAATCACTCTGAATTCTAAAGAGTGCCTCTCTGTTTATTCCCGACGAAGCCCCATATTCACTGTACAGAGAACCCATAATCCCCGAGAAGAATCCCGAAATGAATTTTGAGCCCCTTCTCTCATCAATATCGGCAAAAACCTCTTTGCACAAACCGCTGTCTTTAGCTGCAATATCAAGCAGCTGTTTGTCATATTGCGGAATACCAAATTCTTCTGAAATCCTTTTGGCAATTTCCAATCCGCCTGCGCCTTTCTGGCGACCTATTGTAATGTAGAATTTAGTTTCCATAATGCTCGTGATTTTTAAATTTCTTAATTTGATTGAACAGCAGGATAAATGCAACCATACTTGAAAGAGCGTCTGCTATTGGCATACTCATCCATATTCCGTTTGTTTGGAAAAATAGAGGAAGTATCAGCAATCCCGGTAGAAGGAAGATAAGCTGTCTTGTCAAGGACATAAGTACAGATTTTGCAGCCATTCCCACACTCTGGAAGAAGTTTCCTGCAACTATCTGGAAACCAATTATCGGGAAGCAGGCAAATACAATTCTCAGTCCTTTTATTGAGTATTGTATAAGGTCTTCATCTGTAGTAAAAATCATTGAAATTGCCCTTGGGAACAACTGGGCCATAATGAATCCTGTTGTTGTTACTGCAGTTGCGCAGATTATAGTGAGCTTGAGTGCATCTATTACCCTCTTGTATTGTTGTGCTCCATAATTGAATCCCACAATTGGCTGCATTCCCTGGTTCAGACCCATAACAACCATTACAAATACAAAAGAGACACGGTTTACTATACCATATGCTCCAATTGCCAGATCTCCACCGTGTCTTTGTAATCCCTGATTGATAAGTATGACAATGAGACAGGCTGCTGAATTCATAAAGAATGGAGCCATACCTATTGATATTATATCTTTTACAATCCTTGATTTAAGTTTGTAGATTCCTCTTTTAAAGTGTATTACAAGATTTTTATCAGAGAATATTTTTATAGTCCAAAGCAGTGCAAAAGTCTGTGAAATAATTGTAGCAACTGCAGCTCCCCGTATTCCCCACTCAAATACATAGATAAATAGAGGATCCAGAATTGCATTTATTATTACAGTGAAAATCGTCAAGTACATAGATTTTTTAGGAAGTCCTGCAGATCTCATAACTGCATTCAATCCAAGATACATATGGGTAACAATGTTTCCCAAAAGGATTATTACCATATAATCCCTTGCGTAACCAATGGTGTTTTCACTGGCGCCAAAGAAATAAAGGATAGGGTCCAAAAATACAAGGAAAACAATTGTATACAGGATTCCCATAATTGTATTTAAAGTAACCACATTACCCAATACCTTCTGAGCCACTTCATAGTTCTTCTGCCCAAGAAGCATAGATATTGTTGCAGATGCACCCACACCCACAAGTGCTCCAAACGCTGCACCAAGATTCATAAGGGGGAACGTAAGTGCCAGACCTGCAATTGCAAACTTGCCTACTCCGTGCCCAATAAAAATGCTGTCAACCATATTGTACAATGATGATGCAGTCATTGCAATAATGGCCGGTACAGCATACTGCCTTAATAATTTTGATACTTTTTCTGTTCCAAGTTCTGTAGGAACTCCAGCTACTGCCATAATATTTACATTTATTTATACAAAGATAGTAAAATGAACATTTGTGGAGGTATTTTGTTGGTAAGTATCACAATTAAAAAAGAAAAGATATGTTACCAACCAAAAAGAACCAGAGCTGGTTCCCATCAATTTTCAACGACTTCATTGGGAGTGATTGGGTAGAGAGACTTCATTCAACCTCACCTATCAACATTATTGAAGCAGAAGACAAATTTAAAGTTGAGATTGCTGCACCGGGACTTACAAAAGACGACTTCAACATTAAGATAACTAATGACAATCTCCTTACAATTAATGTAAAACAAGAGGAGAAGAAAGAGGAAAAAGACAAGAAAGGAAGGTACCTCAGAAGGGAATTTTCGTACACCCAATTCCAACAGAATCTGATTTTGCCGGAAAATGTGGATAAAGACAAGATTGAAGCAAAAGTATGCAACGGAGTGCTGGATATCTGTATCCCTAAAAAGACCCCGGACAAAGTAGAACCTGTTGAAAAACAAATTGAGGTGAAATAACATATATCTCAATTAAGAGCGGGAGGGTGACACATTTTTGTGCCACCCTCACCCATTTTATAACGACAATTTCCAAATGACAAAATCAGTCAATCAAATACCGGTTGCAGAAACAAGTGTCTACTGGGAACTGAGTTTGCTGCGTTTGTCGTATGTCTCTGTCTTACCCCTTGGACTAAAACAAACAGCAGTCCACGCAAAAGGAAAACATTTGCCATAAGGCAATGTTTAACACATAAGCGTGAAGAGCAGCATTGTTCCCGTCCATTAAATTTACCAGATTTGCCTTCTAAGAATCAAGTTCTAACTGTTGCCTGCACACAAATCTGCTCCATAAGGGCAGCATCAATTTGCATAGGTTGTTCTTCCTGGGCAGGTTTGAGGGTAGAACTGTCGGGAAATAGTTCTTAGTTCATTGACTGTGGGTTTTGTTTGTAAAATTATTAAAAATATTATTTGACGACGATATTTTGTACAATTAACTGTAAATCATATATTTGTACAAAATATCGACGTTAAAAAATGAAAAAAACCAACGTAGCTAGAATATTGGACCAGAAGAAGGTGCCTTATAAGCTGATACAGTATACTGTAGATGAGAGTGATTTGGCGGCAACACACGTTGCGGCGGAGCTTGGGGAGGACATTGCACAGGTGTTCAAGACGCTCGTTCTAAGGGGCGACCGTAACGGGCTGCTGGTGTGTGTAATTCCGGGGGATAAAGAGGTGGATTTAAAGAAAGCGGCCAAACTCTCTGGAAACAAGAAAGTGGAGATGATTGCAATGAAAGAGCTGCTGCCACTAACTGGTTATATTCGTGGTGGTTGCTGCCCTATTGGGATGAAAAAGCCCTACCCTACCTGGATACACTCTTCTTGTAGAGATTATGATTTCATCTATATTAGTGCCGGTGTGCGTGGCTTGCAGCTCCGCATTTCCCCAGTTGCATTAGTGGAGGTAGTGGGGGCACAAGTGGCAGATTTGGTGGCGGAGTAAATTACCCCAAATCCTTGAGTGAAAGGATACCCACCCCATATTTGTTAAGGGTAACTTCCACTTGTTCGTATGGATTGAGATAACCGTATGGAATTTCCCAGTAACGGAAAAACTCAGCGGGCAACTGAACTTTCACTTTTTCATAGCTTTGTGAAAAATCTGCAACAATCAGCAGCAGCTGATCTTGGCCAACAACAGCATCTCCTGAAATGGTGTTTCCTCGTGAAATGGTGTTTCCTCCCCTATGGAATGACTCATCTCCTTTAGGATAAGAGTACTTGCGGGCAAAAACAAAACATTTCCCAGCATCAAAATTAGGATTGTTTCTATTGGCATACTGCAAATCGTATGTCTCGCCGCAGGTAATTGCTTTGCAACTCATTGCAAAAGTGAGCATTTCCCTATATGCAGAAAGCAGTTCCTCCTCTGAGCCAAACAGTGTACCTTTAAGCATTCTTACAACAGAAGGTGCTGAGCACCAGTCAAATATGGATGTTCTGCCGTCGCGTCCACTGAAGCCCTCAGAGAGCATTCCGGCCTCGCCAACCTCCTGCCCGAAATAAAGCATAAAAGGAGCCTTGTTAAGCATCAGAGACACTGCCAAGGAAGGGATAGCTTTAAAAGGATTGCCCAAATTGAAGTCAGAAGCAATACGCTGCTCATCGTGGTTCTCAAGGAAATTGAGCATATTGTCCTGCATATCATTCACAGCTTGCCAGCAACCTGTAACAGCACCTGCTTCCCGATAGCCTTGTGACACACTTTTAAGTGTATCATAAAGACCAACTTTATCATAAAGATAATCAAAGCCACCTCTGTGCATATAAGCACCATAAAGAGAAGGATTGTAAACCTCTGCAATGAACTGAACCTTAGGGTATTTCTGTTTAACCTCCCTGATGCACCACTCCCAGAACTCTACTGGAACCATCTCTGCCATATCGCAACGGAATGCATCCACCCCTTTTGAAGCCCAGAAGCACAATATGTCGTACATCATAAACCAGGTCTTGGGTATAGGATTGAAATGTCCGCACCTGTCGCCCATATAATCTACGCCATAATTGAGCTTTACAGTTTCATACCAGTCATTATCGGATGGGTATGCTGTAAAACAATCATTTCCTGTGGCTTTTGCAGGTCTTTCATAATAATCTCCGCGGGAGAACATCTCTCCGGGAAGGTAATAGAAGTTGTTGTCGGGAGAAAAATTATTCTGATTGTCACCTATTCCAAAATCTTTTGCCCAATATGGAATGGAGTCTGTATTGTATTCCCTGGCCAGATGGTTTGGGACAAAATCTATTACAACCTTAAACCCCGCATTGTGAGTGCGTAACAAAAGCTGCTCAAACTCAGACATTCTGTCGGGAATAGAATCTGCCAAATATGGATTTACATCATAATAGTCCTTAATGGCATAAGGGGAGCCGGCCTCACCCTTAATTACCGAAGGGTTGTCTTTACGGATACCGTATTCCTGGAAAGAGGTTTTTGTAGCGTGTTCAATGACACCTGTATACCAGATATGGGTTATACCCAGCGAATGCAGGTGCTCAAAAACATCCTCTGTTATGGATGAAAATTTTCCTGTCCCATTTAATGACAAAGAGCCGTTGGGAACACAACTCTCATTAGTATTCCCAAAGACTCTAAGTAATAATTGGTAAATGATGAACTTCTGCTCCATAACGGAGAAAATTTATAATTACCAGTTAAGAATTTTCTTGAAGTCAAACTCCTCAGGATTTGAAACATATTTCTTAGCTGCCTCATACTCATCTGGAGTGATATAGTTAAGAATATGGTCAAAAATCTGCTGAACTTTATCTGTGTGGATATTAACACCACGTGGCGGAATCTTACCAGTGGTAGGATCTTGCATATCTTTCAAGTACAAAGATTTGATGTTGCCGTTAAGGTCGAGGTAAACCATACATCCTGTAACACCCTCTGTGAAGAGTTTGTAAACACCCATACCCAACTGTGAACAGTACATCAAGTCATAACCTACTGGGGTTACACAACGCACCTCGTATCCAATCTCAACCGGACGTGATTTAACTGAGATGCCAAGTTCTTTAAGTCTGTTCTCAACCATATCGTTGAACATCTGAGCTTTTGAGATTTTACCCAACTCCGGGTGACCGTGGTCATCGTAAGTGAACTTTACACCACGCTCAACAAGCTCCTCGTGTGAAAGCTCGTGGAATACACCCTCAGAAATCATAACACATCCGTGAGGAACACCCATCAATTTTCTCTTAAGGATAGAAGAGATTGCAAGATTGATGATCTTGTCTGCAGTAATCTGAGTTTTGTTGAACATCTCTGGGATTACAATCATAGGATAGTGGCAAGAAGCACCAATACCCAAAGCCAAGTGACCTGCCGAACGGCCCATTGCAGAAACTACAAACCAAGTTGCATTTGTTCTTGCATCCTCGTATACAGTAGCACCAATTCTTGTACCCTCAGCTTTAGCAGTATGGTAACCGAAGGTTGGGATATTCTGTGGAAGAGGAAGGTCATTGTCAATGGTTTTTGGAACGTGGATATTGGCAATAGGATAATTCTTAGCCTCAAGGAATTTAGCAATTCTGTTTGCAGTAGAAGCTGTATCATCACCACCAACTGTAACCAAAAGCTTGATATTGTTGTCAATAAAGAAATCCAGATTGAAATTCTCCTGAAAATCTACATCAGACGGTTTGAAACGGCTCATTACAAGGTAAGAACCACCCCTGTTGAACATCCAGTCTGCAGTTGTAAAATCCAACTCTGTATAGTTAGGATTCTGAGAGAAAAGGCCTTTGTAGCCACCGTGCAAACCAAGAACTCTGTACTCGTTCTGAAGAAAAGTTTTGGCAATGCTTCCAACAACAGTATTCATTCCTGGAGCCGGACCACCACCAGTAAGGATAACGATTGATTTTTTCATACTTTATTTCTCGTTTCTTGTTATTATTTGGGCCGCAAATTTATCACTTTTATTAAAATTATAGCTAATTTTGTTAGTTAAAATTTGTAAAAATGAAGAAAAAAGAGGCAAAAGAGAGGATAGCGATGCTTGTAGCTGAACTTAACAGGCACAATCATAATTATTATGTGCTTAATGCTCCGGAAATTTCAGATTTCCAGTATGACCTCCTTATGCTTGAACTCCAACAGCTTGAGAAACTTTTTCCGGAGTTTGCCGCACAAGACTCCCCTACCCGTGTTGTTGGAAGTGACATTCTTCCCGACAATTCCACATACAGCACCACACCACTGCAACAATTTGAGCAGTACCCGCACAAATATCCTATGCTCTCCTTGGCCAACACCTACGATATGGGGGAACTTGCCGCATTCAACGAACGTATTGCAAAAACCACTGATTCAGAATATACTTTTTCCTGTGAATTGAAATTTGACGGAACTGCAATCTGTCTCACTTACAAAGACGGCAAACTGTTCAGGGCGCTTACCAGAGGAGACGGGACTGTTGGTGATGATGTTACAAATAATGTGATGCAGATTTCCTCAATTCCGCATACTCTTCTTCCCGGAAGTGGATATCCGAATGAGTTTGAGATCAGAGGAGAAATATATATGCCGTACAAGGCATTTGACAAACTGAACCATCAGAGGGAGTTGGAAGAGGAGCAGCCATTTGCTAACCCCAGAAATGCCGCTTCCGGTTCACTTAAGTTACTGGATCCAAAAATTGTAAAGGGCAGAGGACTTGAATGTACTCTGTATCATCTTCTTACACCTGAGCCGGTTGCCCCTACACATCTGGAATCATTGCAGGCTGCTGCAAAATGGGGACTTCCTGTATCACCGCACGCCAGAGAATGCGCCACTTTACAGGAAATTGAAAAGTTTATCGGATATTGGGATATGGAGAGAAAGAATCTCCCATTTGCAACGGATGGTATTGTAATTAAAATAAACCAGTTGGATTTGCAGACATCACTGGGCTATACATCAAAATCACCACGCTGGGCAACAGCATACAAGTTCAAACCAGAAGAAGCTCTTACCAAACTGGTTTCTATAGATTATCAGGTTGGAAGAACAGGTGCCATAACACCTGTAGCAAATCTGGAACCTGTACAGCTCAGCGGTACAAAAGTAAAGAGAGCTTCACTTCATAATGCAGAGCAGATGCAGCTGCTTGACATTCACATTGGAGATTATGTATATGTGGAGAAGGGTGGTGAAATCATCCCTAAAATAACCAGGGTTGCACCGGAGAAAAGGGGGTTTGATATTATGGAAGTTGTATTTCCAAGCGTATGTCCTGTATGCGGAACCCCTTTGGTTAAGGATGAAGATGAGGCAAAACATTTCTGTCCAAATTCAGATGCCTGTCCTCCCCAGATAAAAGGCAAATTCTTACATTTTATCGGGAGGAAAGCAATGGATATAAATGCAGGTGAGGCAACAATTGAGCAATTGTACAACAAAGGCTACATCAATGTTTTGAGTGATCTTTACAAACTTACTCCCGACAAACTTCTCACATTGGAGAAATGGAAAGAGAAATCTGTTGCCAATTTCCTTGATTCACTGCAAAAAAGCAGGAAAGTACCTTTTGAGAGGGTACTGTTTGCCTTGGGAATAAGATACATAGGAGAAACTACAGCAAAGAACATTGCTGCAGAATTCAAGAATATGGACAATATTGCATCTGCAACTAAGGAACAGTTACTGGCTACAGATGAGGTAGGTGACAAACTTGCAGACTCAATTATGGCTTATTTCAGAGATGAAAACCACCTTAAGCTAATAGCTGAGCTAAAGGAAGCGGGGTTACAGATGGAGGTTGATGAGAGCGGTAAAATTATTGAATCTGAGAACCTTAAAGGAATGACAATTGTTATTTCCGGTAATTTTACAATTTCCAGAGATGATATGAAAGCCCTTATTGGAAGACACCAGGGAAAGGTAGGAAGTTCAATAAGCGGCAATACAACGTATATGGTTGCCGGCGACAAATGTGGTCCAAGCAAACTTGAGAAAGCTGCCAAGCTGGGAGTGAGCATTATAAGTGAAGATGAATTTTATAACCTCATAAAAGGATAATATAAAAAGATATAAACGATGAAGAACATTTGTATAAACAACAACATTTACTATGTTGGTGTAAATGACAGAAGAAAACACCTGTTTGAAAACAACTGGCCATTACCTTACGGTGTGTCGTACAATTCATATCTGATAAAAGACAAAAAAAATGTTCTTATTGATACAGTTGAATACGGCAGTAATGACAATTATCTTAACAACATAGAGAGACTTCTTGCCGGAGCACCTCTTGATTACCTTGTTGTGAACCATATGGAACCGGACCATTCAAGTATGATTGAATGTGTACTGGGAAGATTCCCACAAGTCAAGATTGTAGGCAATGCCCAGACAAAGAAAATCCTGGATTTGTATTTCAATATTCCCGACAGTTCTTTGCACATTGTCAAAGATGGTGAGGCACTTGATTTGGGAGAGCACAAACTTTCATTCCACTTTATCCCTTGGGTACACTGGCCTGAAACAATGGTGACATACGAGCAGACAACTGCCACTCTTTTCTCTTGTGATGCGTTTGGAGGTTTTGGCACACTAGATGGAAGCATCTTTGACAATGAAAATGATTTTGAAGGTCATTATAAATCTGAAATGCTCCGCTACTACTCAAATATCGTAGGGAAATACAGCAATATGGTGCAGAAAGCCTTTTCCAAACTGCAGGGGATTGACATAAAAATGATTGCCCCGTCACACGGTCTTGTATGGAGAGGGAATCCGGGCAGAGTGCTTGAACTTTACAGCAAATGGTGCAATTGGGAGAGTGAAAAAGGGGTTGTAATTGTGTATGCAAGTATGTATGGCAACACTGGGCAGATGGCTGATTTCATAGGGCACCTTTTGGGTGAGAAAGGAATTCCTGTAAGGACATACGATGTTTCCAAAACACCTGTTTCATACATTTTGAGTGATATATGGAAATACAAAGGTCTGATACTTGGAACTTGTGCCTACAATACTCAGATGCACCCAATGATGGAACACTTGTGCAATGAGATTAAGCTTATAGCGCCAAAAAACAAAAAACTCTCTATCTTTGGAAGTTCCTCCTGGAATGGAGCCGGAGTTAAAGCTCTGGTGAAATATGCACCTGAAATGGGTATGGAAGTGATTGGAACACCACTGGAGATTATGGGTTCAGCCTCTTATGAAAAACTTCAGGAGCGGGCTGCATCATTTGTAGAGAACTTTATTAATGAACTATAAATATTTTAATATGGCAAATGTAAATGACACATATAAAGTAGAGATTACAGTAACCGGTTCAGATACTGCAATAGTACACAAATCTGGTGGTCTGCCTGTATATGCAACTCCAGCTATGGTTGCACTTATGGAGAACGCAGCATTTTCTCTGCTTAAAAATGATGGCAAAGATAGTGTTGGAACCCAGATGAATGTGAATCACAACAGAGCTTGTCTTGTTGGAGCACAAGTATATGCAACAGCTTCCGTTACAGAAATCAACGGCAATTGGGTTAAGTTTAATGTAGCTGCATTTGATGAAAAGGGAGAAATCGGCAACGGTACTCATACCCGCTACGTAATTGATCCTCAAAAATTTATGGACAAACTGAATAAAAAATAGGTGAAAGATCTGGTTGAAGAAATACGTGAGTTTTACTCCTGGTTTGTCAAATTCATTACAGATGACATCTGGCATCTGAACATTGATGATTTTGGAAAAGCCAAGAGAAAGCTCATCAAGTATCTTAAGGTTGCCATTATAACTGTAAAAGAAGCCAATACAAACCGTTTGAACCTTTACGCTTTTTCATTGAGTTTCTTTTCAACTATGGCTATGGTACCTTTTGTTGCAGTTGCCTTTACCGTTACTGAAGGATTTGGTATAAAAGGGCACTTGCAACAGATGTTGCTTGAGTATTTTTCAACCAATCAGGAGATTGTTGAGCTTATTATCCAATTTGCAGAAAATATTGTTACCATCAGCCAGCGGGATACTTTTGGAGTTATAAGCCTTGGATTTTTCATAGGTACAATTTTATGGCTGATACTCAATGTTGAGAGGTGCTTCAATAAGATATGGAAAGCAGAAAGGGGGCGCTCCATTGCAAAGAGATTCCTTTACTATTTTGGAGTGCTTATAGTTGCCCCCCTTGTAATTACAATGTTCCTTTCCGTATCATTGGTATTTACAAAAACTCTCAACACTTATGGCTTTGGTATAGAGTTTCTTAACTCAGCCAGACCATTGCTGCAATGGACAGCCTTTTATGGTATAATAACATTGTTTTTTACAATTTTGTACAAATATGTACCTAATGTAAAAGTTAAATTTTCTGCTGCATTTTTTGCAGCAATGTTTGCTGCATTGGCATTTGTCATATGGCAGTACTTGTATGTGGAAACACAGGTTTTTGTTTCCCGTATGAACACCGTTTATGGTGCCTTTGCTGCAATACCGCTCTTCCTGATATGGATAAATGTGAGTTGGACTATTATTCTATATGGTGCTGAGATTTCTCACGCATACCAATATGAAAACAGCTATACTTCCAGCGACAATTATCAGGAACTTGAAATGGAAGTAATAAAGAAAATCAATCATGATGAAAGGTGTGAAAATTAATATGGAACTGCCTGAGGATGCTGTAAACTTCATTGATGATGAAAAGTTGCAGAATCTTATAGCAAATACAAAAGAGGATTTGCCAAGGGCAAGAGAAATTTTTGCCAAGGCTTTAGATAAAAAAGAGCTCTCGTTGGAAGAGACAGCTGTATTGCTGGCTATTGAGTCGCCGGAAGGTTTGAAAGAACTTTTTGATGCAGCAAGAGAACTTAAGAAAAAAGTATACGGAAACAGAATAGTGCTGTTTGCACCGCTGTATGTTGGAAACAGCTGTGTGAACAACTGCAAATACTGCGGTTTCAGAAGGGATGCAAAAGGTGTTGTAAGAAAAACCCTTAACAATAAGGAGCTGGTTTCAGAAATTGAAAATCTGGAGAAATACGGTCACAAGAGGCTTATACTTGTATTTGGAGAATCTCCTGTCTATACACCTGAATTCATTGCTGAGAGTGTACGCACCTGCTACAGTGTTAAGGTAGGCAATGGTGAGATCAGAAGGGTAAACATAAATGCAGCCCCACTTGATGTTGAGGGATACAGAACTGTAAAGGAGGCTGGAATCGGAACATTCCAGGTTTTCCAGGAGACTTATCATAAGGAGACTTATTCAAAATACCACCCGTCGGGAGACATAAAAGGAGATTATATGTGGAGGTTGAATGCGATGGACCGTGCATTTAAAGGTGGTATTGACGATATGGGTATTGGCGCATTGTTTGGATTGTACAACTGGAAATATGAGGTGTTGGGGTTGGTTTCACACGCTCTGCACCTGCAGAAAACTTGCGGAGTGGGACCTCATACAATAAGTTTTCCACGCATAAAGCCTGCTGCAGATATGAATCTTGAACTTCCATACGAGGTAAACGATGATGAATTCAAGAGAATAGTGGCAATTTTACGTCTGGCTGTCCCTTATACAGGATTGATTATGACAGCACGTGAAAGCAGTGCAATCAGAGATGAGGTGATTGAATTTGGCGTTTCACAGATTGACGCCGGTACAAAACTTGAAATTGGCGGTTATCAGAACCAGAAAGGTGACCAGCAAGACATAACAAAAGAGCAATTTGTAATTGGTGATACCAGAGAGCTTGATGATGTAATGCACTGGCTCCTTACAAAAGGATACATACCAAGTTTCTGTACAGCTTGTTACAGAATGGGGAGAACTGGTGAGCATTTTATGGAATTTGCAATTCCAGGATTCATAAAGAGGTTCTGCACCCCTAATGCCATTTTGACATTGGCAGAATATCTTGAGGATTATTCTTCAGACAAAACTAAAGAGGCAGGTTATGCTCTTATTGCAAAAGAGCTGGAAAAACTTCCAGAAAGTGTGCAAAAAGAGAAGATTATAGCTAATTTAGAGGCAGTAAAAAAAGGTACAAGAGATTTAAGATTCTGATATGGAGTTTACTAAAGAGGATAACGATCTTATTCAAAGAGAATTTGAATCATTAAGGGTTGCCAGTCTAAAAAGATGTGCAACAAAAGAAGAGTATGAAGATGTAATAAGGGCTTTTGAATTTGCTAATGAGGCTCATAAAGGGGTGCGCAGGCGCTCTGGTGAACCATATATAATTCACCCTATTGCTGTTGCCAAAATTGTAGTTCAGGAGATAGGCTTGGGTTACAAGTCTATTGTGACTGCACTCCTACACGATATTGTAGAAGACACAGAGTATACTGTTGAAGATCTGGCAAGACTTTTTGGTGATAAAGTTGCCTCTTTGGTTGACGGGCTTACCAAAATAAAATCTGCAATGGATTCCAAACATAATTCAAAACAGAATGATGAGAAATCCATGCAGGCAGAGAATTTCAAGAGAATTCTCCTGACACTTAATGATGATGTAAGGGTTGTTCTGATCAAACTTGCAGACAGACTGCACAATCTCAGAACCATAGGTTCAATGCCAGAGAGAAAGAAAGACAAGATTTTGAGTGAGAGTATGTACATATTCATACCTCTTGCCCATAAGCTTGGCCTTTACAGTATGAAATCTGAGATGGAGAACATCTGGCTTAAATACAGGGAGCCGGATTACTATGACAAGATAGTAAGGCGTATAGACAACCTTATTGAAGAGCGGGGTGATTCAATTAACCAGTTTATAGCTCCTATAACACAGGCACTTCACGACGAAGGTTATAAATTTACCATTACCAAAAGGACCAAAACTCCTTATTCCATCTGGAAG
Source organism: Candidatus Egerieisoma sp. (assembly GCA_045645465.1). Taxonomy (GTDB): domain Bacteria; phylum Bacteroidota; class Bacteroidia; order Bacteroidales; family UBA932; genus Egerieousia. The sequence continues at coordinate 84,067 of JAZRIV010000043.1, forward strand.
AAGATGGAAACAAAGGGTGTTCCTTTTGAGCAGATATATGATCTTTTTGCTGTAAGGATAATTTTTGAGCCTAAAGAAGGTATTGCAGAGAGAAAACAATGCTGGGACATATACTCAATAATTTCAGAATACTACCGTTCCAAAATGGACCGTTTGAGGGACTGGGTAAGTGTTCCCAAATCAAATGGATATGAAGCACTGCACTGTACATTGATGAGCCAAAACGGTACTTGGGTTGAAGTGCAGATACGCTCTGAGAGGATGAACCAGATTGCAGAAAAAGGTGTGGCAGCCCACTGGAGCTACAAAGGGATAAACAGAAGTGAAACAGAACTTGACAACTGGCTCTCAATGGTAAGGGAAGTTCTGGAGAATCCGGATGTAAGTGCCCTTGAGTTCCTGGATAAATTTCACGAAGGATTGCTGGCCTCTGAGATATATGTATTTACCCCAAGAGGTGAATCAAAATCTCTTCCAAAGGGTGCAACAGCTTTGGATTTTGCCTATTATATCCACAGTAAAATAGGCAACAGTGCCATTGCTGCAAAAGTCAATCACCGTCTGGTTCCACTTTCACACGAACTGATGAATGGAGATCAGGTGGAGATAATCACTTCTGATACTCAAAAGCCCCAGAGAGAGTGGCTTGATTATGTACGCACACCAAAAGCTAAAGACATAATTTATGACACACTTAAAGCAGACATTGAGGACGCCATTTCCAAAGGACAGCAAATTCTTGAGAGTGAGCTTGCCAAATTAGGTGTGAAGGTCCAGAACAGGGTTATCAGAAAACTGCTGATTGAGTATAAGCTCAACAATAAAGATGAACTATACAACAAGATTGCAACTGGGGTAGTAAAACTGGATGATCTTGACAAGATTCTCAGGAAGAACAACGAGAACAAATTTGTAAAATACTGGAAACTGCAGTTCTTTTCATCTTCAGCCGATGAAGAGGATGAAGATATTCCTGAAGAGGATACTCTGACAGAGAAAAAGCCGGCAATAGATAAGAAGAAAGATTATCTGTTGAAAGAAAATGCTTTGAACCAGACACTCACATATAAAGTGGCGGATTGTTGTAATCCTATTCCTGGAGATGCAATTGTAGGATTCATAGATGCATCCAATAATGTTGTAGTACACAAGAAAGTATGCAAACATGCAATCTCTCTTGCCACTGTTCAGGGTGAGAAAATTGTTAATGCAAAATGGACAAAACACACAATTCTCTCATTCCTTGCAAGAATTACCCTAAGAGGTATAGACAGGATGGGTATTGTAAATGAAATTACACAAATCATTACTCTTGATTTGAGTGTGAACATCAGAAAAATCCATTTTGAAACTCACGACGGTATATTTGACGGATATATTGATTTATATGTTCACGACACACAAGACCTGGATATTATTATTGGAAGACTTCTTAAAGTTAAGGGAGTGGAGAGTGTAACAAGAACAGATGTAAAAACCAAGGAGTAGATACAATGATTTTTTTAAGGAAAAATATATACAGGATACTTACACTGGTACTGGCAGTTGCTTATTGTCTTCATACCAGTTCTTGTGCGAGTACAAAAGGTGCTCCCACAGGAGGGCCTAAAGATACAATTCCACCGGTGGTGGTAAAGGTTGTGCCACAAATGAATTCTACAGGAATTCCTTTGACAAAAGGAAATGTGGTGATATTCTTCAATGAATATGTACAGATAAAAGATGCCAGCAAAAATATATTTTTGTCACCTCCCCAAAAGAAAGCAGTAAAGACTAAAATAAAGGGAAAAAGTATTGTAGTTGAATTTCAGGAACCATTGGATTCCAACACAACATACTCTATAAATTTTGGAGGATCAATAGTTGACAACAATGAGGGAAACCCTCTAAATGGGTTCTCATATGCATTTTCAACAGGCAATTCTGTAGATTCACTGCTGTACAGTGGAAAAGTGGTGAATGCAGAAACACTTTTCCCGGTAACTGGTGCTACTGTAGCCCTGTATGAAAATCCCAAAGATTCATCTGTCATTACCACTCTTCCTGTAGCTATAGCCAGAACCGATGAGTGGGGATATTTTACAATTAAGAATCTTAAGCCTGTAGAGTATACAATATATGCGTTCTCCGATGATAACAACAATTACAAATATGACCAGGGGGCAGAATCAATTGCATTCACAGATTCAACCATAACACCGGTCACTGTTATGAATCCGGAATTGCCTCAATTGAAGTATATAGATGCAAAAGATACTGCTGCACTAATGGCACGTCCTTCTGAGATAGAACTTGCTCTTTTTAAAGAAAAATCCAACAATCAGTTTATCAGGGACTATAAACGTTACAGTAAAAGAGGTGCATATATAAAGTTCAACTCAACTGATGTACAGATAGACTCCTTCTCTATTGCTGGCATTAAAGATGAACAGCTGATCAAACAGTTCAATATTGTAAAAGACAGCCTGACATTCTGGATCAACGAGCCTGGAAAACTGAATGACACTCTTGTTTTGAGTATTAAGTATCACAAGACAGATACAGCAGGCATATTGACACCCACAGTTGAAAAGCTTAAACTGACCGCTCCTTTTGAGAAAAAAAATGACAGAAGAGGTGGCAGTAGTGGCCAGACAGACAAAAAGAGAAAAGATCTTCTTGAATTTGATATATTGTCAGACAACAAAATGGTTGAACAGAATGGCATTGTTCTGTCATTCAAGGAACCACTTGTTGTTATGGATAATGATTCTATCCGATTCAAGATGACTAACGCCAAGCAAATTGTTACTGATGTCAAGTTTGATATAAAACAAGATTCCATTGAAATTAACAAATATATAATCAGGCCAGATATACAATTTGTAAAGGGAAATGATTACACCATTACATTTCCAGAAGGAGTATTCAGGGACATAAACGGTTTTACAAATGACTCTACACAAACCAATATTACATTGCCAAACAATGACAATATGAGTTCCATTACATTTGAACTGTCAAATGTAAATGCAAGATACATTGTAGAACTTATTAATGAAGCAAGAAATAAAGTGTACAGGAAGTACATCATTACAGAGGATTCAGAACTGATCTTCCCTTATCTTGACAAAGGAAACTATTGTTTGAGGATAACTGAAGACAAAAATAACAATGGTCTGCTTGATACCGGAGACCTTCTGGCAAAAAAACAGCCAGAGAAAGTTCTTCTATATACACTTGATAATGGTAAAGAAGTAATTGAATTGAACGAGAAAACAGACCTTGTGCAATCTGTGGATATTGCCCGTATGTTCGGAAAATAAGACTTGGATGAAAAAAATATTATTTAAAGCCATATTATTGTCACTCATCTGCATTGCTGCTGTTACTACAGAAATAAAAGCTCAGAATGTGGTGGAAAATGAAGAAGCCTATCTAAAAGAGTTCGACCTTGAATCTTTTAAAGATGCTGCCATTAAAATAAAGGACAGTTCTACTCTCTATATGCATCTGGTTGGCCTCAAGTGGGGTTATGCAATGTCGGGAGTAAATTTTTCCCATACCAATGACCATAAGTCTATAATGTCTCCCCGCAATTTTGGAGTGTTTTACACATACTACCACTCAATGTTGGGAACAATGCCATATTTTGGTTTACAGTTTGGACTTGCCACAACCCAAGTAGGATATACACATGTAACAAAAAATTCTGGAGGGACTGCAAAGGAGGAAGAGCAAATATACTCTGCAGTAGAATTGCCGCTCCAGTCTATGTTCAGAGCTGAATTCAACAGATTCAGACTTATACTTGGAATAGGCGGATATATATCATACATATACGACACTGAGCTTCCCGACGGAATTCCGCCAGAAACAAAGAAAGGAGAATTCGGATTGATGGGGCAAGGTGGAATCGCATTGAAGATTCATCCTTTTGAGATATCTGTAGAGGCAATATACAAATATGGACTCACTCCATTCCTCGATCATAAATTATACTCAGAGGAGCATTGGATTTATTCAAATCCTACACAATTGCAGATATCTGCAGGATTGCATTTTGTTGTAGGAAGAAAATACTATAAGAAAAAATAACTGTGGGGAAAATTGAATTATATGAACAGCAATAAAGTATTGGTAGCTGGAATTAAAATTGGTGGAAACACTCCAATTAAAATTCAGACAATGTGCAATACCCACACTCAGGATGTGGAACTTTCTGTTGCACAATGTATTGAGATGGCACAAGCTGGCGCACAACTGATCCGCCTTACAACACAAGGTATGAAAGAGGTTGAAGCGTTGAAGGAAATTAAGTCACAGTTGCGGGAAATAGGGATAAATACTCCATTGGTTGCAGATGTCCATTTCAGTTCCGATGTTGCTATTGAGGTTGCAAAAGTAGCTGATAAAGTGAGGATTAACCCCGGCAATTTTGCCAAGGAGCACTCTGTGGCACAAAGTCAGTTCAAAAAATTTATTGAAGTATGTAAAGAGTACAATACGGCTGTAAGAATAGGTCTTAACCACGGTTCCCTTGGAGAGAGAATCATCAATTTATATGGAGACACCCCTCTTGGAATGAAAGAGGCTGCAATGGAATGGTTGCAGATGTGTGTGGAAAATGATTTCTACAATGTGGTAATCTCTCTTAAGGCAAGTAATACAGTAGTAATGACATCTGCATACAGACTCCTTTGGGAGGCTATGAAACAGAGCGGACATATATTTCCGGTTCACCTTGGAGTAACAGAGGCCGGTAACGGAGATACCGGAAGAATAAAGTCTGCTGTTGGTATTGCTGCTCTTCTTAAAGATGGAATTGGAGATACAATAAGAGTTTCACTCACAGAGAATCCTGTAAATGAAATACCTGTAGCTCAAATTATTGCAGATTATTTTGATTCAGGTGAATCTGCCAGGGCTGTTGCAGCCATTAAAGGACAACATTCTCTTTGTCCTACATACCATTATGACAGCACAACTTGGGAAGAGTTTATAATTAAGGCTTCGTGTGATTTTGGTCCGATGTTGCTCGATAAGGAAATTGATGACCTTAATGTTACAGCTACTTGTAATGGCAAATATGTTACTCCAGAAGAAATTGAAGAATTTAAAGATAACCTGCAACAGGCTGCCAGAAGAAAATTCACCAAACCTGAATATATTGCGTGCCCCGGATGTGGCAGGACATTATACAATTTGGAAGAAACTTTCAACGAAGTAAAACGGCGTACCGCACATCTTAAAGGTGTAAGAATTGCAATAATGGGATGTATAGTGAACGGCCCCGGAGAGATGGCAGATGCAGACTTCGGCTATGTTGGAGAAGGAAAAGGAAAAGTATGCATATATAAAGGGAAAGAGCCGGTACTCCGTTCTGTACCTCAAGAAGAGGCAATAGATGCTCTCCTCAAAATTATTGAAGAGAACATCTGATTGCTATAACCCTTTTATATCCCAACTTGCAACTTTGGCAAGTTCCTCAGAAGAGACATTGGAGTTCATAAAGTGATTGTACAACATATCCTTTATGGCTCCAAATTTCTTAATATAAATACCATCAAGCTGCCCTATATGCAAACCCGTAGCTTCCAGCAGCAGCTCTCCGCCGCCATTAGCCCTGTACGAAGCCATTGCTACAGTATAAGTGGAATCTGCATCAAACTCCCTGCCATCTGTAAAAGAATGTATTATAACCCTCTCTCCTACCTGCTTTAAGAAATCAACGGTATAATTCAAGCCTCCCGCACAATCAAACGAAACAGGCCTATGCTTCCAGTAATTATATGAAAGTTCAAGATAGCTCTTAATCTGGCAACCTGTAAGCTTAACTTTATACAACAGATTTTCAAAAGGATACATTATCAGAATATCATTATAGGAAATGTCGCCTGCTGCAATTGTCCCCCTAAATTTTGTTGGAGAGACAAAAGAAACATCAGCACCACTCTCTTTCAACTGCACATAATGGAGCAAATTGCTGTAAACACACGGCCCGTCAAAAATTTCTGCAGGAACAATATCAGAATCTATAGCACCAAGTTTGGCAACAGAAAACTCTTTTACCCTCAAGTAATCCTCCCTGAACCTGTGCAAATACACCATATCCTTTTCCACACTATCCATCGGTATCAGCCCAACATCAATGCTCTTGGAAACCACATTCCCTTTATCCAATGTAACATTCAATTTTACTCCCGACAATTTTACTCCATAAGGACCTGAATTCACAACAGGAATACTGTCATTCCCGTTCCACACCTTTCCACAAAATGGGATATGGTCGTGAGATGAAAGAACCAAATCTATACCCTCAATATTTTCTGCAAGCCATTTGCCGGAATTCATAAAATTCTCATCATCTGCTCTGCCCGTTTCGGAATGTAAAGCCAACACTGTAAAATGGGGGTTCTCCCTGGAATTGACCTCATTAATCAACTCCTGAGCCAAATTGCTTATAGGGAGCACATCTAACCCTTCCATCTTCTCAATCCCCAACCATTTCTTCATCTCGTGGGTTGTCAATCCTACTACTGCAATTGTTACCCCACTTCTGTTTATGACAGTATATGGTTTCACTAAAGGATTTCCGTCAGACTGCTCAATCAGATTACCGGCCAGATAATGCATTTTAGATTCATTCCATACCCTCTCAAAAATCTCACGCCCTGTCTCAATATCGTGGTTCCCCACAACAGAAGCATCATACTGCATATACTCAGTTATTCTGGAATAAAGGTGTTTCTCACCTTTGGAATACTTATGCACATAATTATAGTAATATGCTGCATTGTCTCCGTGAATATTGTCACCCAAATCCAACAGAATAACACCATCAACATTCTTGTCTGCTCTCCTCCCATTTACATAACCGGAAATATTTGCAAGTGATGCCTCCCTCTCACCACAAGTATATAAAGAATCAAAGAAACAACCGTGAATATCACCGTGAGCATACACCTCAATAGTATAATTTCCTGTAACCATATCGGATTTACAGGAAATTATACTAAATAATGATGTAAGAATTATTGTAAAAGCAATTAAAGGCTTCATCTTATAATATTAAATGTATCAGCATCCATCCAAGCAGGGAAATTGTCTTTGAACTCGTCAAGTGCATCCTTGTCAATTTCACAGCTTAAAAGCTGGGTTCTGCAACCATTACAATCTGCAACAAAACTCTCTTGTGAAATTGTATTACCTTTAAAGTCATACATCTGAGAGCTTGGGCAATAGACACAGTTAGGATCTGTACCATCTCTGTTTACAAATATAGCATAAGACATATTTTCAATTGCCCTTGCCCTTACAAGGGGTTCAATTGCTCCAATTCTAACCTCAGGGAAGTTTGCAATATTTATAAGAACATCATATTTGTTGCCCTTGTTTCTGCTCCAAACAGGGAAACGGATATCATAACAGATATTCAGGGCAAATTTAATCCCTTTATACTCCACTATACATTTTTCATCACCTCTTGTGTAATATTTGTTCTCCTCACCCATTCTAAAGAGGTGTCTTTTGTCGTAATGGCTCCAGGTGCCGTCGGGAAGAACAAAATATGCCCTGTTGAATACTTCTCTCCCATTCTGGGTGTATGGGAAAGAGCCCATAATGGCAATGTTGTATTTAGCTGCAGTGGATTTCATCCATTGAAGTGTCTCTCCGGCTGCATCTTCTGCAAGTGAAAGGTTCATTGTAAAACCGGTTGAAAACATCTCCGGCAGAATGAACAGATCTGCACCATCCTGCAACTGGTCCAATATAGATTCTATCTTTTTAAAATTCAACCGCTTGTCTTCCCAAGCAATATCAAGTGAACAGGCAACAACTTTCATTATTTCTTATATATTTTGTTAACAACCATTGCAATGGCTCCATCACCGGTAACATTACAAGCTGTACCGAATGTATCCATTGCTATATAAAGGGCAATCATAAGTCCCTGAAGTTCTTCATTGAAGCCAAGCATAGATGCCAAAAGACCCAAAGCAGCCATAATTGCGCCACCAGGAACACCAGGAGCAGCTACCATTGTAATACCTAGCATACATATGAATCCTGCAAACAAATCAAGACCGTGAGGCATTCCCTGCATCCAAAGGATTGCAAAAGCACAAGCTACAATCTTTAATGTACTTCCTGAAAGGTGAATGGTGGCACAAAGCGGAATTACAAAACCGGCCAATTTCTCATCCACACCATTTTTTATAGCTTGTCTTAATGTAACAGGTATAGTAGCTGCAGAAGATTGTGTACCCAAAGCAGTCATATATGCAGGAAGCATTGTAACAAGAGCCTTGAAAGGATTCTTTTTTGCAATTGCACCGGCAATGATGAATTGAATCAGCAACAAGGATACGTGCAGAACAAAAATTATTGCAATTACCTTAATGAAAAGTTTAAGGATTGCACCAGCCTGCCCCTCTGCACCAATCTGCAAGAAAATACCAAATACATAAAGAGGCAATAAAGGAATTATTACTCCCGATATAACTTTGTTTACAAGGTCTCTGAACTCTATAAGGCCATTTTTCAGTTTGTCGCCAGAAATTGCACACAAACCCAATCCCATTACAAAAGCAAGTACAAGAGCAGAGGTAACACTCATTACCGGAGGCATATCAACAGTAAAGTATGGCAAAATCTTGTTTGCCTCAGCAACACTCTGGGTTAATCCTGCAGAGCTGTCCAAAAATATAGGATAAGACAAATCACACGCAAAATATGAGAAGAATCCGGCAAACAATGTTGAGCCGTATGCAATTGCAGCGGTAATGGCAAGAAGTCTTCCTGCACCGCTACCCAATTCTGCAATACCTGGTGCAACAAGACCCACAATTATAAGCGGAATTGTAAATCCAAGGAAGTTTCCAAAGATGCCGTTAATGGTTACAAAAAGTCTGTTCAGGAATTCTGGGAAAAAGAATGAACAGACAATACCTAAAGCAATGGCAATGGCAACTTTTGCCAATAAAGGCAGATTTTTGATTTTCTGTATCATAGTTTTTGATTTATAATTTCATTTGAATCATAAAAGTAATAATTTTGTATAAGATATAGAAATAAAGATACCTTAATATTGAACAGAATGAACAAATTCCTTCGCATTTTAAGAATTGTAACAGCAACTGTTATATTTGTAGTGATCACTTGCGGATTCCTGAATATGAGTGGTGGCAACCATTTGTGGAAAATGGCATTGCATACACAGTTCATTCCTGCACTCGTTTCCATCTTTACCGGCAGTGCAATTGCTTTTGTGGTGCTGATGCTCCTTACACTTCTGTTTGGAAGAGTATATTGCTCATTCCTGTGTCCGCTTGGAATATTTCAGGATATAATCACGTTTGTATCCAATATAGTGAAAAAGAAAAACAATGGAGGAAGATTGCCAAAACAAAGCTACAGCAAGCCCCACAATATTTTAAGGTATTCAATTCTGGCAATTATTGCTGTCTGCCTTATTGCCGGTTTTTCATATCCGCTGGCGCTGTTGGATCCATACTCAAATTACGGTAAAATTTGCGGACAATTGTTCAGTTCAGTAGAGTTGGCAATTACCAATCTGCTTTCCAATGTCTTTCCATCTGTATTCTATTATCAGCAATATGTAAAGGTTACATTGTTTTCATTTATATATGCTTCATTCTTCTTCCTTGTAATAATTGTTTTCAGTGCACTTAAAGGGAGGCTATATTGCAACACAATCTGTCCGGTAGGTTCATTTCTTGGCCTTATAAGCGGTTTCTCACTGTTCAAACCAGCTATTAAAAAAGATATGTGTGTAAAGTGTAATATGTGTGCAAATAACTGTAAGAGCAACTGTATAAATTTAGAGACCAAAGAGATAGATGCTACCCGCTGTGTTGCCTGTTACAACTGTCTTACCTCCTGTAAGAGAGGTGGTATTAAACTGGTACCAACCTGGTTCCGTAAGCCTGCTGCAGAAGCCTCTGAACACAGGACCATTGAAAATAAAGAGAGAAGAAATGCAATTATAGCAATGGGAGGCTTTGTAGCTGCCGTTGCCACCAAAAACTTATTCTTCCCTCAAAGCACATTTAAGGCAAAAATTGGAGAAGGTGGAAAGAATCTTGCCATTCTTCCTCCGGGTGCAGGAAATCTGGTAAGATTCAAAGATACCTGTACAGCCTGCCACGCCTGTATTGCAGCTTGTCCAAACAAGATTATCAAACCGGCCTCATTTGAATACGGCCTTGACGGACTTATGCTTCCAACATTAAAATATGACAAGAAATATTGTTCGTATGGATGTAATACCTGCTCACAAACCTGTCCTCACGGAGCATTGAAGCACATCTCATTGGAAGAGAAGCAGCATACACAAATTGCACTGGCAACATACGACCCAACCAGTTGTATAGTAGTCACCGACGGATTCAAATGTGGTGCCTGCGCCGGCAATTGCCCTACAGGAGCAATAACTATGAAAGAGAATCCTGCAGTACCAGGACAATTCCTTCCAAAAATCAATCAGAACCAGTGTATAGGATGTGGTGCTTGTGAATATGCTTGCCCTGCTATTCCAAAGGCAATTACAATAAGAGGCAAGATTCTCCAGACAAAAATTTCATAACAGCTTGAAGTATTAAAATGAAAAGAGGTGCCAGAAATTTCTGGCACCTCTTTCTGTATAGTGAAACATAATTACTTCCTCTCCTTACACTCTGCAGCCTTTAAAGTATTTACCATAAGTGAAACAATTGTCATTGGACCTACACCACCAGGTACTGGGGTAATATAAGAGGCTTTAGGAGCAACTGTCTCAAAATCAACATCTCCAAGAAGTCTGTAGCCTGTCTTTTTGGTATCATCAGCAATACGGGTAATTCCTACATCCACAATAACAGCACCCTCTCTAACCATATCACCTTTTACAAATCCAGGAGAACCTAAAGCAGCAATAATGATGTCTGCCTGTTTGGTAAAGACCTCAATATTCTTTGTATGGCTATGACAAATTGTAACAGTACAGTCACCAGGCTCATCTTTCAATGAAAGAAGATTTGCCAACGGACGGCCTACAATATTGCTCCTACCAATAATCACGCAATGCTTTCCAGAGGTCTCAATACCATATTCTGAAAGAAGCCGTAAAATACCATACGGTGTTGCTGGTAGGAAAGTAGGCAATCCTAAAGTCATTTTTCCTACATTCTCCGGATGAAAACCATCCACATCCTTGCAAGGATCAATGGCATTGATTACAGCATCTTCATCCATATGCTCCGGAAGAGGAAGCTGTACAATAAGACCATCAATATCGTCATTTTTATTGATTTCCTTTATTATGTCAATCAACTCCTCCTGAGTAATCTCAGCCGGAAAACGATGAAGTGTAGATTTGAAACCTACCTGTGAGCAGGCTCTCTCCTTATGTCCAACGTATGTCTGGCTTGCACCATCATTACCAACAAGAATAGCTGCAAGATGAGGTCTTTTGCCGCCGTTTGCAACCCTCTCCTTAACCATTTGGGCAATTTCAAGTTTTATCTTGTCTGAAGTTGCCTTACCATCCAAAATTACCATATATGATATTTGTTAAAGGTTAAAATTATCTTCTTTTCATTCCCTGCATTGCTCTCATAGCACCAGCGGCTTTATTCTTTATACCACCACCGGCCATCATCTTCATTACCTTTCTGGTATCTTCAAACTGTTTGAGCAATCTGTTTACCTCTACAATAGTAGTACCGCTACCCTCTGCAATACGTCTTCTTCTGCTGCCGTTGATAACCTGAGGATTGTTTCTCTCATATGGAGTCATAGAGAGAATAATTGCCTCTACCCCTTTAAACGCAGAGTTGTCAATATCAACATCTCTCAATGCTTTACCAACACCTGGCAACATAGAAGCAAGGTCTTTAATGTTACCCATCTTCTTTATCTGTTGAATCTGGTCATAGAAATCAGAAAGGGTGAACTGGTCTTTAATCAGTTTCTTCTGAAGTTTCTTTGCCTCTTCCTCATCAAACTGCTCCTGGGCTTTCTCTACAAGGGAAACAACGTCTCCCATACCCAAGATTCGGTCAGCTATACGTTTTGGATGGAACACATCAAGTGCCTCCATCTTCTCACCGGCACTTATGAACTTGATTGGCTTGTTTACAACCGCCCTGATTGAAAGCGCAGCACCACCACGGGTATCACCATCCAATTTGGTAAGTACCACACCATCAAAATTCAATCTGTCATTGAATGCCTTAGCTGTCTCAACTGCATCCTGACCAGTCATTGAATCAACAACAAACAAGGTCTCTGTAGGGTTGATTGCCTCCTTAATTGCAGCAATCTCGTTCATCATCTGCTCATCTACAGCTAAACGGCCTGCGGTATCCACAATTACCAGAGAATATCCCTCTGCTTTGGCTTTTGAAATTGCATTCTTTGCAATTGATACCGGATCTTTAGAACCCTCTTCTGTATAGACGGTAACACCAATCTGCTCACCCAATACCTTCAACTGGTCAATAGCAGCAGGTCTGTAAACGTCACCGGCAACCAAAAGGACTTTTTTGCCCCTTTTGGTTTTACAATTTAGTGCAAGTTTGCCTGAGAAAGTGGTTTTACCAGAACCCTGAAGTCCGGCAACCAGTACAATACCAGGCTCACCTTTAATATTTATATCCGCAGCCTCTGTACCCATAAGCCTTGTAAGCTCATCGTGTACAATCTTAACCATCATCTGGCTTGGCTTGACAGCCTTAAGCACATCTTGGCCAAGTGCTATCTTTTTTACATCGTCACAGAATGTCTTTGCAATCTTGTAGCTTACATCGGCATCCAACAACGCCTTTCTCACATCCTTTAAGGTTTCTGCAACATTAATCTCGGTAATTTTGCCCTCGCCTTTGAGAATCTTAAAGGAACTCTCCAGTCTGTCAATTAAATTTTCAAACATATTAATTATCTATCTTTCTATTATCCTGCAAAATACGCCTCCAGAACCTTCAATCCGTTTTCATTTACAACAGAATACAAATGGTGCTTCACAAGCTCCCTATGATATTCTGAGGTATCAGAAATGAATTTGAAACTTCCGTCCCATCTGTAGAACAGATCAATGGCTGAAGTATAGAACAATGTTGAATAGTCAACATCCAAATTAGGTCTGTAAAGCCCCTCATCCATACCTCTTCTCAAATTCTCCTTTACAAGTTTTGAGTAAAAATTCATCCTGTCGGCAAAAGTAAATATCGACAATGATGAATGATATAAAGAGAAATCCTTCAAAAGCAGAGTCCCCAACTTGGTAATCTCTGCATTGATTACCTGGGCAACTTCACAGAACGCCTGTATGGCATTGTCTCTCTTTTGAGAAGATATCTGTATTTTTTTGTCAAGATCGGCATAAAAATACCCCATAACTGCTCCAATCAATTCCTGTTTGCTGCTGAAATTGTTATATAGGGTTTTTTTGGTTATTCCAAGGCTAAGGGCTATCTGCTCCATATTGAGCAGAAGCCCCTTCTCCTTGAATAAATTAAAAGCCTGTTCTGTATATTTGTCTTTAGAACTAACTCTTGGCATAAATCTTATAAATCAAATTCTATAGCTCGTCTGAATAGTATGCCTTAGCAATATCTCTCTGATTGTAGTTCATTGCCATTACCTGACCATAAGCACCTGCTGTATGCAATGCTATAAGGTCACCTCTGCTTGTAACAGGAAGCATAATATTCTTTCCAAACTGGTCGCTGCTCTCACAAACAGGACCTACAACATCGTATCTCATCTTACGTTTGTAAGTTGAAGACAAGTTCTCAATAGCGTGGTGAGCCTGATACAATGCAGGACGGATAAGGTCATTCATACCGGCATCAAGAATTGCAAATTTCTTCTTCTGGCCAACCTTAACATAAAGAACTCTTGAAATCAAGTGACCGCACTGTGCAACAATCGCCCTACCTGGCTCAAAGTGAACATTCTGACCAGGAGCTACAATAAGGTTCTCGTTGATAAGTTTGAAGTACTCCTCAAAACTTGCAATAGGGTTCTCATTAGGATTTGCATAATCAACACCCAAACCACCACCAAGGTTAAGATTTGCAATATGCATGCCTCTGTCTGTAAACCATTTCTGAAGCTCAGCCACTCTCTCGCAAAGAGTTTTGAAAACACCCAAATCAAGGATCTGAGAACCAACGTGGAAATGAAGACCTATAAGCTCAACATTCTTGCACTCTTTGAACAAGTTTGCAAAATCCTCAAACATCCAAGGGCTTACACCAAATTTGTTCTCCTTAAGACCTGTAGAGATATATTTGTGGGTATGAGCATCAATATCCGGGTTGATACGCAAAGCAATCTTTGCAACTTTACCCATACCTGCAGCCAAGTCATTGATAACTTTAACCTCTGGAACAGACTCACAGTTAAAACTGAAGATACCAGCCTCAAGAGCAGTCTTAATCTCCTTATCTGATTTTCCAACACCAGCATAAACTACATTCTCTGCACCAAAACCGGATTTGATTGCCAAAGCAACCTCATTACCACTAACACAGTCTGCACCAAGACCTGCATTCTTGATCATCTCAAGAATTCTTGGATTTGCATTTGCTTTAAGTGCAAAGTGAGCGTGATAACCATATTTTTTAATTTGTGCAGTATAAATATCCAAAGTCTTTTTCAAAAGCTCCATATCATAGTAGTAAAAAGGAGTCTCAATGCTCTGGAAAGCTGAAATAGCAGATGCTGTAATCATAGTATAGTATTTAATCGATTAAAAATTCATAAGTTTAATACGCAAAAGTAAGAAAAAATACCCAAATACAACCTTTTAGGGTATAAAAAAAGGGCCCCTAAGGGCCCATATTCCAATATTGGATACATTATCTGTTGCAATGTTGCTCTCTCAACAAATCAAGAACTGTCTTAACAGGGTTGAAAGTGATTAGAGGTGTCTCTACAAACTGGGTGTTCCAGTCGCTCATTGCACCGTTCCACAAACCAGGAAGCTCCTGAGCTTTAAGAGGTCTTCCCTGGAAGCTCTTCTCAGAAATGAAACCTGTTTTAGGATCTGTATGTTTCAACAAATCATATTTCTCACCCTTGTAATTCTTAACTGCACAAACAAGATCCACCGGATTGAAGTGGGTGGCACCCTGCATAGCGTTGTAAGCCTGAGGATTGTTCTTGTCTATCTGTGCAGCCTCAAGAATCTGAAGAGAAGTGGTACCATCCTCACCAAGGATAACGTAAGGACCGCCACCAGGCTCACCCTCATTCTTAACCATACCGCAAACCCTTACAGGACGATCCAGTTTCTTACGAAGAACTTTTACAATCTCATCTGAAGCCATATCAGGAACAGCTACACAGAACTCATCTGCAAGGAATCCTCTAATCTCAGCAATAAGTTCATTGGAAAGATTATCCTGCAACTCATCCATTTTCTGAAGATATGCAAACACTTTTGCCTGCAACTCTGTAGCTTTACCAACAAGAATTTTCTTCCAGCGGATAGTCTCATCAAGCAATGACTCTTTAACTACATTATCAATATTTTTGATTACAAGAACATCTGCATCAATATCATTCAAGTTAGCAAGTAATGCACCGTGTCCACCAGGGCGGAACAACAATGAACCATCATCTTTTGTGAACGGATTGTTCTGCATATCAACAGCAACAATATCAGTTGAAGGCTGCTGGTTGGTGAAAGTGACGTGATATTTGCAATTAAAGCGTTTCTCATATTTCTCTTTAACCTGAGCATAAAGTTCCTCAAAACCCTGCTGGTGCTCAACAGAAACAGTTACAACCATTCTTACATCACCATTTGCATCTTTTGCATAAAGCGCACCCTCTACAAGATGCTCCTCAAATGGAGTACGGTTCTCATTCTCATATTTGTGGAACTGGATAAGACCTTTAGGCATTGCACCATAATTCCATGCTTTAGGATACAAAGTAAGGTTAAGGATATTCTGTGCATCAAAGAATGGGAACAAAGTAATGTTCTCTACAAATTTGGCAGCAGTAGAGCCTTCAGCCAATTTTTCTCCGGCAGCAAGTTTGTCTGCAGCCTCAAACAAATCCTTAAACATTCTGGTAGCTGCTCCCGATGCCGGAACAAATTTACATACATTGCCACCATAATTCTCAGCAACTGAGATGTATTTCAACTGATCATCTTCAGAAAGCACTTTAATACCCTTGGCAGGTGTAGCAGCTGCCTCAATAGTAAGATACGGAAAACCCTTCTTAAAATTCTCCAACTGTGTTTCAAGTGTCTCAACGGCAATACCGCGTGCCTGAATCTGTTGTTTTTGTTGTTCAGATAACATAAAATTCTCTCCTGTATTTAAAATTTGATCTTAATTGTTCAAAATTCTGTGGATTTCCTTTCAAATCCGCACAATGTTCAAAGATAGGGAAAATATTTGTAAAATATTCACTTATCTCATTTTGAGATTTTCCTTTAATGTTAAAATAATTGCTGTTCTTCTCTGGAGGCACAATGGTAAAACTCTTCAACTGAGGAATCCCAAAATGCTCAGCCAGCGCTCTGACAGACATAGTTGTACCATTCACCTTCCCCTCATAGGAATAACCTGCAATATGTGGAGTTGCAATATCTGCCGCATAAAGAAAATCCAAGTTAATTTGCGGCTCCCCACACCACACGTCAATTATCACTCCCCCCAGTTTTTCCACAGCACCCAAAAGGGCCTCCTCACGTATGACCTCACCCCTTGAAGAGTTTATGAAGATTGCCCCATTTTTAATTTTACTGAAGAACTTCTCA
Organism: Candidatus Egerieisoma sp.; assembly: GCA_045645465.1. Taxonomy (GTDB): domain Bacteria; phylum Bacteroidota; class Bacteroidia; order Bacteroidales; family UBA932; genus Egerieousia. The sequence continues at coordinate 100,832 of JAZRIV010000043.1, forward strand.
TCAGCCAACCCCCAGCTGGTAGGGTTCAAATCTGTATGAAGCGTTACAACATCTGAATTTTCAAGCAAATAATCCAATGAGTAATAATCTTTAAAATCCTTCAAATGAATCTCTCCATTGTTGAACCTGAGTGTCTGTTCCCGCTCTTTTGCAGGGTCACATCTGCGCACCTCAAACCCCATATACTCTGCCATATTTGCAACTCTGCTTCCAACATTTCCTACTCCAATGACGCCAAGCACTTTTTTTCTTCCCGACAGCTCACTCTCAGGCCATGCAACCCCACAAGGAAGAGCAATCCCCTTCTTCTGGGCAAGGGCATAAAGGGAGGTAAATACATACTGCATCACACCACCTGCATTGCACCCTGCAGCATTGGCAACAATAATGCCTGCTCTGCGGCAATATTCCAAATCTATATGGTCTGTACCAATTGTAGCAGTTGCGATGAACTGCACCCTGCTCCCTGCAAGCAGTTCTTCGTTGCATTTTGTACGGGTTCTCACAACAAGAGCATCCGCATCTGTAATTGCAGAATTTACTATCTCTTTACCAGGCAGATACGAAACCATAGCATACGGTTCAAATACACCTTCAATGAATGGTATGTCCTTATCTACAACTATTTTCATCAGAAATTCAATTTAATGCTGAAGCAAACTTTCCCCTGAACTTTCCCCTGAACATAATAAATAGTTCTCCCCTCTTCTACCAACTTGGCTCTATAAAGTTCAACCTCCTGACCTGGAAGCACCTCTGAATCAAAATTGATAAGTATCTCTTTAAGTGGCAATTTAGCCGCATCATCATAATCCACAACATCCAGAGCCCAAACAGCATACTTCACATTGTTTACGTGACCGTTTGTGTCAATATCGCTCCAAACTACCTTATGAGTATGTACCAGTTCCGGCTCAACCTCTTTTGGCATTGTAACCTTATCCGCAGGCTCCTCAATTGCAGCACCCATTTCTGAGTTGTCAAAGTTTTCAGCCAAGGTGTTGTTCCGTACCATTCGTCGGGAAGAAAGATCTATAATCAGCCAGGAAGTTGTTGCACTGGCCAATCTCTCACCCTGGGGTGATTCAAGCAAGAAATCCCTCAAATAAAAAATTCTGTTTGCCCCCTTGTGCCAGCTTTTAAGTACAATTTCATCTCTCCATTTTGGATACTTTTCAAAAACTACCCTCAGGCGCGAAAGAACCCAGGCAGAATTGGAAGAAATCATCTCTTCATAGCCAAATCCAAGTGTTGAGGCATCTCGTCCGGCAGCCTCCTGCATCATATCCAAAAGGGCCGCAGGGCGGAGATTATGGTTTGAATTTGCCTCATAACACGAGACTATACGTTTTTCTGAATATTTCCCTTTCATACAAATAATAATTACACTGCAAATTTAACAAATACCTTAAAATAGGCACATCAACAAACGATGCAAATTGAAATTCATTTGTATATTTGCGTCCGATTTTTGGATTCTATGGTTAAAGCACTAAAATATATGAGATACATAGTGGCTGTTTATATGGCCATCTACTTTGTATTCAATGCATCTTTTGTGCATAACCACAACATAGACGGGCACAAGATTTCCCACGCCCACCCATTTACCGGCAAACAGCACACAGAGAATACCGCAGAACTTATCTGTCTGTTCAACAGTACTGCTTCCGTTGCAACTGAAGCACTTTCCATTCCAGGCTGCAACTGCGTGGAGGTGAATGCTCTGTACATTCCGTTGCAGGAAAAGCAGATTGCCGGCACATCATCTGTAAATTTACTCAGAGGCCCCCCATTCATAGGGTAACTTTCCAATATGAATATTGCCCCAAAAGGGAGTTGTATCTGCTGTTCCAACAACAGTGCTTAGATAAGCTATCCCCTTTTCAGGCATTGTGATTTTTGTTTTCCCGATAAATTATGTCGGGAAGAAAATATTAATGCATTAAAAATTTACCAATGAAAAAAATATTTCTTGCAATGCTGGCTGTGCTGGCATTGGGGGTGTGTGCGTATGCCCAGGACCCGCACGTGATTGGACACGTTATTGACAAAAAGACTCAGGAACACGTTGGATTTGTAACTGTAAGGCTGGTTGGAACAAATTATGCCACAATTACCGATGCTACAGGACACTACAAACTAACCAATATCCCGGACGGCAATTATTTGATTGAGGCCTCATCAGTTGGATATATTACAGCAACTCAGCCAATTACCATCACAACCAACACCACTGCTACTATTAATTTTACAATTGAGGAGGATGCTCTGCTCCTTGAACAGGTAGTAGTTACAGGAAACCGCAATGAAACCAAAAAAAGGCACAGTGCTACCCTTGTGAACGTAGTGAACAATGAAATTTTCAATCTTGTAAGTGCCTCTTCTCTTGCCGACGGCCTTAATTTCCAGCCAGGTGTAAGGGTTGAGAATGACTGCCAGAACTGTGGTTTCACACAGGTTAGAATCAACGGTCTGGATGGCCATTATTCGCAGATTCTTATGAACTCAAAACCGGTATTCTCTGCCCTTGCAGGTGTTTATGGTCTTGAGCATATCCCTGCAACTATGATTGACCGCGTTGAGGTTATGCGTGGCGGCGGTTCTGCCCTGTTCGGCTCTTCTGCAATTGGAGGTACCATAAATATAATTACAAAAGATCCTGTGGTAAACTCGGCAGAGGTGAGCCACACCCTGACCTCAATTGGAATGAGCGGGGCACTTGACAACAACACAACGGCAAATGCATCGGTAGTGAGCGGTAACGGGAAATCGGGGCTGTTCATTTACGGACAAAGCCGCGATAAAGAGAGTTATGACCACAACAGAGACGGATTTACAGAGATTGGTACAATCAATGCCCGGACATTGGGAATAAATTCATTCTACAATATAACAGACAATTCCAAAATAAGGGCTGAATACAGCACTACAGATGAATTCCGCAGGGGTGGTGACAATTTGCAGTTACCTCCGCATCAGGCAATGATTGCAGAGCAGACAGACCACAAGATACACGCCGGTAACATCACATACGACATATGGTCTAAAGACTACAAAAAGAAATTTAATGTTTATGCGGCTCTGAGGGATACCCGCAGAGAGAGCTATTATGGCAGTAACCAGGACCCTAATGCCTACGGCAACACACACGATCTGGTGGCTGTTGGTGGTGGACAGTATGTACACTCATTTACCAGGTTGTGGTTTATGCCTGCAGAATTTATTGCAGGAATTGAGTACAACTACAACTACCTGAATGACGTTACAATAGGTTATGACCATAATGTTACCCAGGAGATTAACATCTATTCAGCATTCCTGCAGAATGAATGGAGGACAGACAAATGGGGATTCCTGGCAGGTGCCCGTGTAGACAAACACTCGCTGATAAGCAATCCTATTGTCTCACCTCGTGCAAATATAAGGTTTAACCCATCAGACAAACTCAATTTCAGGCTCTCATACTCAACAGGATTCCGCGCACCACAAGCATTCGACGAAGATTTCCATATTGCAATAGTAGGTGGAGAAAGGGTAGTAACAGTACTTGCAGAAGATTTGAAACAGGAGAGTTCAAACAGTTTCAGCTTCTCTACAGACTGGTACCATACATTTGGGAAAGTTCAGAGCAACATAATGCTGGAGCTGTTCCATACCAACCTTAAAGATGTCTTTACTATAAGGATGCTTGAGGAGTTTGATTCAAAAGGGAACCAGGTACAGGAGCGTTACAACGGAAGCGGAGCTACTGTAAGCGGCTTGAATCTTGAGGGGAAAGCGGTATTCAGTTCTGCATTTATGGCACAGGCAGGGCTTACTTGGCAGAAGAGCCGATACAAAGAGCCTGCAGAGTGGAGTGAGAACCCAGATGTTCCATCAGAGATAAGAATGTTCCGTACCCCTGATTTGTACGGTTATTTTACAATCCAGTACACACCAACAAAAAAATTCTCTGCATCACTTACCGGCACATACTCGGGGCCGATGCTTGTACAACATATGGAGAGTACAGACACTCCAATTGACATTGCTGTGGAAACCCCGTCGTTTTTGGATGCAAATCTCAAACTGTCTAAAGATTTTGCCATTTTTCCTATGGTAAATCTGCAGTTGAACGGCGGAATAATGAATATTTTCAATTCTTTCCAAAAAGATTTTGATACAGGAGCAAACAGGGATTCGGGATACATCTACGGTCCAATGATGCCACGAAGCCTGTATTTTGGGGTAAAACTTTCTCTATAGACAAATAAAAAGGCTCACTTGAGCCTTTTTATTTAAGTATTAATTTAGAAACAATGTTGCCATTCAACACCTTGTTCATCTGCGCAACAATATCTCCACTCCTATAATAAAGTTGCGTTCTTATAATTGAAGAACTTATAGTACAGTAAAGAATCCCATCCCTAAAGAACTTGTTTACAGTAGCCTTTGCTACACCCTCGCCTACAATCAAATCCCAGGCTTGAAAGATTCTTACCCTCTCCAGCCCATCCTCCAAATGCTCCTCCTTAATGAACTCTTTAAGAATAGCAGAAATAAGTTGTGTATTCTCCCTTTTCATCCCGACAGATATATGATTGATTTAGATTCGGGTATAAACACCACCGGCCACCTCGTATGAACAGCATTCATTTGTAAACCTCTCCACAATGGATGCCATCCTCACTTTATTGCTGTCTGAAATGAAAATTTGTCCGAAATAATCACCGGCAACAAGTCCCAACAGATACTCAACCCTCTGCATATCAAGCTTGTCAAAAACATCATCAAGCAAAAGAATTGGAGCCACCCCGTGCAACTGTTTCATAATGTCAAACTGGGCCAGCTTTAATGCTACCAGAAAACTTTTTTGCTGACCTTGAGAGCCACACCTCTTTAAAGGCATACCATTAAGGGTAAAATCTATGTCATCTTTATGAATGCCGGATGAAGTAAATTTAAGAATGGCATCCTTCTCCCAATTCATTTTTAAAACCTCATCAAGGGAACCATTCTGCAAATCAGAAATATATTTGAGCTCCACATTCTCCTTGCTGCCACTTAAAGCCGCATAATAAGAACATACTCTTGAAACAAGATTGGAACACAATTCATCCCGTTTCTTATAAATATAGTCTGCGTGAACCGACATCTGCATATCAATTGTCTCCATAAGATCCCAAGCTACAGAAGGCATCTTAAGAAGCTTGTTCCTCTGCAACAGCAGTTGGTTATATGCCTGCATCCTCTTGAGGTACTCTTTGTCTATCTGGGAAAGGATAAGAGTAAGGAACTTTCTCCTCTCCTCACCGGAACCGTTTACCAGAATTGTATCTGCAGGTGATACCATAACAATGGGATACTGCCCAATATGCTCTGATATCCTTTTATACACTTTTGCATTCTTCTTTACAACCTTCTCCCCTTCCTTTTTCAATCCAATGCTTATGGAATCCTCTGTATTGTCATCCATAACATATGTTCCGTTAACTGCAACAGAATCAAGGCCAAAAGTAAAAGTATAAGCATCGGTGCTTGAAAAGAAACTTTTAGTCATAGACAAATAATAAATTGCATCAAGCAGATTGGTCTTTCCCTCACCATTATTGCCGGATATACAATTTATCTTCTTTGAGAACTCCAACTGGGCCTCACTTATATTTTTGAAATTTGAAATTAAAATCCTGTTTAAATACATAATAGGCAAATATAAGCCAAATAAAACAATTACACTTATCCATTTATGCAGAATGTTGAAAAGTAGTTTATAAATCTGAAAAATAAACTTTGTGATTCATTAAAATATTGTAAATTTGCACCCTGCTAAAATTTGGAATAAAAAACTGTTATAATATGTCAACAAACAACAAAATCCAGGAGCCTGAAGTAAATGTAGGAGAGGCTCTATCTAAAACTGAGAAGTTTTTTGAGACTTACAAAAAACACATCATTTATGGTTCAATTGCAATTGTAGCTGTAGTTGCTGTTGCATTGCTTTACCACAACTTTGTAACACTTCCAGCCCAGCAGGAGGCTATGTCACAGACTTTCACTGCAGAACAGTATTTTAGAGCAGGTGATTTTGAAAAAGCACTTGACGGCGACGGCAATGCACTTGGTTTCAACCAGATTATCAGCGAGTACGGCACAAAATCGGGTGAGGCAGTTTATTTTTATGCAGGAGTTTGTAACCTACAGCTTGGCAATTTTGCAGAGGCTATTGCAAACCTTAAAAAATATAACGGCAAAGATGAGATTATTGCTGCAAGAGCATTGGCTTGCATAGGTGATGCATACGCTGCTCAGAATGATTTTGCATCTGCTGTAAACAACTACAAAGCTGCTGCAGCTGCTGCAGACAATATGCTTGCTGCAAACTATCTTTTGAAAGCTGGTATAATTTGCGAGGAGATGGGTAAACCTGAGGAAGCTCTGAAATTCTACCAACAGATTAAAGACAAATACATCCAGTCACCTGAGGGTGTTGAAATCAACAAATATATTTCACGCATCCAGAATGCAAATTAATTTCCTAAACTGCCAAATATAAAAGATTATGGGAAGAGCGTTTGAGTTCAGAAAAGAGAGAAAAATGAAACGTTGGGGCAATATGGCCCGCGTATTTACAAGATTGGGTAAAGAGATTACCATTTGTGCCAAAGCAGGTGGTCCGGATCCTGATACCAACCCAAGATTGCGTACTCTAATTCAGACTGCAAAGAGTGAGAATATGCCTAAGGACAACATAGATAGAGCTATCAAACGTGCAGTTGAGAAAGATACAGCAGATTACAAGGAGATTGTATACGAAGGTTATGCTCCTCACGGAATTGCAGTGCTTGTAGAGACTGCAACAGACAACAACAACAGAACTGTTGCCAACGTAAGAAGCTACTTCAACAAATTTGGCGGTTCACTTGGAACTTCAGGCAGTGTTGAGTTTATGTTTGAGCGCAAATGTGTGTTCAATGTTGTAGGCAAAGATGGCTTGGATATGGAAGAGCTTGAACTTGAGATGATTGACTACGGTGTAGATGAGATTTTCCGCGACGAGGAAGAGAACACTATTACAATCTACGGTGCTTTTGAGTCTTTTGGTGACATTCAGAAATATCTTGAGAGCAACTCCTTTGAGATCAAATCAGGCCAGTTTGAGAGAATCCCTACAAACGACCCTAAAAAACTTACTCCAGAAGAGAAAGCTGACGTTGAGAAGCTTCTTGCAAAACTTGAGGAGGATGATGATGTTCAGAACGTATATCACACAATGGATATGGCTGAATAACCATTAAAATCGAATGACAGAAGAATACCGCACTGATTGTATCAGATGCGGTATTTTTTTATCGGGAAGAAACTAAAAAAAGTCATTTTTTTATGGAAAAGGTTTTTTAATTTCCTACATTTGTAGGATAAAATGCACATAAAATAACTTTTTAAAACATATTGATATGGAACTAACTCATATTGAGCACATTGGTATTGCAGTTAAGTCATTGGAAACTGCTATTCCTTACTACGAAGAGAAACTTGGTCTTAAATGCTACGCTATTGAAGAGGTAGCTGACCAGAAAGTAAAAACTGCTTTCTTTAAAATTGGCCAGACTAAAATTGAGCTTCTTGAGAGCACTTCTCCAGAGGGTACAATTGCCAAATTCATTGAGAAAAAAGGCGAGGGTGTTCACCACATTGCTTTTGCTACCAACGGTGTACAGGCAGCTTTGGATGAGATGGCTGCTAAAGAGGTTCAGCTTATTGACAAAGCTCCAAGAAAAGGTGCTGAGGGCTTGAACATTGCTTTCCTACATCCAAAATCAACTTGCGGTGTTCTTACAGAGCTTTGCGAGGATCCTTCTAAAATGTAATTTAATTTAAACCTAACACAAATATTACAAAATGAGCCATCAACTCGAACAAGTAAAAGCGTTGATTTCTCTACGTGAGAAAGCACGCATTGGCGGTGGTCAAAAAAGAATTGACTCACAGCACGAAAAAGGCAAATATACTGCTCGTGAAAGAATCAACATGCTTCTGGATGAGGGAAGCTTTGAGGAGTTTGATATGTTTGTTACACACCGTTGTACAAACTTTGGTATGGAGAAAAACGTATTCCTTGGTGACGGTGTTGTAACCGGTAGAGGTACAATTGACGGCCGTATGGTATACGTATTCGCTCAGGACTTTACTGTATTCGGCGGATCTCTTTCAGAGAGCTTTGCAATGAAGATCTGTAAAGTAATGGATAAAGGTATGACTATGGGTGCTCCTGTAATTGGTCTTAACGACTCAGGTGGAGCTCGTATCCAGGAGGGTGTAAACGCTCTTGCAGGTTATACTGAGATTTTCCAGAGAAATATTCTTGCTTCAGGTGTTATTCCTCAGATTTCTGCAATCTTCGGTCCTTGTGCTGGTGGTGCTGTATATTCTCCAGCTCTAACCGACTTCAACATTATGACAAGAGGTACAAGTTATATGTTCCTAACTGGTCCTAAAGTTGTTAAATCAGTAACTGGTGAGGATGTAACTCAAGAGCAGCTTGGTGGTGCAAGCGTACACGCTTCCAAGAGCGGTGTTGCACACTTTGCAGTTGACAATGAGGAGGAAGGTCTTGAGGTAATCAAAGCTCTATTGAGCTATATCCCTCAGAACAACTTGGAGGAGGCTCCATATGTTGAGACTAACGACCCTATCGACAGACTTGAGGATTCACTTAACGACATTATCCCAGACGATCCTAACAAACCTTACGATGTATACGAGGTAATTGGTGCTATCGTTGACGAGGGTAAATTCCTTGAGGTTCACAAAGACTACGCTAAAAACATTGTTGTTGGTTTCGCACGCTTCAACGGCCAGTCAGTTGGTATCGTAGCTAACCAGCCTAAAGCTTTGGCAGGTGTTCTTGACAACAACTCTTCAAGAAAAGCTGCACGTTTCGTACGTTTCTGCGACGCTTTCAACATTCCATTGGTAACCCTTGTTGACGTTCCTGGTTTCTTGCCTGGTACACAGCAGGAGTACGGCGGAATTATCCTTCACGGTGCCAAACTTCTTTACGCTTACGGTGAGGCTACTGTTCCAAAAGTTACAGTTGTTCTTAGAAAAGCTTATGGTGGTGCATACTGTGTGATGAGTTCTAAACATCTACGTGGTGACATCAACTACGCTTGGCCTACAGGTGAGATTGCAGTAATGGGTCCTTCAGGAGCTATTGAGGTTCTTTACGGTAAAGAGATGAAAGAGGCTGCAGATCCTAAAGCATTTGCAAAAGAGAAAGAGCAGGAGTACAGAGATGCATTTGCAAACCCTTACAACGCTGCCAAATATGGTTACATTGATGATGTAATTGAGCCAAGAAATACTCGTTTCCGTATCATCAGAGCTCTTCAGGAGTTGCAGACCAAGAAACTTGTAAATCCAGCTAAGAAGCACGATAACCTTCCTCTATAATCTAAACAACAATTAAAATGAAGAAAATTTACAGTTTAATATTGTTGTTGGGAGTTCTTGTCTGCGCTTCTAATGTGTATGCCCAGAATATGTCCGACATGCGCCTTAACGAGGTATTGGTTACCAATACAGAGGGCTTTGAGGATGATTATGGCTACAGAAGCGGTTGGATTGAGCTTTTCAACACTTCATACGGTACAGTAGATATTGCGGGCTGTTATCTTTCTACAGATCCCAATAATCTTACTATGTATATGATTCCTAAAGGGGATGTTCTAACTAAAGTACAGCCTCGCCAGCACATTTTGTTCTGGGCAGACGGTATTGCCAACAGAGGTACTTTCCACCTTGGATTTACTTTGGACGGTGCAAAGGAGATTATCTTCACTGCTGCTGACGGTAGAACTGTTATTGACAGAGTTGAGTTCCCTGCAATGGAGCCAAACAAATCTTACGGCAGAAAAATGGATGGAGAGGGTACTTCTGCTGAGCAAGGTTTGGTATACAAATCATACAGAAACTCTAAAATTACGGCAGAAGCCAAAGCTGACAAATCTACCAAACATGGTTGGATTCCTATGCAGAACCCTACACCAAGCACCAACAATGCAACATTGGACGGTGAGTCAAAATCTGCAATGATGGCACAGAGTGACCCTCACGGTATTTTCCTTACACTTACTGCAATGAGTGTTACTTTCCTTGCATTGGCTATCCTGTACTTGGTATTCAAACAGATTGGCAAATTCCATATCAGAAAGAAATCTGAGAATGCAGTTGAAGCTGTCAAAAATGTTGCAAACAAAGAGAAAGCCGATACTTCAGGACAGGTTTCAGCAGAGACATATGCTGCCATTTCAATGGCTATCCATATGTTTATGGTTGAGAACGAGGCTCACGACTTTGAGGACACCGTTCTTACAATCAACAAGGTATCAAGAACATATTCACCTTGGAGTTCTAAGATTTACACACTAAGAGAGACTCCACAACTAAAAAAATAACCATTAAAGAATTTACATAATGAAAGAATATAAATTGAAAATTAACGGTAATGACTATGCTGTTACCGTTAACGAGGTAGATGGCTCAATGGCTGAGGTGGAGGTAAACGGAACTCCATTTACAGTAGAGTTTGAGAAACCAGTTAAGAAAGCTGCTGCTCCAGTTTCTAAACCTGCTGCACCTAAAGCTACTCCTGCTGGTGCTCCTGAGGTTAAAGTATCTAAACCTGCTGCTGCAGGTGGCGCAGGCCAGGCAGTTACTTCACCACTTCCAGGTGTAATCCTTGAGGTTTCTGTTAAAGTAGGTGACGCAGTTAAGAGAGGCCAGAAAGTAATGGTTCTTGAGGCTATGAAAATGGAGAACGTTATTGAGGCTACTGCAGACGGTACAGTAACAGCTATTAAAGTAGATAAAGGTGATTCAGTACTTGAGGGTGCTCCACTTGTAATAATTGGTTAATTATGGTTTACGAAGCTAGTATTTTAGATAATTTGAACCAGTTCTTGATGTATACAGGATTTGCCAACGTAACACTTGCGCATATCATAATGATCATCATTGGACTTGTGTTCATATACCTTGCCATTACCAAGGATTGGGAGCCTATGCTTCTTATTCCTATTGGCTTTGGTATCCTTATTGGTAACATTCCATTGTTCCCAGGTCTTAACGTAGGTGTATACGAGCAAGGTTCTGTATTGAACATCTTCTACGGCGGTGTTCAGCAGGGTTGGTATCCACCGTTGATTTTCTTGGGTATTGGTGCTATGACCGATTTCTCTGCACTGATCTCAAATCCTAAACTGATGCTTATCGGTGCTGCAGCACAGTTCGGTATCTTTGGTGCTTACATTGTAGCTCTTGCATTGGGCTTCTCTCCTACTGAGGCAGGTGCAATTGGTATCATTGGTGGTGCTGACGGTCCTACAGCTATCTTCTTGTCTGGTAGACTTGCTCCAGATTTGATGGGAGCTATTGCAGTTTCTGCTTACTCTTACATGGCTCTAGTTCCAGTTATCCAGCCTCCTATCATGAAGCTGCTTACAACTGAGAAAGAGCGTCTTATCAAGATGAAAGCTCCAAGAGCAGTATCCCCTACTGAGAAAAGATTGTTCCCTATCGTTGGTTTCCTTCTAACAGCATTCATTGTACCTTCAGGTATTCCACTATTGGGTATGTTGTTCTTCGGTAACCTTATCAAGGAGTCAGGCGTAACAAAACGTCTTGCTACTACAGCAAGTGGTCCGCTTATTGACGTTGTAACTATCCTAATCGGTATTACTGTAGGTGCTTCAACTCAGGCTGACAAATTCTTGCAGTGGAGTTCAGTTAAGATCTTCATCCTTGGTGCATTCTCATTTGTTGTAGCAACATTTGCAGGTGTATTGTTTGTGAAGTTCTTCAACTTGTTCTTGAAAGAGGGCAACAAAATCAACCCTCTTATCGGTAACGCTGGTGTATCTGCGGTTCCGGATGCAGCACGTGTTTCTAACAACGTAGGTTTGGAGTTCGACAAGAGAAACTACCTATTGATGCATGCTATGGGTCCTAACGTGGCAGGTGTTATTGGTAGTGCTGTTGCAGCAGGTATCTTGCTTGCATTCCTTGCATAAACTTAACATTACCTATATGAAAGAACCGGGTCATCACTGATGATCCGGTTTTTTTGTGCAGTAGACACCTCATTTCTGCACATAGTTGCGGACACAAGTGGGCAAAGTGTTATTAAGATGCGGATTTTCCGCACAAAAGTGGGGGTATAATTGTAAATAGACAAATTGGTATAAAACTGTCGGGAATAAGTTTATTTTCAATAATAATTTATATGTAAGGTGGGTTATTCAAATAAAGTTATGTAACTTTGAAAGACTTTTTTTCTTAAAAATTTATAGGAGATCATATATATGCAAAACAAGCTGCAAGAATTGACAGACAAACTCTACAATGAGGGTCTGTCTAAAGGTAAACAGGAAGCCGAGCAGATGAAGGCAAATGCCAAAAATGAGGCAGCCCAGATTATTGCCCAGGCTAAGGCTCAGGCAGAGGAGATTCTGGCAAAAGCCCAGTCTGATGCTGCTGAGCTTAAATCCAAAACAGAGAATGATGTAAAAATGGCTTCACAGCAGGCATTCACAGCTGTAAAGAAACAAATTGAAAATGCAATAGTTGCAAAAGCAGTTGCAGCTCCTGTAAAAGCAGCTACAACAGAGACTGAATTCTTGAAAGAAATAATAAAAAGCATTGTATCTGCATTCAATCCTACAAATTCTGATTCGGTGGCCTTGGAAATGATTCTTCCTGCAGAGAAGCAGGCAGATATGGATAAATTTGCAAAAGAGGCTCTTTCTAAAATCTGCAGTGCAGGTGTAGATGTGCAGTTCAGCAAAAATATTCAGGGTGGTTTCAAAATCTCACCTAAGGGAGAGGGATATATGCTTAGTTTCACCGATAAGGATTTTGAAAACATCATTGCAGAATACCTCAGACCTAAAACCAAAGCACTCCTATTTGGCTAACTATTGAAGATCTGTTATGGGGAACTATCATTACATTATTGCCGGATTGCCTGAACTGGTTCTCAGTGCAGACAACAAGTCTTTCTCATACGATGCTGTAAGAGAATCTGTATACAACAGCAGCAGTGAGAAAGACCGCCGCTTTATTGAGTGGTTTGACTTTGGAACCAATGAGGAGAATCTTACATCCCATTTTTACAGAGCAGCATCAAAATGCAAAAACAGGTTCATACAACAGTATTTTGCACTTGACCTTGAGATAAGGAACCGTAAAGTTGACTATGTATCCAAAAAAATGGAGAGGGATGGCAGTTCTTACAAAGTGAAGGCAAGTTGCTATTTGGATTTGAATGAGGAACAGCTCAAAATTCTTCAGGGAATATTTGAAAACAAGAATATCCTGGAGAAGGAACAGTTGCTCGACAAATTCAAATGGGATTACATTAACAGTCTGAACGAATACGGCACTTTCAATATGGATGTTATCCTTGCTTTCCTTGCCAAGGGAAAACTTATTGACAGGTGGAACAAATTGGACCGCAAGGCAGGAGAAGAGATGTTCCGCAAGCTGGTAGACGAGGTTAGAGGAACCTTTAAAGGAATTGAAAATAAAATATAAAAACAATATATGAGTACCACAGGAAAAGTTACAGGCATCATTGCCAATCTGGTTACAGTAGAGGTTAATGGTCCTGTTGCACAAAATGAAATATGCTACATAAAGCTTGGAGACAGCAAGCTTATGGCAGAGGTCATAAAGGTAAATGGCAAAAGTGCATCTGTTCAGGTGTATGAGAGTACCCGTGGTGTAAGGAAAGGAAACGATGTGGAGTTTATGGGCTTTATGCTTGAGGCAACTCTTGGTCCTGGTCTTCTTTCCAGCAACTATGACGGTTTGCAGAACAACCTTGCCACAATGACCGGTGTATTCCTTCAGAGAGGAGAATACACAGCACCTATAGATATGAAAAAAGAATGGGACTTTACCCCTATTGCAAAGCCTGGCGACAAAGTGGTTGCAGCTGATTGGCTTGGAGAGGTAAAAGAGGGATGGCTTCCTCATAAAATTATGGTTCCATTCAGCTTCAACGGAGATTACACAGTAAAAACAGTTAAGGCCGCAGGAAAATACAAAGCATCTGATACTGTTGCAGTTATAACAGATGAGAACGGCGAGGACCATAATGTTACAATGGTTCAGAAATGGCCTGTAAAAGTTGCAATTGGAGGTTACAAGGAGAAGCCTCGTCCATACAAAATTATGGAGACAGGTGTAAGATGTATTGATACCCTTAACCCAATGGCAGAGGGTGGTACAGGATTCATTCCTGGCCCATTCGGTTGCGGTAAGACAGTACTTCAGCACGCAATAGCAAAACAGGGAGAGGCAGATGTTATCATTATGGCAGCTTGTGGAGAGCGTGCAAATGAGGTGGTTGAAATTTTTGCAGAGTTCCCTGAACTGATAGATGCCCGTACAGGCCGCAAATTGAGTGAGCGTACCACAATTATCTGTAACACCTCAAATATGCCTGTAGCAGCCCGTGAGGCATCAGTTTACACAGCAATGACAATTGGAGAGTATTACCGTGCAATGGGATTGAAAGTTCTCCTACTTGCAGACTCCACTTCCCGATGGGCACAGGCGCTACGCGAAATGTCAAACAGAATGGAGGAGCTTCCAGGAGCAGACGCATTCCCGGTAGACCTTCCTGCTATCATATCAAACTTCTATGCAAGGGCAGGTATTGTAAAACTTAACAACGGAGAGACAGGTTCTGTAACTTTTATTGGAACAGTGTCACCTGCCGGCGGTAACCTTAAAGAGCCGGTAACAGAGTCTACCAAAAAGGCTGCAAGATGTTTCTACGCCCTTAACCAGAGCCGTGCAGACCGCAAGAGATACCCTGCAGTAGACCCAATAGATTCATATTCAAAATATTTGGAATACCCAGAAATTGCAGAATATTTGAATGCAAAAGTAGATCCGCAGTGGGTTGAGAAAGTTAACAAGGCCAAGAACTATATACTTAGAGGAAAAGAGGCTTACGAGCAGATAAATATCCTTGGTGATGATGGTGTTCCTATGGAGTACCACAACAGATACTGGAAGAGTGAGCTTATAGACTTCATTATCCTTCAGCAGGATGCATTTGACAGCATAGACTGCTCTACCCCAATGGACCGTCAGGAGTTTATGCTCAACAAAGTTCTTGAGGTATGTGATGCACCTGTAGAGTTTGAAAGCTTTGAGGATTGCGGAGCACACTATAAGAATATCATTAATATTATGCGCCAGATGAACTACTCAGTATTCAAGAGCGCAGACTTTGAAAAATATCTTGAGCAATTAAATAAAGTAATCAACCATGACAACTAAAGCATTTCAAAGAATATACACCCAGTTGGAGGCCATTACAAAGGCTACCGTTGCCCTAAGGGCTCAGGGAGTATCCAACGATGAGCTTGCTACCGTTCACGGGAGATTGGCTCAGGTAGTAAAAATTAAGGGTGACCTTGTTACCCTGCAGGTATTCTCAGGTACAGAGGGTATCCCTACAAACTCAGAAGTAGTTTTCTTTGGAGAACCACCTGCACTGAATGTTAGTGAAGATCTTGCAGGACGTTTCTTCAACGCATACGGTGAGCCTATAGACAATGGTCCTGCTGTAGACGGAGAAAAGAGATATATCGGTGGTCCATCGGTGAACCCATACAGAAGAAAACAACCTTCACAGCTTATCCCTACAGGTATTGCTGGTATAGACCTTAACAACACATTGGTATCGGGACAAAAAATTCCATTCTTTGCCAATGCAGACCAGCCATACAACCAGGTAATGGCAAATGTGGCACTGAGGGCAGATGTGGACAAGATTATCCTTGGCGGTATGGGTCTTACCAATGATGATTACTTGTACTTCAAGCAGATGTTTGAGAATGCTGGTGCATTGAACAAGATCATTTCATTTGTAAACACTACTGAGCAACCACCGGTAGAGCGTCTGCTTATTCCCGATATGGCCCTTACTGCAGCAGAATATTTTGCAGTAGACAAGAATGAGAAAGTGCTTGTGCTTCTTACAGATATGACTCTGTATGCAGATGCCCTTTCAATTGTAAGCAACCGTATGGACCAGATCCCTTCAAAAGATTCAATGCCAGGTTCCCTTTACTCTGACCTTGCAAAAATCTATGAAAAGGCAGTTCAGCTTCCCGACGGCGGTTCAATCACCATCATTGCAGTAACAACCCTTAATGATGGAGACATTACCCACGCAATTCCGGATAACACCGGTTATATTACCGAGGGGCAGCTGTTCTTGAGGACAGATACAGATACAGGAAAAGTAATCATTGACCCGTTCCGTTCATTGTCTCGTCTGAAACAGCTTGTAATTGGAAAACAGACCCGAGAAGACCACGGACAGGTAATGAATACAGGTGTACGTCTGTACGCAGATGCTGCCAATGCCAAAACAAAACTTGAGAACGGTTTTGACTTGAGTGACTACGACTTGCGCTGCCTGGACTACGCAAAAGACTACTCAAACAAACTGCTTGCAATTGACGTAAACATAAAGATAGACCAGATGCTTGATACCGCTTGGGACCTGTTTGGAAAATATTTCAAACCAGAAGAACTTGGTATCAAACAGAATCTTGTTGACAAATACTGGAAAGGCAACTGATTATGGCAATCAAATTCCAATATAACAAGACATCACTCAACGAGCTGAACAAGCAGCTTAAGATAAGGAAGAATGCCCTCCCTACCCTAAAGAACAAGGAGAGCGCGTTGCGCCTTGAGGTTAAGCGTGCCAAAGCCACAAGTGATGAGCTTATGGAAAAACTTGATGCCTCTTTAAAAGCCTACGAATATTTGGCAGCATTGTGGAATGAATTTACACCTGGCCTTATTGCTGTAAAAGATGTTATCCTTAAAATTGAAAAAATTGCCGGAGTAAAGACCCCTGCTTTGGTGGAGGTCAAGTATGAGGTAAATGAGTTTGACATCTTCAAAAGGCCACTCTGGTACTCAGATGGTGTAGAGATTCTGCAGCAACTTGCCCAGATTGGAATTGAATCTGAAATTTATCGGGAAAAAATGAGAATTCTCGATTATACCAGAAAGAAAACCACCCAAAAGGTGAATCTTTACGAGAAGGTTCAGATTCCGGGATATCAGGAGGCAATCAGGAAAATTAAGAGATATATGGAAGATGAAGAGAATCTTTCAAAAGCATCTCAGAAGATAGTAAAAACCCGACACTTAATTGAAGAGGAGGAGAACAATGATTAAGAAAATGACTAAATACTCATTTGTGGTATTCCACAAGGAGGTGGAAGATTTTCTGAAGAATCTCCAGGAAACAGGTGTTGTAGACATTACAAGACAAAAACGTGCAATTGACTCATACTCAATGGAGAAGTTTGAGGAAATTGCACGGTATAATGCGGCTGTAAGTGCACTTAAGAGACTTAGGGGGGAGGCCCAGAAGAAAAAGCTGGAAATTCCGGCAACTGGCCCCAAAACTGGGAATCTTCTTGAGTTATACACAGATTCAACTGCTCAGAGAGAACTGCTGAAAAACAGAATTGCCACCCTTAAAACTGAGCTTGAGGATGCCCTTCCTTGGGGAGCATTTACCCAGGAAAACTTCAACACTCTTAAGGAACTTGGCATTACCCCTTATTTCTACAGTATCTCCGCGCAGAAATACAACAAAGAGTGGGAAAACCTCTACCCAATCCATATACTTGGAGAGTATGGGAACAAGGTCTATTTTGTACTTCTTTCAGAAGATGGAAGCAAACCTTCACTTCCTCTTCCCGACAGTTCATTCCCAACTACATCTGCAGATGTGTTGCAAAAGGAACTTCTGGAATGTGAAGTACAATATAACAATGTGGAGAATACCCTGCTCGCCCTTACAAACTGCACAGATGAATTAGGCAAAGAGAAGGACGAGCTGTTCAACAACCTTGATTTGTACCTTGCAAGTGGAGCATCTGAAAAGAAAGCAGATGAAACAATTGTAATATTTGAGGCATTTGCCCCTACTGAGATAGATGCTGATGTTGTGAAATTCCTTGAAGAGAACAACGTATACTATCTGAAGGAGGATGCCAAAAATGAGGACAACCCTCCTATTAAGCTGAAGAACAACTTCTTTGCAAGACTGTATGAGCCAATTGGTGAATTGTATATGTTGCCAAAATACGGAGAACTTGACCTTACAATGTTCTATGCTCCGTTCTATATGCTTTTCTTCGGATTCTGTCTTGGAGATATGGGATATGGACTGGTACTTATACTTGCAGGTCTGTTTGCCACATTCAAGCTCCCTAAATTTGCCAATTACGGCAAACTGATAGCTTGGCTTGGTTTGGGAACTGTCATAATCCCAGCTTTGGGAGGAACTGTTTTTGGAGCAAAAATATATGAGCTTGTAAAACTCCCTTCCAACATTACAGATATGTTCTTCAATGATATGCAGATGTTCTGGTTTGCAATCCTGTTTGGTATCTTCCATATCATATTTGCAAGGATGATACATTGTGTATACAATCTGTTGCACAAGAACTGGAATACCGGATTGAATGCACTGGGATGGGCAATATCAATTGGTTGGGCCACTTTGGCATACGCATCCTCAGAGTCAGGATTCAGCTATCCGGGCTGGATCAACTACATTGGCCTTGCAGGTCTGCTGCTGATTATTGTATGTGGCTCAGATGCAAAGAATCCTATAGTAAGGATTTTCAAGGGAACATTCTCATTGTATGATTCAACAGGTGTCTTTGGCGATGTCCTTTCATACATAAGGCTATTCGGACTTGCCACATCGGGAGGAATATTGGGTTTTGTTGTAAACTCAATTGCCATTACCCTTGGAGAAGTCCCTTATGTGGGATGGCTTCTTATGGCAGTAATGCTGATTTTCGGACATATATTTGTAATGCTCCTTTCAAGCCTTGGTGCATTTGTGCATCCATTGCGTCTTACATTTATTGAGTTCTACAAAAATGCAGGATTTGAAGGTGGCGGAAGACCTTACAACCCTTTGAAAAAGAAATAATAACAATTTAAAAATTAAAATATTATGGAACAATTACCTTTCTTTTTGGCCTATCTTGGAATAGGAATTATGTTGGCTGTATCTTGTATAGGCTCAACATTTGGTGTTACAATTGGCGGTAACGCAACAATTGGTGCCCTTAAGAAAAACCCAGATCTTTTTGGTTCTGCAATGATTCTTTGTGCGTTGCCTTCAACCCAGGGTCTTTATGGTTTTGCAGCATTCTTCCTTACTCTTAACAAACTTAAAGTAATGGAGACTCTTTCACTAAATGCTTCATTGGCTATTTTGGCTGCAGGTGTAGCACTTGGTATTGTTGGTTTCTTCTCTGCTGTAAAACAGGCTTCTCTTGTAGCAAATGGTATCAACGAGATGGCTAACGGTAACGACGTGTTTGGTAAAACCCTTATCTTGGGTGTATTCCCAGAGCTTTACGCTATCTTGGCATTTGCTGCAGCTTTCTTGGCTTTGCCAGCATAATTGTTGCACAATATTCATACAGCTTAAAGGACGCTTCCCGCTTTGGGGCGTCCTTTATTTGTATGTGATTTTGAAAAGAAATGAGTAAATTTGTGGCCCTAAATTTTGTAAAATGTTTTCATTCAGAACAACATCATTTTTTGAGCAGCCTGATTTAGTGCTGAAAAGAGGCAAATTGGGTGTATTGTGCAACCAGACAGCCTGGAACCCGGAACGTGGGGAGTATTTGTTTGAGAGTGTTGCCAAGATGGGCAAACTTACCAAGGTTTTTATGCCAGAGCATGGCTTGTTTGGTGAGTTGCAGGACCAGGTAAAGCTTAACAGCGGAGATGGATACGGCAAACTTTTGGAGGGTGTAGAATTTATATCATTATATGGCAACAATGAGGAATCTCTTTCGGCAAGCCTGAAAGACCTGCAGGAGATAGATGCCCTCATCATTGAATTGCAGGATGTAGGGTGCAGATACTACACATATCTTTCAACCATATTCAACCTGTTCAAAGTCCTTAAAGCAAACGAAACAGATCTTCCTGTTTATATAATTGACCGTATAAACCCTGCTGGCAGACAAGTGGAGGGAACTGCTCTCCGCCCCGGTTACGGCTCATTCATTGGAATAGAAGGTCTTGTACACCGTCACGGACTTACAATTGGAGAAACTTCATATATGCTTTACAATGAAATAAATGCAAAATTTCCTTTGCATATAATTTCATATAAAGCATCAGCTGCAAACAAAGATCTTATGCCGTGGAGCATCCCCCCTTCACCTAACTTTCCAGGATTGTTCACATCGCACTTTTATAGCGGCCAATGCCTTTGGGAGGGTACTAATGTGAGCGAAGGAAGAGGAACAACACGTCCTTTTGAGATGTTTGGTGCACCATATATGGAGAGTCTCGAAGGGTATTGTAAAGAACACAACCTGCAGGGATGGAATGACCCTAAATCACCACTATATGATGAGGGTGTATTTGTAAGATGGATGCGCTTTATCCCTACATTCCACAAATGGAAAGATGAGTGCTGTTACGGCTTCCAGTTCTTGCCAAATCCTAATATGCAGTACCACGCGCTGGCACATAATTTGCGCGTCATAAGATTCTTGAATGACAATTGTGCAGGATTCCAGTTCCGCCCAGGCAAGTATGAGGCAGGAAATGACAGAACAGCCATTGAATTGTTGCTTGGAGACCAGGTTCTCCTTGACTATGTGGCAGGAAATGGAGATTGGCACGATATTAAAGAGCATATAAAAGTGGAGGAGCAGAAATGGATCCGCAAAGCCAAAAAGGCATTGCTGTACGAAGAAGAACAGTTGTTCAGAATCAAATGATCTGCTTCCCGACAGTATTAACCCACCGCCTGCAGCAAATTACTGCACAAGCGGACTAAAACAGAAATTATGGCAAATCCGGTATTGAACGAAAATGTATTCAGAAGAGAAAATGTTGCATACAGCAACACAGGTGTAATGACAGTTGGCGGAACAGCAACCAAAACATTGCTGATGCTGCTTATGGTTATTGCTGGCGCAGCATATACCTGGAAACTCTATTACAACGCAATAAACCCTCAATCCATTACAGGATGGATGTTTGGAGGACTTATTGTTGCATTCATTCTGGCAATGATAATCTCCTTCAAACCTAAGACAGCCCCTTTCCTTGCCCCTATTTACGCAGCAGGAGAAGGTCTTGCACTTGGAGGAATATCTGCAATCTTTAACGAGCAGTTTGCACTAACTGCACCAAATATTGTAATCAATGCAGTAGCACTTACACTTGTAACTGCCCTGGTAATGTTTACTGTATACCGCAGCGGCCTCATTAAAGTAAACGGCACATTTATGAAAGTGCTCAGCATTGCTCTCATTTCCATTATGGTATTCTATCTCGGAAGCTGGATAGTGTCACTATTTGGAGTAAACTTGAGTATGCTACACAACAGCAGCCCTCTTAGCATTGGAATCAGCCTTGTAATTGTTGCGGTAGCAGCCTTCAGCCTGTTGATGGATTACGAATTCATCCGCAAGGCATCAGCTGCCGGTGCACCAAAATATATGGAATGGTACGGAGCATTCGGCCTTACAGTAACCCTTGTATGGCTATATTTGGAGCTCTTGAAACTGTTGGCAAAATTTGCAAACAGAGAGTAAATGAAAATAATTGCAAAAAACTGAAAAATAATTTTGTAGAGCCAAATTGAATTCATATATTTGCGCGCTGAAAATTAACATTTAAACACAATAAAGAAATGAAAAAAGGAATTCATCCCGATAGCTACCGTCTTGTAGCTTTCAAGGATATGTCAAACGACGTAGTATTCATTACACGTTCTTGTGTAAACACTAAAGAGACAATTGATATTGATGGCGTTACTTACCCAGTAATGAAACTTGAGATCTCAAACACTTCTCACCCATTCTACACTGGTAAGATGAAACTTGTAGACACTGCTGGTAGAGTTGACAAGTTCTACAGCCGTTACAAAAAGAAATAATTCCTTTACGGAATATACAAAAAGCCAACTGGAAAAATCCGGTTGGCTTTTTTGTTACTTGTTCCTCATAATATCCAATACCTCCTGAAAACTCTTCAACTGAAATAGCTGAACTTTCCATCTGTTATAAAGTAGAAGTTCATCATATCCTTTTCTTATTCCAGAATAACCTGTAAAACCTACAGAATACATATCTTCTGCGAGATACTGCAAAGGTGCAGAAACAGGTTCTCCTGTACGGATATCAAACTTTTGAATCTGTATCCGACAGATGATACAAGCAGCGAAATTAGAATTAAAACGAAAGGTTTCATAAAATCTTGGGGTATATCTATATTGCAATATAACAAAATGCGTGCAAAAAGTGAGTATATTTGCAGTGAAATGAAGAAAACAATTGAAACTATCCGCCAACTGGCTGAAGAATATAACAAGGAGGAGTATTTCCTGGGGGATCCAATCATATTCCCAAAGCATTTTGCAAGGCTGATGCAGGGTAAAGTAGGGATGCCTGGGCTTGGGAAGTGCAATGTAATGGAAAACAACAAGGATCTGTCGGGCAAAAAATATACCCTTCGGGATGTGGAAATTGCTGCAGTTATTGCAGCTCATCTGGCTTGGGGGCGCAGAGATATGATTGTGCGGGATTGCAAGAGGGCTTTTGATGAAATGAATTGGGAACCATACAGTTATGTAATGGAGGGCAAGTACAGGGATGAGGATGCCAGCCTGCACCGTACCATAAAATGGTGTGATTTTGCAGCAATTTGCAGCAGACTGAGGGAATATTATCTGCAAAATGAGTCATTGGAGATTCTTGCTCCCGACGAGTTCCGTGTTAAGGTTTACGGCCAGAAAAGTGATCTGAAAGCTGCCAACAAGAAAATTCATATGCTCCGCCGCTGGATGGTTCGTAATGACGGAATTGTGGATTTGGGGTTATGGAAAAACAGCTCCCCTGCAGATCTTATTATTCCCCTTGATGTGCACGTGCACCGCAGCTCCCGCAACCTTGGTATAACTCAACGCAACAGCGCAGACATTACAACAGCAATAGAAATCACCACCTTCTTGAATGAAGCTTTTCCAGGAGACCCCTGCAAAGGTGATTTTGCATTGTTTGCATACGCAGCAACAAATAAAGAGAATTAAATATGAAAAAATTACTACTTATTGCAGCTCTGTTTATAGCTGCGACAGCTTCGGCACAAATTAAATTTTCCGCTGATTTTGAGTGCGGCTCAATGGAGAAGGCAGAGTTCGTATCTCAGGAGAGCAAGAACGGCAAAGAGGTTATAACCTATGATTTTTACAGCAGATTTGACCCTGCAAATCCGGCTCGCCCGAACCTTGCCCCAAGTGCAAGGTGGTACTACTTTAAAATGGAGGGGGTTAAGGGGAAAGAGGTTGTTCTTAATGTAAAGAATTCAGATGCCCGCAGACCTTTCTACAGCTATGACAACCAGAACTGGACCAGATTTTCTGCAACTGAATCTCCCGACGAAAAAACAATCATTAAAACATACGACCAGGATGCAGTTTACATTGCATACTATGTTCCATATACCTACTCTCATCTTTTGAACAAAATTATTGGATGGGTAAAAAATGACTGGGTAGATTTGAGCAGCATTGGAGAGAGTGAGCACGGCAGAAATATGCCACTTCTTACAATTACCAACAAAAACCTTAAAGAGAATAAAAAAGTGGTATATATCCACGGCCGTGTACACACAAGTGAGACTCCAGGCAGCTGGCACCTTGAGAGGATGATTGATGTGCTGGTTTCAGATACCCCATACGCCAATGCATTGAGAGAGAACACAATATTCTACATTCTCCCTTTCACTAATCCCGACGGTGTAGTGGAAGGAAACAGCCGTTCCAATGCAAATGGTGTGAATATGGAGGTTAACTGGGATGATCCTGAAGAGGTTACAACAAAAGAGGTAAAAAATATGAGAACATTCTTGCAGGGGCTCCTTGCAAAAGGGAATGTGGATGTATTTCTTAATATGCACTCGCAGAGCATGCATCAGGCTACATACTGGGTACATACTGCAGAGACATCATCTGACAAGTTTTATAAAGACCTTATGCTCCTTGCAAACCTTACCATAAATGACAACCCTTATTTTGCAAAAAGAGACCTTTGTTTCTCAAAAATGGGAAGCAGATATTGCGAGGGATGGTTCTGGAACAACAGCGGAGAAAAGACACTTGCAGTAACATTTGAAACACCTTATACTTATTACAGCCAGAACAAAGATGGTGAATGGGTATCATTGGAGAACCTTAAGACATTTGCAGACTGTAACCTTACAGCACTTGGCGATTACCTGAAAGAAGGTGCCCCATACAGAATAATAATTGATGAGCCAGCATCTGCACACGGTTTGCAGAAAATGAATGACTTCAGCAAATTCTATTATGGAGAGAGCTACCTTAAGAGCAATAAAAACGGTGCTAAGGTGCAGTATGTTTACAACGGTAAAGAGAACGGAACAAAAATTCCTGCCGGCAAGTATGAAGTGTACAAATGGGCTGTAGGTGAGAATAAGAAAGAGAGCAACCCCGGTGAAAACGAATGGATAAAGGTTGGAGAGATGATGCACAAAGGGGGCAAGAAAATCAAATACATATATACAGCAAAAGAAGGTGAACTGATAGACAATATCCTTATAAAGAAAGTTGACTGATGATGCAGAACTACAAGAAATATCTGAACTTCTTTGGAGTAACTCAAGAAAATCTGCAGGAACTTGTTTCAATTGCCCTCTCAAAGGGTGGTGAATATGCCGACCTCTTTTTTGAGCATTCGGTGATAAATGAACTCACATTGCGTGACGGGGAGGTAAATGCTGCCGGCACACATATAGATTACGGTGTTGGAATAAGGGTGGTGAAAGGTGAGAAAACAGGTTATGCCTACTCAGAGATCACCACTATGCCCCTTATGAAAAAAGCGGCCCTTACCGCTGCCCAAATTGCAGATGAGGATAGTGCTACAGTTGATGTTTCTGCAGGGGTA
This sequence comes from Candidatus Egerieisoma sp., assembly GCA_045645465.1. Lineage (GTDB taxonomy): Bacteria > Bacteroidota > Bacteroidia > Bacteroidales > UBA932 > Egerieousia. The sequence continues at coordinate 125,887 of JAZRIV010000043.1, forward strand.
AAATTGCTGGAAGGGAAAACATTGTATCCTATCGGGAAGAACTGGGATAACACTGGCATTGAGTATAAGATTCCTTATTTGCAGAGTTTGAATGAGAAGATATTTGCAAAAGACAGCAGAACTGTTAAAGTAATAGGGAAAATTGCAGACTCAAATACTCTTGTACTCTTCTTCAACTCTCTTGGAGAGGCTTTTACAGATGAACGGCCCATGATAAATGTGGTTGCCAATTGTGTTATGACAAACGGGGAAGGACGTTCTGAAACAAAAGGTGTATCAAGAAGCTACAGAATTGGATTTGAACTTCTTACAGATGAGCTGATGGAGGAGATTGCTTCAGAGGCGGTTGCAAAAACTGCATTCCTGTTTGAAGCGTCACAGCCAAAAGGGGGAGCCATGCCTGTAGTTATGGGCGCCGGTGGAAGCGGTATTCTGTTGCACGAAGCTGTTGGGCACGCTTTTGAAGCAGATTTCAACAGAAAAGGGACATCAATCTTCTCTGACATGATGGGAGAACAGATTTGTAACAGCAATATAAATATTGTAGATGACGGTACAATTGCTGCAAACAGAGGTAGTTGTGTGTTTGATGACGAGGGAATCCCAGGCCAGAAGACCTATCTGGTTAAAAACGGTATCCTTAACTCATACCTGCACGACCGTATAAGTGCAAAATTCTACGGGGTATCCCCTACCGGAAACGGCCGCAGGGAATCATTCAGATATATGCCGATTCCAAGAATGAGGGCAACCTATATGGAAAACGGCACAATCACGGAAGAGGAGCTGATATCTCAGGTTAAGAAAGGTATTTACGTAGACAATTTCAGCAACGGCCAGGTGCAAATTGGAGCAGGAGACTTTACATTCTATGTAAAAAGCGGTTACCTGATTGAAAAAGGAAAACTTACCCAGCCTATAAAAGATGTGAACATCATAGGCAACGGTCCTGCCGCACTAAAAGACATAGCAGACGTAGCCAATAACGGACGTATGGAAAATGCCACCTGGACTTGTGGCAAAGGCCAATATGTCCCCGTCTCATGCGGAATGCCAAGTATACTTGTTAAAAAACTCGTGGTAGGCGGCAGTAACTGATTCCTTTTCCACAAGCCCATAAGATAAAAAGTTTTTTGAATTATGAAAAGTTTTTAGGAAGTCGGTCCCCGACTTCCTAAAAACTCGGGGACCGACTTCCAAAAAATAAAACAATGAGAACCAATAAGATAGATAATTCATTTGAGGTAAATGCTGCTCAAAAAGCGCTTGAAATTGTTATGCAAAATGGGGCGCAGGCGTGCAGGGTTACAATGAATTTTGGAATACAGAATTCATTCTCGGTGCTGGATGGGCAACTGGAGAATCTGCAGAATGCAAATGACCGCAACCTGTACATACAGATAATCTCAAACAACAGATACGGGGCATACTCCACCAACCGCCTCAACGGAGAGGAACTGGAAAAATTCATAAAGGAAGCAATACAGACAACCTCATATCTTACTCCCGACGAATACAGGACACTCCCTCCAATGGAGATCTGCTGGTTTGGAAAAGAAGATAACCTTAACCAGTACGACAACTATATAATGACTATGGACCCTGCAAGAAAAAGGGAGATAGCATTTGAAGTAATGGAGGAGATATACGGAAAAAACAAGAAGATTGTATCTGTAAACACAGAGTACGGAGATATGCTGGAATACCAGTATATGATAGATTCTCAAGGATTTGAGGGAGATTCACTGCAAAGCAATTTTACCGTTAGCGCAGAGTGCTCAGTTAAAGGACGTGGAAAAGCCAGAAGTGAAGGGTGGTGGTATGAATCAGCCCTCCATTATAAAGATTTCTCTTACAAAGGATGTGGAGAGACAGCACTAAAAAGGGCATTGGAAAAACTCAACCCTAAAGAGATGCAGGGAGGCAAAATGAATATGATTGTAGACAACACCTGTTCAAGCAGACTCATCTCCCCTATTTTCCAGGCCCTTAATGGAAGTAATATCCAACAGATGAACTCATTCCTTATGAATAAGAAAGGGGAAAAGGTGTTCTCTGAGAAATTTACACTGAAAGACAACCCTCACTGGGTAGGGATGAGCGGCAGCCGATATTTTGACGGTGACGGTATTGCCACACAGCCTATGGACATTATAAAGAACGGAGTAGTGGAAAATTACTTCATAAACACATACGCTGCAAACAAGATGGGAGTAGCACCAACTGTTGAAAGTGCATCTGTACCACATTTCAGTTTGGATGAATTTCCACAGGAGTTGAGGAACCTTACCCACCACGATATGATAAAGATAATGGGAAAAGGTATTCTGGTTACAGGATTCAATGGGGGTAACTGCAACGGTCTTACCGGTGATTTCTCATACGGAATAGAGGGATTCTATTTTGAGAATGGTGAGATAATATTTCCAATAAGGGAAATGAACATTAGCGGCAATATAGTATCTTTGTGGCAAAATTTGGCAATGGTAGGAAATGATGCCAGAACCTGTTCAAGATGGCTAATCCCTTCTCTTGCTTTTGAAAACACAGAATTTACAGGAATATAAAATGAAAAAACCAACTGCTTTAATGGCCCTTATACCGGTAGTTGTACTGGTAATTCTTATTGTAATAGGTTCTATACTGTTTGGAGATGACCTTACAGCCGGTCCGTCTCAAATTGCGCTGCTTGTATCTGCAGTTTCCGCTGCACTTATAGCAATGTTCAAAATGAAAATCTCCTGGGAAAAACTTGAGGAGGGTATTGCAGACAACTTCCAAAAATCTGCAGGTGTATTTTTTATCCTTCTGGCCATTGGTGCCATAACTTCATCTTGGATGATATCGGGAGTAGTGCCAACACTAATCTACTATGGCTTGAATCTTATCAATCCTTCAATATTCCTGTTGGTAATATTCCTGTTCACTACAATTATCTCCCTCATTCTGGGAAGTTCCTGGACAACAATAGGTACAATTGGTATTGCAATGCTGAGTGCCGGAGAAATTATGGGATTTGACAGCGCCTGGCTTGCCGGAGCGATTATATCGGGAGCATATTTTGGAGATAAAATATCCCCTCTTTCCGATACAACGTACTTGTCTTCAAGCATTTCAGGTGTAGACCTTTACAAGCATATAAAATATATGCTCATTACAAATATCCCGCTTCTTGTAATATGTGCAATTATATATACAGTTGCAGGATTTTTAATTCCTTCCAATGCAAATATGGATGTGGCTGCAGAGAGCGCACAGATTGCTTCTACTTTTAACGTATCATTGTGGTTGCTGCTTATCCCTGCCGCAACTATCTTTATGATGTACAAAAAGGTTCCTGCATTCCTTACATTGTTCATCTCTGCAATAATCAGTTCTATTGTAGCGGTGTTTGCACAGCCTCAAATTATAGCTCAGATTGTACCTGCCGGTGCAACATTAACAGAGACCCTGGCAATTGCCCCTCTTAAAATACTCTCTATGCCTATAGAAGTTGTAACTGATAGTCCAATGCTAACAGAGCTTGCAAGTACCAGCGGTATGGCAGGAATGATGAACACCGTCTGGCTTATTATGTGTGTTTGTGCATTTGGCGGTATTATGGAGGCTGGCGGATATATTGGTGCAATTACAGAGGTAATGACAAAAGTTATAAAATCCCGCACATCTCTTGTTGGAAGTACAGTAGGTACCTGTATTATAAGCAACCTTACACTTTCAGACCAGTATATGTCAATCATCATTCCGGGCAAGATGTTTTCAGACATATATAAGAAAGAGGGATATGCTCCGGAGCTGCTGAGCCGTTCACTTCAGGATTCGGCAACTGTAACATCAGTACTGATCCCTTGGAACTCCTGCGCGGCAATGCAGAGCAGCGTACTGGGCATACCAACCCTTACTTACTTGCCTTATTGTTTCTTTAATATTTTGTCACCCATAGTAAGTGTGGCAGTAGCAGCAATAGGATATAAAATTACCCGATGGGGTAAGCCTGTAACAGGCAAAAATTTGAAATAATGAAAAATTTAAATCAAATTTGCAATCAATAATTTAATAAAATAGAAAAATGGAAATAAATCTTAACAAAGTAGTTTCGTTATCATATACATTGGAGGTTGATGGCGATGTAATTGAGACAGTAGCAGCTGAGAAACCAATGATGTTCATCTTTGGTACCGGTTATCTTCTTCCAAAATTTGAGGAGTACATTGCAGGAAAGAAAGTTGGCGACACATTTGAGTTCACTCTAACTGAGGATGAGGGTTATGGCAAAGTTAATCCCGATGCCATTGTAGAGCTACCTAAAAAATTGTTTGAAGTGGACGGTAAAATAGAGGATGGACTTCTTACAGAAGGTAATGTACTTCCAATGATGGATTCAGAGGGCAACAGACTTAACGGAGCAATTGATGAAGTGAAAGAGGAGACTGTAGTTATGAACTTCAACCACCCTCTTGCTGGTGCAGCCCTTCACTTTACCGGTAAAGTTGAGGCTATCAGAGAGGCTACTGAGACTGAACTTACAAACGGCCTCTTCAACGAGAAAGTTCAGCACTCTTGCGGTGACGGTTGTGCTTCCGACTGTTCTTCTTGCGGTTGCGGCTGCCACTAAAAAAAATAAAAATAAAGAGATTTTACTGCGACTTGTAAAATCTCTTTATTTTTACACCCTACTGTTTTACTTTCTGCCGGGACTGGGCCTTCTTTCTCTTTTCCCGCTCCTGTTTCTCGTATGCTTTTTGTGCCTTTGATTTGCCACGCAACAAACTTTTGAAACTGTTGAACTCCTTCTGATAAACAATACCTACTCCACTTCTCTGACTGTTGTTATTGTCATTATATGTAGAGTACTGGTCCTCAGCGTGTGAGAACAAATCAAGACGTATGTTGCCTGAATTGTCAAGTTTTATTTCCACATCAATATTACCAATTACATCACGGTTATTGTTGCCATAAGGGTCATTACCAATATTACCATTAATGACAACTCTGTTATTGAACAGCTGTGTGGAAACTGCAACATCAAAAATATTTGTCCCTTTATCGCCAGGCTGATAATTCAATCCCAAATCCAGAGGAATTCCAAGCTGATGGAAAATCATATTTATCTGGTTGCTCAGAATCTCTGATGCATTAGAATATAAAATAGATGTATTGTTTGCTATACCACTCTGTTCGTCGGGAATAAAGCCACCAGAAACAATAAGCGCCATAAACTGCTTCTGCACCTTTCCTTGCGTATTAAGTGCACTTTCTACCCTAATTTTAGTTGTTGGATCCAAATCAGGGATATCTATTGTAAATGTGAGCTCCGGATTCATCATCTTGCCTTGCATACCAATGATACAATTGACATTCCTTCTTGTGGATATGCTGCTTGTATCGGCAATCAGAGTATTGATAGATGCCTTTGTATGGTACACTGCCTCAAGATTTAGAGTAGTATTTTCAATATCTCCATTCAAGTTTATAGTTCCACCTGGCTGAAGTGTAAAATCCTTTGCTGCGAATCCTGCCAATACAAATTTGTAGCTGCCGGTATTCACGTGGTAATCTCCAAAAATGTCAAACACATCTTTAGCCGGATTAATATCCATATTTATAAGACCGTTACCATTTGCTTTAATTACATCACCAACAGACTTGTCAATCTCAATCATAATGTCTGCTTGAGGAGTGACATTAGCTCTAAGATGCACATCAAGTTGTGTAGGATTCTTTACAGTACTCTTGTTGAAAGAGAGCGTATCGTAAGGATCAATCCACATATCAGGCTCAACAAAAGTAAGCAGTTTTGTTTGTGTGGCAGTTGCTGAACTCGAAAGTGGAATATGAATTGCAGTCTTAGGATTGGAAACCACATCAATATCAATGCCTATTTTGTCCAGAGGACCTTTAATATCTACAGAACCAGTAGCAAAAGCACTCCCATAAAAGTATTCATTATCCTTTTCTGTAGTATTGAGACACTGCAGATTGGTAAAGTTTATCTTGGTATTAACTGCAACATCCCTAAAATAATTATATGTAAGTGCGCCATTGACAATACCTTTGCCATTAAAAGTGTCATATATAGGAAGATTCGTGAAGAAAATTCCCCTCTCATTCAACTCTACAGGACCTTGCACTCTATATGGTACCTGTGTATAATCAAGTGTAAACCTGAAGTTGTCAAACCTGCAATCACTACCAGTAAGAGCAAGCTTGTCCAAAGGTCCGGACAGGTTCAATTCTCCCGACAGCATACCACTTGATTTGGAAATCAATCCCTGTAGAAACGGCTCAAAATAACCGACAGACAACTCATCCAAAGAAGCATTAAGATTAAGGAAAGTACTGTCTGGTTTGTAGAAACCTGTTGCTGTAAAATTTGGCTTGCCATGCAAATTGGACTTGACAAGCAAATTCAACTGTTTTTCGGAATCATCCCACTTGCTCATCATCTTAAGTTTTCCAACCTCATTCCTGTATACAGAAACAGAGTCACCTGTAATGTCAAAGAAAAGTTTTGGAGACCTGTACAGATCTGAGATCACTCCATTCCCGGAGAAATATCCCCTAAAATCAAAAGACTTGTTGAGGAACAGATTGAATATGGCAATATCAAAGTCCTTCATACCAAAATGTAAAGAATCAGGCTCATATCTTGAAATGTTTCCTGCCAATCCAAACTCCTGCAGATTGTTCTTTAATGCCAAATTATTTACAACAATGGAACTGTCTGAAAATAGAATGGAAGCTGGGGTAAATTTCCACCTCTCCCCTTCAAGCGAAATTCCTGATCCATCAAGGATCTTGACCAGACTCCTATGTCCGGGCATTAGTGAAATATGCGAAATGACATCAGCTTTATTGTTCTCTGTAGAGTCGTTCTTAAAACTGAAAGCGGCATCAATTTCATTATTGAGTGCATTTACATTAATTGAACTGCTGTCCATTCTCATTCCAGCAAGTCTGATATTCTTTGAGAAAAAATCTGCAATTGCAGGTTTTTTCTCACCAGCAGTAACATTTAGAGTAAAATCCTTAATAAAATTGGCATTAAGAGCCAACCTTCCAGAACGGGCAAAGCCTTTAAAATTATTTTTATTGTCTATTGTCACATTTACCCTTGTACTGTCCATTATGAACAATCCTGGCATAACAGCCTGACAAATGTCCATAGTATTGAATGTCTGCAAAGAGAATCTGTAATTGCCATTATTGTATACTTTAGAGGAATCCCTGTCCAGCAAATTGTCTGCATTGGAAAGTACAACCAGGTCAGCTATTTTATTTACAAATTTGTTCAAAGGAGCTGGTCCTGAATATGTTGCTTTGGCAAAACGTGAATTGAGTGAGGCAGTATAAATATTATTTGACTGTAAAGACTGCAAAACAATATTACCTATCTTATAGTCACCTATGGTATTTTTGTACACAATGTCATTGACATCTACCCTGCCATTAAAGTAGTTGTTGTTTATGGAAGTAAATTTTGCAGTTGTGAAAAAGCTCAGTTCAGAAATACTGTAGCGTTTGTCAAAATTCAATGCAGCCAAATTTATATGAGGGACCAGAGCTTTAAAATCATATCTGTTCTCTTTCCCTTTACCAAATGAGATGAGACCTTGAAAAAATAAATCTAGATTTGGATCATGAGAAATTACATTCCCATTAAATTTTTTGTCTGTATATCTTCCCGATGCTGCAATATTTGAATATTCATAGCCGTTGAATCCCATTTTGGAAATCTTTACGGTATCTATACTAATCTCCATCCCATTGCCATTATTCTTAAAAAAGGCATTGACATCGGCTTTAAGGGAAAGCTCCCCCAACAAACCGTTAGAGAGAATTCTCCCCATATCAAGATTCTCTGTAGAGAAACCACCATCAAACCGCACACCCTCACCTGTTTCATTTCTAAAAAGCAGATCAAGGTTAATGTTACCAACTTCAGATTTTATGATACCATCGGCAACAAAGTCATCGAGAAGACCCATAAGGTCACCTGTAAACCTATATCTCACAAAAGGGGACAAATCAGATAAAAATCTTATTCTTGGAGTATTGTTTATAGATGCAATTATGGTTGCCAAATCGTAACAGGTAGTGGAACTTCTTTTAATCTCAGCCACAGCCATTGTCCTTGAGATATCAGGCAAACCAATTATTCTTGCCCCCAAATCCACAAATGTAAGTCCACTCTCAGATGTTGCAACAAGCTGGTTTGTACGAATATTGCTCACAGTACCACTAACCTCTCCGTTCAAATAAAAAGCAAGCGAACTGTTATACAAACTTGGGGTAATCCTCCCGATAGTCTTAAAATTCAGGTAAGCATCCTTCAAACTTATCCCCAACTTTACCTTCTGTGTAAAATCGGCCAAATCTTTTGGAGAATCATATTTCATATAAAAATACTGGGCATTAACCCTTGTATAATTATCTGCAATATATAAATCACTTACCAGAGCCTCCTTGCCACAAATCCTTGCATTACCATTCAGTTCCTTAAGGGTAAAACCACTTATATCTTTACCTGAGACTTTGTTTATACTGGCAAAAAGAGTATCTTGCCTTAAATGTATATCGCTGATATTTAAGTATATATCTCTTACATTAAGATTGGAGAAATTAATTATGCTGTCTCCTCTGCTTTCTGCTCTAAGGGGATTGTTGAGTGTAAATCTGAAATTATTGAGTCTCAGGACATTTGCCAAAAGGTTAACTGAGCCTTTGTTGGAGGTATCTTTAGGAGTATCCTTTTCCAACTTAAAAATCCTGTCCAGATTAGTAAGCCTCTCTTCTTCATTCTGAAGATTGAAAACGCCATCTGATAAGGTTATTGTATTGAGCTTTAGATCAAGTTTAAGAAGATTTATAGGATCTAATGTTACGGAAAGCTTCCTACAGGCAACCAGAGTATCACTTTGACCATAATTCTTTTTCAAAGAATCCAATAAAGGAGATGTATCTGTTGAGACAATGGATATATCTTTTACAATAATCCTGTTGAAAAATACAAAATACACATTGCCAATAGAAATTTTCCCATCTATCTTGTCTGAAACTGAATCAGCAACCTTCTTGCCAATCACTGTCTGTACAGAAGGAAACTGTAACGCAATAAGGGTTACCACTTGAAAGGAAACAAGCAGTACAAAAAAGGCAACCGATATTTTTACAAACTTTTTGATAGAAACGCGTTTTAAAGTATCCAATTAACAAAAATAATCAAAAAAACTGAGTAGATTTGCATTTTAAGCAATAAACTGCAACTTAACCGATAAGTTTAAAAATATTGGACATTTAAGTTAGAATTATGAGCTACTTGATTTTAGGCATAGAGTCATCTTGTGATGACACATCTGCAGCAGTCATCACAGACGAGTATCTTCTCTCCAATGTTATGGCCAGCCAGGAGGTTCACAGAAACTACGGTGGTGTTATCCCTGAACTTGCATCCAGGGCTCACCAACTTAACATATTGCCAGTTGTAGACCAGGCACTTAAAAATGCAGGAGTTTCAATGAATGATATTGATGCAATAGCATTTACCCGCGGTCCCGGACTTTTAGGGTCACTACTGGTAGGTACATCCTTTGCTAAAGGACTCTCAATCTCTACCGGGAAACCACTTGTAGAGGTAAACCACCTTCAAGGACATATTCTGTCACACTTCCTTAAAGAGGAGGGAAAAGAGAACCGTTCACCTCAGTTCCCTTTCCTTTCCTTGTTGGTATCGGGAGGACACACACAGATAGTAAAAGTAACAGATTACCTGCAATTTGAAGTTATAGGACACACCATTGATGATGCTGTGGGTGAAGCATTTGACAAATGTGCCAAAATGATGGGACTGGGATATCCGGGGGGACCAATTGTAGATAAACTTGCCAAGGAGGGGGATGCAGAGAGGTTCAAATTCTCCAAACCTCATATAGCGGGGCTCGATTACAGTTTCAGCGGAATAAAGACTTCCCTGCTATATTTCTTGCGCGACCAGCTGAAAGAGAACGAGAATTTCATTGAAGAGAACAAGGCAGATATATGTGCGTCATTCCAGAAACATCTGATAGACATCCTTATGGACAAACTTATAAAGGCTGTAAAACAGACCGGTATCAAACAGATTACCATAGGAGGTGGTGTTTCAGCAAATTCGGGATTGAGAGAGAGGATATACAATGAAGGGGTAAAACGTGGATGGGAAACATTCATTCCTGAATTCAAGTTCACCACAGACAATGCCGCAATGATTGCGATGAGCGGTCTTTGCAAGTTCCGCCTTGGAATGACCTGCCCGATTGATGCCGCACCAATATCAAGAGCAGCTGATATGCTATGAAAGAAGTAGAAGTAGTTTTCCCAGCCAGATTAAATCCATCAGAAAAGGATATAGTTGCCGCTTGCGAGAAAGCATTGAGGGCCCGCCCCGGTGCAGTTATATCCCACGAGGTAAGAAAGCGTTCGCTTGATGCCCGCGGAGGTGACATCAAATACAGATACAGGGTAAATGTGGCTCTAAGGGGAATGGAGCCTATACAACCGTACAGACTGCAGGAGTTCAAAGATGTACACAATGCAGAAGCTGTAATTGTAGTTGGATGCGGTCCCGCAGGACTTTTTGCAGCTCTCAAGCTCCTGCAACTTGGACTCAAGCCCATTATTCTGGAACGTGGGAAAGATGTGCACCAGCGCAAATTTGATATGGCCAGACTCTCAAAAGAGCAGAGGGTGAATCCTAACTCAAACTATTGCTTTGGTGAGGGTGGAGCCGGCACATTCTCAGACGGAAAACTCTACACCCGCTCCACTAAAAAAGGGGATATAAGGGAGATTCTCCATCTATTTGTACACTTTGGAGCAGACCCGGCAATCCTTATTGAATCCCACGCCCATATAGGGAGCGACAAACTTCCCCGCGTAATAGAAAATATGCGCAATTGTGTAATTGAGCACGGGGGCGAGGTGCATTTCAACTCCCACGTAGTGGATTTTGTCCGCAACGGTGAAAAATGGGATGCCATTGTAGAGGAGGTTAATCTTCCCGACAACAATTCATCGGGAAGAAAAATATATTCCGCAAAAAATGTAATCCTTGCAACAGGTCACTCTGCAAGGGACATATATGAATTGTTCCACGCAAAAGGGTGGACAATTGAACCTAAAGGATTTGCATTGGGTGTGCGTGTGGAACACCCGCAATCCCTGATAAACAATATACAGTATCACGGGAAATACCAGCCATATCTCCCTACCGCAGAGTATTCGCTGGTAACGCAGGTAGACGGGCGTGGTGTGTTCTCATTCTGTATGTGCCCTGGCGGAATTCTGGTTCCGGCAGCAACCTCTGAGGGGGAGATGGTTCTTAACGGTATGAGCAACTCTATGCGAAATTCCAGATGGGCAAATGCCGGAGTTGTGGTACAGGTAAACCCTGAGGATGTACCTGAATATGCCAAGCACGGCCCACTTCAAGTGCTCAGATTCCAGCAGGATGTGGAACGCAAACTGTTTGCCTGTAGCGGAAGCATTAAAGCACCAGCCCAAAGGATGGAAGACTTCTGCCGTGGAACACTCTCAAAAGACCTCCCGGAGACATCATACAAACCGGGGGCCTACCCTGCCCCACTACACGAACTGCTACCTCCATTTGTAGCAACCCGCCTGCAGAAAGCATTTCCAGAGTTCAACAAGAAAATGCGCGGATACTACACCAACAAAGCACTGTTGCTTGCTGTTGAATCACGCACGTCATCCCCAGTAAGAATTCCAAGAGATAAAGATACTCTGCAACACATCTCATTGCCAGGAATCTACCCTTGCGGCGAAGGTGCGGGCTATGCCGGAGGAATTGTATCCTCTGCTTTGGATGGAGTAAATTGTGCAGTGAAGATATTTTCAGAAAAAAAGGAGATAATTTAAATTATCTCCTCTACTATATTACCAATCTTTGATTTGTCATACGGCCTCTCAACTCTAATGTAGTTGCCCGTATAACCATACATCATACCACCTTTCTGGGTAGATTCAAACAATACCTGCTGGGTGGTATTTTTGTGTCGAGCAATGTACTCTTCATGCAACTGCTCAGATAGTTTTGTCAATGCCTCAACTCTTGCAGTTTTTGTTGCCTCGTGCACCTGGTTGGGCATTTCGGCTGCAGGGGTATTGGCCCGTCGGGAATAAGGGAATACGTGAATAAATGCAGGTCTGATGGTCTCTTTAAGGAAGTTGTAACATTTTTCAAACTCCTCATCGGTCTCTCCCGGGAACCCTACAATTACATCTATTCCAAAAAAGACATCACCCATTATACGGCGTACCATCTCTATTTTTTCTGCAAACATTGTGGTATTGTAGCGTCGGCGCATAACCTTAAGGACAGCATCGGAACCGCATTGCAAAGGGATATGGAAGTGGTTCTGGAATTTTGTTCCCGATGCAATCCACTCAATTATATCTTCTCTGAGAAGATTTGGTTCAATTGAGGAGATGCGGTAGCGTCCAATACCGTCAACATCATTGAGGGCCTTCAAAAGATCAAGGAAATCCTCACCTGTTGTGCGGCCAAAATCTCCAGTATTGACACCGGTAAGAACAATCTCTTTAATTCCTTTGGCTGCAATTTCCTGAGCCTCCTTTACCAAAGTGGAAATTGGGAGATTTCTGCTTTTTCCCCTTGCCAAAGGGATTGTACAATATGAACAGTGGTAATTGCACCCGTCCTGAACTTTAAGGAATGAGCGTGTACGCTCTCCGTGAGAGAAGGCAGGGAAAATTGTCTCTACCTCATTTATTGCACAAGAGTATGAACGGGCTGTTCCCAACTTGGACGGCAACTGGCTCACCAATTGAAACACATCCCCTTTCTTGTCTGCACCAACTACAATGTCAACCCCCTCAATCTCCATTATCTCCTGCGGTTTCAACTGGGCATAGCACCCTGTAACAGCAATAATTGCATCGGGGTTCTGTTTGTGGAGCTTCCTTATTGCCTGTCTGCATTTCTTGTCTGCGTGTTCTGTTACACTACAGGTATTAATGACATATACATCTGCAGGCTTGCTCTGTGCAACCCTCTCATAACCACTATCCAAAAATTGTTGTGCTATGGTTGATGTCTCTGAGAAATTAAGTTTGCACCCCAGAGTTACAAATGCTACTGTCTTATTTGTACCTTCCATCTGAAACTATCGGGAATAAATTATAAGTTCATAGTTACTCTTGAGGCATATACCTGACCTCCAAGAGGTGGATTGAGTTTGTCTATCTGCACCTGTGCATTGGTAATATATGGAAACTGCGCCTTTACTGCATCCAGAATCCTCCTTGCCACGTGCTCCAACAAATGGGATTTTATCTCCATCTGTCCCTTAATGATATTGTATACCTCCTGATAATTGAGGGCATCTGCAATATTGTCTGTCTGGGCTGGCTTGCTCAAATCTGCCTCAGCCCAAAAATTCACCACAAACTTGTTCCCAATTATCTGCTCTTCTTCAAAACATCCGTGGTATGCATAAAACTGCATCCCTATCAACTCTACTTTATTCATAATCAAAATCTTAATATATAACTCGGTTACCGAGTACACTACGCCAATAAAACAAACACACAAGGTCTTTTGCCTATCTCAATTGGAGATTTTTTCCAGGCTGCAACACTGCGGGTAATTATTGTTTGTGTGGGCAATGTTATATCTGCCGCAACACAAATGCGTGTTTTTGGGCCGCATACTGCCAACAAATCTGCAAAAAGCTGCCCGTTGCGGTATGGGGTCTCAATTATAATCTGACTCTGGTTCAACTGAGCAGAAACCTTCTCTATCAGCTTGATTTTGGCCTTTCTCTCATCAGGTTTTACAGGAAGATACCCGGTAAAGGCAAAACATTGCCCGTTAAGACCGCTTCCCATAAGGGCAAGCATCAAAGAAGATGGGCCGACAAAAGGTACCACCTCAATACCATAATTGTGTGCAAGGGCAACAAGCTGGGCACCAGGATCTGCAACAGCAGGAAGTCCTGCCTCGGATATTAGCCCCACATCGTTCCCCTCCTGCAAAATCTTTATATAACCCTCAATTTGGGCTGCAGATGTATGCTCGTTAAGCTCATACATCTGTAACTGCTCAATGCGCCCTTTAAGCCCAGCTCGGGAAAGATATCTGCGTACAGTTCTGAACTCTTCTACAACATAATGGTTTATATGCTGGAGCTTCTCCAACACAAAAGAGGGAATTACCTCCTCCGGGTTATTCTCTCCAAGTGGAGAGGGTATCAGGTATAATTTTCCACTGCTCATAGGGAGCAAAGGTAGGGAAAATTATCTAACTTTGCCGTATGGGAAAAATTACTTTTTTAGGCACAGGAACATCACAAGGGGTACCAATGATAGGTTGCAGCTGCCCTGTATGCAAATCCTCAGACCCGCGTGACAACAGGTTGAGGGCCTCCGCTCTTATAGAAGAGGGGGCTTTCCGCATACTGATAGATTGCGGCCCAGATTTCCGCCAGCAGATGTTGCGGGAGAATATCACTGACTTGGATGCAGTAATCCTTACCCACCAGCACAAAGACCACACCGGTGGCCTTGATGACATACGCGCGTTCAATTATTTCCGTAAGGAGGCATTTCCCATATATGCAGAGGAAATTGTGCAGGAATCCCTTAAAATGGAGTATTCATACGCCTTTGCAGAGTACAAATACCCTGGAGTACCGGAATACAAACTCCACACTATTGACGAGGAGCCATTTACAATAACCAAAGTTCTTCCCGACAATTCTTCTGCAACCCTTACAATAACCCCCATAAGGGTATACCACTACAGGCTCCCTATCTTAGGGTTCAGAATTGGCAATCTGGTATACATCACAGACGGCAGCAGCATCCCCGCATCAGAATTTGACAAAATGCAAGGAGCAGAACTGTTTATAATAAACACTGTAAGAAAAGAGAAACACATCTCACATTTTTCACTGCCAGAGGCACTTGAGGTAATAAAAAAGGTAGGTGCACCACGCAACTACCTTACTCATCTTTCGCATCAGTTGGGAACATACCAGCAACTTGAATCAATTCTCCCGGAGAATGTACATTCAGCATACGACGGGCTGCAACTCACATTCTAAGAGAACTGTTCCAAACCAGTTATCTGGCAATAACTCCGCTGCCTGTCATTTCTTCTTCGCCACTGGTGTACCAGGCTGCAAACTGACCTGCAGAGATTCCCCTTTGAGGTTTGTCAAAAACTATATACAAACCATCTTCCTCCCTGTATAGTGTAGCCTGCTGTAGTGGTTGTCTGTAACGGATTCTAACCAAATATCGGCGGCGCTCTCCAATCTCCATTGCAAGATCTTCCCTAATCCAGTGTATCTCCTCGTTCACTATCTTAATCCCCTTTCTGTAAAGACCCGGATGTGAATGCCCCTCACCCACATAAATATTATTGTTTTCAATATCAATTGAGATAATGAAAATGGACTCTTTATGCCCACCAATATTCAATCCTTTACGCTGTCCTATGGTATAGAACTGGGCACCGGTATGTTTTCCAATCACTTTTCCATCTTCAGGAGTATAAATATGCGGTTGGGCCAACTGCACAAGTTCATCGGGAGTATAATCTGCATAATTCTCTCCAAGGACATTTGAGGATACCAGCACATTTCCCTCCAAATCTGCAACACATTCTCCAGCTTTAAGCGCTGCAGTGGTATATGGTTCCCTCTGCTCCCGGGTTGCAAAAATCTCAATTACATTGCCCTCCTTGGGTTTGAGTTTCTGCTGCAGGAACACCGGCAAATCAACTTTACCGACAAAACAGATTCCCTGGGAATCCTTTTTCTCCGCACTTGGAAGTCCTGCCTCTTTGGCCAGACGTCTTACCTCAGGTTTGTCTATATCACCTATCGGGAAGAGTGCTTTGGAGAGTTGTTCCTGCGAA
Source organism: Candidatus Egerieisoma sp. (assembly GCA_045645465.1). Taxonomy (GTDB): domain Bacteria; phylum Bacteroidota; class Bacteroidia; order Bacteroidales; family UBA932; genus Egerieousia. Next base: position 141,830 of record JAZRIV010000043.1, read on the forward strand.
AGCTGACAAAGGAAATAGCTTTGGTCCTTATTTTTGTCATCTCCTGCAAGGATACGGTAAATCTTCTCCCCTTTTTCATTTACAAACTCATCTTTCTTGCAATAATGTCCTGTGGCAACATAATCTACATTAAGTTCAAGGGCGCATTTAAGGAAAGCATCAAACTTTATCTCCCTGTTGCACAATACATCAGGGTTTGGAGTTCTACCTTTCTCGTACTCAGAGAACATATAATCAACCACCTTCTGGCGGTAAACATCACTCAAATCTACAAAATGGAAGGGGATACCCAGCTTCTTGGCAACCATCTCTGCCACAAACTTGTCCTCTTCCCACTCACAATCACCGTGAAGGGTTCCGGTAGTGTCGTGCCAGTTCTGCATAAAAAGAGCCACCACATCGTGTCCTGCCCTCTTGAGCAAAAGAGCTGCCACACTTGAATCAACACCACCTGAAAGTCCAACTGCTATTCTCATATTAATATATGTATTTTCAGCTATAACCAGCTGACATTAATGTATATCTACCTTATTTTCAACCTATTGAGTGCTGCCTGATACTCTCTTGCATTTCTATTGTGCCCAGAGAGCGTGCGGGCAAACTTATGTGTTCCATCCATATTGGAGTTGGCACAAAAGTACAAATAATTATGATGTTCATAATTTAAGACAGCCTCCAGCCCTTTAATGCTTGGAACAGTTATAGGTCCGGGAGGCAACCCGGCATATTTGTATGTATTGTATGGAGAATCCACCTCCAGATGTCTGAAAAGTATTCTCCTGATAGAAGGATCATTCAATGCAAACTTTACAGTGGGGTCTGCATCCAGCTTCATCCCTCTCTTAAGCCTGTTCATATAAACGCCTGCAACCTTTGGCATTTCAGGCACATAATTGGTCTCCTCACAAACAATGGATGCAAGGATAGAAACTTCAACAGGGGTCAATCCTATATTTTCTGCCTTGGCTTTTCTCTCTTCATTCCAAAATTTGTCATATTCCCTCTCCATTCTTTCAACAAATTTCTCTGGAGAAATTGTCCAGTATACTTCGTATGTATTGGGGAGAATCATCCACATTCCAACCTCTGCCTTAGAGAAATATTCCATAAAAGATACTGAATCTGCTGCAAGTTTTCTTCCTAATATTCCCGACAGTTTCTCCATTCCCCTAATGTTCCCACTCAGAGTAAGCATCATTGGTGACTCCCACCCCATCTTGAGCATCCTAACCAAATCTTTATTGGATTTGTCGGGAGTAAGAATATATCTTCCAGGTTTGAAAGACTCCTCAAGCGATGCCCTTTTGGCAACTTTTTCAAATGATTTCATATCCCCAACTGCCGTTGCAACGGAGTCAAGCATCTGGGAATAAGTTGCCTGCAGGGGTATATATACAGTTGTTTTCTCTTGAACACTTTTTTTGTACTCGTTCAAAAATCTGGGAACAAAAATTGATGCCGCACCACAAACTGCCCCTATAAGAATATATATAATTATTTTTTTCATCTATTGCTTAACTGTTATTTCAGTGCCAATCTTAAGTTCAGTTGCCTTGAGGCCCGGATTCAGTTTAAGTATTGAGTCTACTGTAGTCCTATATTTGCGGGCTATTGAATAAAGGGTATCACCTGCTTTAACTGTATAGACAGTTGCCTTATCCAAAGTAGCTGATGCTCCGTTTGCCGTAGATTTGTCTGATGCTTTTGGCTTCACCGGTGGCGCCCATATCAAATGTTTCTCCCTGAACTTTTGCAACTTCTCATTTGCTTTTCTGCTTTTTGCCTCAGCTTTGGCAGCTTTTTGCTCCAGTTTCTTCAGTTTCCTGGCAATCTTCTCCTCCTTCTTGACACTCTTATGCGCATAAGGGGTATCCAACTCATACAATCTGTACTCCTCAATGATATCTATAAGCAACTTTGCATACTTAGGGTTTGTTGCATATCCTGCAGCTTTAAGTCCGTGAGCCCAAGCTTTGTAATCTGTAATTTTAAGGTCAAACAGAGAATTATATCTGTTTCCAGAGATAAGAAAATAAGAATGGTCTGTAAAAGAATCCTTGGCATTCTTATACTTTCTGAAACACTCATTTTTTGCATCATCGTCGTGTTTGAAACGTTTGCCTTTCCAAGCGTTATGACATTTGATTCCAAAATGGTTGTTTGCCTTGCGGGCCAAGGTAGAATTGCCATTATCAGACTCCAGACAAGCTTGGGCAAGCGTGATGCTTGCAGGAATCTTATGCTTATGCATCTGGGTAACTGCAATATCTTTGTATTTGTTGATATATTGCTCTCTTGTAAGATTTTGCCCCAATATATGGCCTGCCGCAAACAGCAAAGCGGCCATAAATAAAAATACTTTTGTTCTCATATAAACAAAGATAGGAAGAAAATAAAAATAAATGAATCGTTATCTTTGTAAAAAAGGAATGTGTATGGAAGAAAAAAGCTTTACCTTAAATTATCGGGAGTATGACACCATTGAGGAACTTCCTGCTACTTATAAGCATCTATACAAGGCGGCAATTGATGCAACTGAAAATTCATATGCCCCCTACTCACAATTTAATGTAGGAGCTGCAGTGCTTATGGAAAATGGAGCTGTCATTACCGGATCCAATCAGGAAAATGCCGCATCGCCTTCGGGGTTGTGCGCAGAGAGGGTAGCCTTGTTTGCCGCTCATCACCAGTATCCTAAAGTGGCAGTTGAAGCAATTGCAATAGCTGCAAAAACGAAAGGAGCCCTTACAGAAAATCTGGTATATCCTTGTGCTGCCTGCATACAAGTTATGGTTGAGAGTCAGCTACGTTCCGGGAAACCAGTCAAAATCATTGTTGGTTCAAACACTAGAATCCAAATAATCGGATCAGTTGATTCATTATTGCCTTTTTCATTCAGCTTGATGCCCAAAAAATGATATGGATTGACCCCACGCTCAATTTTCGTTTGGCAAATAAATAAATTTTCTTACCTTTGTGCCCGGGTAAGTCATATACGACCAGCTCCTGCAAAACTCCCCCAGGGCCGGAAGGCAGCAAGGGTATGCGGTTGTAGCGGTGCGATATATCAAGCTTACCCTTTTTTTGTGTCCATACCTCTCCTGAATTATACCGGAGCATAAAAAAACGGGGATTAACCCCGCTTCTTAAGTTCTTCAACAGCCCTCTGAATCTCAGCATCTTCCTTATTGACAAACTCTATAAAATTGTTAAAGTTATATACAGAGCGTATGATCAATCCTTTGAAGTAACGCCTTATCTCGGCTCCAGAAATCTCCATATCCCCCTCCTTAGGGACAACCCCTTTTGCTGCACAATACTCAAGGAATGCAGAGATTTCACTGTCGGGAACAACATACTTGTCCTCAAACTCTTTGAATGTATTATATTTTTTAAGAATCTTCTCCCTATTTTTGTCAGAGTACTCATTCATATAATCTGTGAGAAGTCCTTTCCTGAGAATTTCCCCGTAGAAAGGGGTATAATACGATGTATCTTGAGGAATGAAGATATCTGGCATAATTCCACCACCGCCGTATACAGTACGGCCCAACTTCAATGTCTTGTATTTCAAAGAATCAGGGAAATGGATACTGTCTCTGTTAAAGCTCTCTCCCCTATTGAACCTCTCTATTGTCTGCTTATAATATTCATCTTTTTTACCCTGCTCATACGGACTCTGTATCACTCGCCCACTTGGAGTGTGGTAACGGGCAACTGTGAGTCTTAGCGCTGAGCCATCCTGAAGTGGAAGCTGTTGCTGGACAAGTCCCTTACCAAAAGAACGACGGCCAATAATAACCCCTCTATCCCAATCCTGAATTGCTCCGGCCACAATTTCACTGGCAGAAGCAGAATTTTCATCTATCAGAACAGCAACCGGAACATCTTTCAACAAACCATTACCATTTGCATACTCATCCATTCTCCTTACAGTACGTCCTTCTGTATAAACAATAAGCTCTCCATTATCTAAGAATTCATTTGCAATCTGTATTGCAGCAACAAGGTACCCCCCAGGATTTCCCCTGAAATCCAAAATAATACCTTTGGGGAAAGTCTGCAATTCATCTAATGCCAACAACAGCTCTTTAAATGAAGTGGCTGCAAAACGGGTAAGACGAAGATATACAATATCTCCATCAAGCATATAATAAGAATCAAGGCTGTTCAAAGGAATCTTGTCTCTGGTAATCATAAATACCAATGGTTCGGCAACATATCTCCTCATCACCTCAACCTTAACCTTGGTTCCCTTTGGCCCCCTAAGATATCCGTGAACTCGTTCAATTGTAAGGTTTGTTCCGGCAATACCCTCATCATCAACCTTAATGATCTTGTCTCCAGCCTTTATACCCACCTTCTCAGACGGACCGCCTGGTATTGTAGAGTTGATTGTAAGAGTGTCATTTATAAGTGCAAACTCAACACCTATTCCATCAAAATTTCCTTCAAGCGGCTCATTCATAGCCTTCATATCCTTAGCTGAAATATATGATGAATGCGGATCAAGCTCTTTCATTATGGCAATAAGGGCTTTATCTGTAAGATTGTCATTATTTACAGTATCCAAATACAACCTGTTAATAAAGAACAGTGTCTGTCCAAGCTTGTTGACTTTGTCTGAAAGAGAGTTTTGTGAACTCCCTACAGGTAAATTCTGTGCATAAAGACACAAACTGCCGCTACCAATTAAGAAGATAGCAGACACCAAATAAATAACCCTTAAACACCTTCTCATAATGTTAATCTTTAAATTTCTCCAATTCAATTTCAAATTTCATACCCTCCTTGGCAAGAACTGTATTTGGGAACACCTCCTGAGCCTCTTCAAGCATTGTATCCAAAGATTTGTATCTTGAAGAGTAATGCCCCAACACAAGTTTGCCGACACCCGCCTCAATAGCACAACAAGCGGCGGCGCTGGAAGTTGAATGAAAAGTTGATTTTGCCAGTTCAGAAAACTCATTTGTATAGGTGGAGTCGTGATATATCATATCTGCCCCTTTAATCCAGCCTGCAAGTCTCTTGAACGGTAGAGTATCTGTACAGTATGCAAAAGACCTTGGTTTATATGGCAGATATGTAAAATCTTCATTCTTTAAAGTCTCTTCATATTCTACTTCAACCCCATCTTCATCTGTAAAAGTTGCCGTGCGCACAAGGTCCTCACCTTCCTTTAAACGGGCAATATCATACAATGAAAGTTTATATGGTTCAATAAGATGCTTGCGCACATTCAATTGCGGAGTTTTCTCTTTAAAAAGAAATCCATAGGTCTCCCCCCTATGCACCAGAGGAAATGCAAATGCCTCCACCTGTCGGGAATCATAAATTTTTACAGGTTCCTTGCATTTTATTGGGTGAACCTCAATTTTATATTTTATCCCCTCCCCAAAATTTTCCATAAAGAAAGAGAGTATCTTCCCGATGGATTCAGGGCCATAAATGTGCAAATCACCCGCTCTGCCACTCATTGCCATTGTGGAAAGCAAACCAAAAAGACCAAACAGATGGTCTCCGTGGATATGGGATATGAATATGTGGTCTATTTTGCCAAATGAAACACCATACTTGCGCATCTGCATCTGAGCTCCCTCTCCGCAGTCTATCAAGAACAAACGCTCACGAACCGTAAGGATGTGAGCGCTTGGGTATCTGTTGGCAGTGGGGAGGGCCGAAGCCGTCCCCATTGTCATAAAAGAAAATTCCATCAATTATTTTGAAGATTTTTCCATCTCGCTTTTTAGAGCTGCAAGAGCATCAATGTCACCAAGAGTAGTTTTCTCTATATTGGCTTTGATCTTTTTAACAGCTTTCTGAGTAGACTCTACCTCAGCTGCTTTCTCTTTGTTCTCTTTAGCCTCTACCTCTTTCTTTGCATCCTCTGCAATTCTTGAGTGAGAAAGAATGATTTTTTTGTTTGATTTGTTGAACTCTACAACTTTAAAGTCAAGTTTCTCCTCAGCTTTAGCAGTAGTACCATCCTCTTTAACAAGAGCTTTAGCAGGAGCAAATCCCTCAATACCATAAGATAGAGCTACAGTTGCACCTTTATCGTTGAAAGCAACTACAGTACCCTCGTGAACTGAACCTACTGTAAATACAGTCTCAAATACATCCCAAGGATTCTCCTCCAACTGTTTGTGACCAAGGCTTAGTCTTCTGTTCTCTGCATCAATCTCAAGAACTACTACCTCAAGGTTCTCGCCAATTGCAGTAAACTCAGATGGATGTTTAACTTTCTTAGTCCAAGAAAGATCGCTGATGTGTACAAGACCATCAACACCCTCCTCAAGCTCAACAAACACACCAAAATTGGTAAAGTTTCTTACAACTGCATTGTGTTTTGAACCAACTGGATATTTCTCGCTGATGTTAGCCCAAGGGTCAGCTTTAAGCTGTTTGATACCAAGAGACATCTTTCTCTCGTCTCTGTCAAGAGTAAGGATGCTTGCCTCAACCTCATCACCAACTTTCAAGAAGTCCTGAGCGCTTCTTAGGTGAGATGACCAAGACATCTCAGAAACGTGGATAAGGCCCTCTACACCTGGCTGAATCTCAATGAATGCACCGTAGTCTGCAAGAACAACAACTTTACCTTTAACAGTGTCACCAACTTTAAGGTTTGCATCAAGAGCATCCCAAGGGTGAGCGCTAAGCTGTTTAAGACCAAGAGCAATACGTTTTTTAGTATCATCAAAGTCAAGGATAACAACATTGATCTTCTGGTCAAGAGCAACAACCTCCTCTGGGTGGTTGATTCTGCCCCAAGACAGGTCAGTGATGTGGATAAGACCGTCTACGCCACCAAGGTCAATGAATACACCGTAAGAAGTGATGTTTTTAACTGTACCCTCAAGAACCTGGCCTTTCTCCAATTTGCCAATGATATCAGCTTTCTGAGCCTCAAGCTCTGCCTCGATAAGTGCTTTGTGAGAAACAACAACATTTCTGAACTCATGATTGATTTTAACAATCTTGAACTCCATAGTTTTGTTAACGAATACATCGTAGTCACGGATAGGTTTAACGTCAATCTGAGAACCTGGCAAGAATGCCTCAATTCCAAATACGTCAACAATCATACCGCCCTTAGTACGACATTTGATGTAACCCTTAACGATCTCATCTTTATCAAATGCCTCGTTAACTCTATCCCAAGATCTAAGTGAACGAGCTTTTTTGTGTGAAAGAACAAGCTGACCTTTTTTGTCCTCAGCGTTCTCTACATATACCTCTACTTTGTCACCAACTGCAAGCTCAGGGTTATATCTGAACTCAGAAACAGCAATGACACCCTCGCTCTTGTAACCAATGTTAACAAGAACCTCTCTTTTAGTTACAGCTACTACAGTACCCTCTACAACCTCGTTCTCAATTACTGAAGAAAGGGTCTCTGAATATTTAGCCTCAACTTCCTCTTTAGATACACCGTAGTCAGTATCCTGCTCGAATGCATCCCAATCAAATTTGTCAACTGCAACAGAAGCGTTGCTTTTGCGTTTTTTAGTCTCAACTGCTACTGGAGCCTCAACCTCCTCAACAGTTACTTTAGTTTCGTTACTCATTTAATTAATTAACTTACTAGTGGGTTAAACAATATTTATAGTCTCAAAAAATTTGAGCGCGCGAAAATAGCTATAAATAAACACTCCACCAAATTTATCTGCTAAATTTTCAATAAATTACACAACATAATCACACTTCATCCATATTTTCCCCCAATACATCCCCACTGCATCCACTCTTAATCCCTACTTCACCCCAACTTCGGAGCAGAAAAGATACCCATTTACCACGTGGAGTCACTTTTTTGGGGCTCCCCCAGGCAGAAATAGCAACCGTCCCCACACCACGCGACAAGCGGCAAAACCACACGGGAGAAAAAGTGGAAACAGAAAATTCTGTCGGGAAGAGGAACAGAAAAAGGGACAAGAGGATGAATGTATATTTTTTGTACTTTTGCAGATAGATGGTAATAAATGTTCTTATGAAAAAATTATTTCTTGTACTGATGCTGGCTGTTGCCGTACAAATTACTGCTGTACCAATTATTTCCGCTCAGCCAAAAATGCAAAAAGTCCAGATACTGCTTATACCAAATGACACTGATGCGGTATACACTGCTGGTGAAAAGGCTAAAGTTAAGGTAATGGTTCTGCATCAGGGTGTTGCAATAAAAAATCCTACAATAAAATATGAAGTTTCTGAGGATTTGATGGCTCCGCACAAAAAAGATGAAATTACCCTTAAAGGAACCGAGGGGGAGATTGCATTGGGTACTATGAAAAATCCGGGTTACCTGAGGATAAAGGCCACATGTTCTGTAGATGGCAAAACTTACTCAAATATGTGCACTATAGGTTTTTCTCCCGACAAACTTTCTCCTACAGTAAAGCTTCCAAAGGATTTTGAGGAATTTTGGAAAAGCCAGACAGCAAAACTGGAAAAAGTAAATTTGAAGCCTCAGATGGATCTTGTCCCGGAAAAATGCACCAAAGATGTGAATGTTTATCATATTTCTTATGGAAATGTTGGTGGCAGCAGGATGTATGGTATGCTTACAATGCCAGCCGCTGAAGGCAAATACCCTGCAATCCTGAGATTCCCGGGAGCTGGCATTGGTGAAAAAGGTGGAGATATTGCCCACGCCGCTCAAGGGGCAATTATTCTTGAACTTGGGATACACGGAATTCCCGTAAACCTTCAGGGGAGCATCTATACAGATTTGGGGAACGGAGTCCTTGCAGGATACCCTACAGACAATATCGAGAACAAGAATACCTATTATTATAACAGGGTGTATTTAGGTTGCGTGAAAGGTATTGATTTTCTGCTCTCGTTGCCACAGTGCAATGGAAATATTGGAACATTTGGAGGAAGCCAGGGTGGTGCATTATCAATTGTAACATCGGCTCTTGACTCCCGAATTAAAGCTGCAGTGGCCTACTTCCCTGCTCTTTGCGATATGGAAGGATATACACATGGCCGTGCTGGCGGCTGGCCTCACGTATTTAAAAATACAGCCAACTGTACCCCTGCAAATCTTGAGACTGCACAATATTACGATGTGGCAAATTTTGCCCGCATCCTTAAAACCCCTATACATTATCTGTACGGATACAACGACATTACCTGCGCCCCAACCACAACCCGTGCAACATATAACGTTATAAAATCCCCTAAACAACTCATTATAGGTGAGAACATTGGACACTGGACCTACCCCGACCAGATGAATGCTTTGTGGGAGTGGATTATAAAAATTTTAAAATAGAAAGTCGGTACCCGACTTTATGAGTAACCCGGTACCCGACTTCCCAAAATTCAAATTGATTATCAAACAATTACAGATATTTACTTATGAAAAAAAACAAAGGTTTTGAAAAGAATTTCTGGGTAGCAATCATTATGGAATTCTTTGAAAGAGGAGCATATTATGGTGTGCTCTCTGTACTCTCTGTTTACCTGGTTCTTACAGGAGAAGAGGGAGGTTTGGGATTCAGTAAAGCCCAGGCTGGAACAATTATGGGAACAATACAGCCATTGTTGTACTTCCTACCAATTGTGGCAGGAGGAATTGCAGACCGCTACGGATACAGAAGAATTCTTTTCTTTGCATTCACTTGCATAACAGGCGGTTACTTCCTTACATCAATTACAGAATCATATATTCCGGTATTTGCATCATTGCTTCTTATGGCAGTTGGAGCAGGTTTTTTCAAACCAGTAATATCAGGAACAATAGCAAAATCAACCACAGAAGAGAATTCAACTCTTGGATTTGGAATCTTCTACTGGTCAATTAACCTTGGTGCATTCCTTGTACCGCTTATTCTGGTTCCAATCCTAAAAGCAAGAGGATACCACAATATTTTCTATATGGCAGCAGCAGTGGGATGTATCCTTATGCTCATAAACACGTTCCTGTATAAAGAGCCGGCAGCAAACCTTAATGCTCCAAAACAGGGAAAAAGCCTTAAAGAACTCTTTGTAGGAATCCTTGAGGTACTGAAAGACTACAAATTCATTGTACTTATCTTCTTGTACTCCGGATTCTGGATTCTTTATTTCCAGATGTACGGAACAGTGCTGTGGTACTTGAAAGAGTATGTAGATATGACCCCATTCGACAATGCGGTAAACTCATTCCTTGGCATCTTTGTAGATAATCCAAACTGGAAATTTGACACAGAGCACGTTACAGTAATCAACGCCGGAGTAATCATATGTCTGCAATTGATTGTATCAAAACTTGTCCAAAACTGGCCTGCACTTCCAACAATGATTATGGGTATTGGATGTGGAACATTAGGTATGGCAATCCTCAGCATCAGCGGATCACCTTGGGTCTTCATCACAGGACTAATGGTGTTTACACTTGGAGAGATGACCACCCATCCAAAATTCCTTTCTTACATTGGAATCATTGCTCCTCCCGACAAAAAAGCCCTTTATATGGGATACTCATTCCTTTATGGAGTTATAGGAAGTTCCATAGGATCATTCCTTGGTGCAAGCCTTTATGTAACAATCATAGAAGAGATGGGAAAACCATCATTACTATGGCTGATATTCTCTGGAATAGGAGTATTCAGCATAGTTGGATTATTGCTGTACAATAAAATTGTAAACAAGAAATAATGAAGGTACTGATTGTCTCAGACGCTACAAGTGTACATACCCAAAGATGGGTATCATCACTAAAAGAGCGAGGTATAGATGCCGTCCTGTACAGTATAGTCCCATACACAGGTGATTTCTACACACAACGTGAGATCACCTGCCACTATTTCAATCTCTTCAACTACAAACGAGAGACAAAGGGAAAACTGTACCCTATTAAAAGGCATCTTGAGGCAATAAAAGACCTTAAAAGAGTAATAAGGGATGAGAAACCGGATATACTCCACTCCCATTACCTTACAAGTTACTCATTCATTGCAGCCCTAAGCGGGTTCCACCCATTTATAGCTTCTGTATGGGGAAGTGACATATACATATATCCAAAAAAATCGCCAATACACGCCCAAATGGTGCGGTTCACTTTGGGTAAAGCAGACAAAGTTCTCTCCACCAGCCACATAATGGCAAAAGAGGCCTCCCGTTATACCCACAAGCAATTTGAAATAACACCTTTTGGAGTGGATACAGAGAAGTTTTACCGAAGATCACCTCTTCCAGAAGAGAAATTCATCATTGGATGTGTAAAAACACTGTCGGGAAACTACGGCCAGCAATATATCATCAAAGCATTCAATGAAGTTGTAAAGAATAACCCACAACTGGATTGCACACTTGAACTTGTAGGTAATGGTCCCGACAGAGAAAAACTGGAAACCCTGACAAAAGAACTTGGACTGCAAGGAAAAGTGAACTTCAGAGGATTTGTAGAAAACAGCAGACTCCCAGAAATTTACGACACATTTTCTGTGGTATGCCATATGTCACAATCAGAAAGTTTTGGAGTATCAGCTTTAGAAGCAATGGCACACCAATGTCCGGTAATAGCATCCGATGCAGACGGATTTAAAGAGGTTATAGAAGATGGGACAACAGGAATTATAGTACCAAGAGGAGATTATGTAAAAGCGGCACAGGCAATACAATCTCTGATTGATAACCCTACCAAAATGGAAGAGATGGGAAAAGCAGGCAGAGAAAGGGTATGCAGGCTATATGACTGGAATGAGAATGTAGATACTATGATATCAATTTATAAAGATCTTTTATGAGTACACTTAAGGAGAAAACAGCAAAAGGGCTCAGTTGGGGATTAGCAGATAACATAGTAGGAGCCGGAATGACCGCAGTAGTAAGTATACTTTTGGCAAGAATACTTACACCAGAAGATTTTGGCCTTGTTGGAATGGTTGCCATTTTCATAGCATTAGGCAATTCACTAATGGACAGCGGTTTTAGCGGAGCGCTCATTAGAAAAGAGAATGTAAGTGACAAAGATCTTAATACCGTTTTTTATACAAATCTTGTATTAGGTACCATCATATATGCAATACTCTATTTTACCGCCCCCTCTATTGCAAAATACCTGAATGTAAAATCACTGGTAGAAATACTCCGAGTGCTTGGTCTCTCTGTAATTATTATCTCCTTTACACAAGTACAGAAAGTAAATTTTATAAGAAAGATAGATTTCAAAACTCAGGCCATCATATCCCTTATTGCATCAGTAGCCAGCGGAGTTATAAGCTTATGGATGGCCCTTACCGGATGGGGTGTGTGGAGTTTGGTAGCACAACAACTTGTAAAACAAGGGGCAGTATCTGTACTATTATGGATATTCTCAAAATGGAAACCATCACTAATATTCTCAACAACAAGTTTTAAGGAGATGTTCAGTTTTGGAAGCAAATTGCTGGCCTGCTCACTGATAAGCGTAATCTGGAACGAGATATACTCTTTTGTTATAGGAAAAATGTATAATCCGGTAGCAGTAGGCTATTTTAACAGGGCAGACAAATTCAAGAGTATGGTAACATCAAATATCGGACAAGCAGTACAAAGAGTTGGATATCCTGTAATGAGCAGCATCCAGGATGACCCACAAAGACAAGTAAGAGTCTATAAAAAAATTGTACGACTTACAATACTCCTCACTGCAACACTCGTATTTGGACTGATTGGATGTGCAGAGGCAATGATTGAAGTATTGATTGGAAGCAAATGGCTCCCATCAGTAGAATTTCTGAGAATTTTGGGACTGTCGGGAATATTCCTACCACTTGTTTTGGGCAGTGTTAATGTATTTAATGCCAACGGAAAATCTGAGATTACCCTTAAACTGGAAATAATTAAAACTCTTCTTGCAGTGATACCTGTTACTTTGGGAATTATATATGATATTAAAATGCTTTTGTGGGGTATGGCAGTTGTAGCCACAATATCTTATATAATACATGCAGGATATGTATCAAAAGAAATTCCATATACAATATGTATGCAGATAAAAGATATACTCCCTTTCATACTCATATCTGCAATAATGGGAATGATAGTGTATATTGTTGGAGAGGTGATAGATGTGCCACCACTGCCTGCCCTGCTGACTCAGATAACAACTGGTTTTGCAGTTACTTTAATTTCTTATGAACTGATATACAAGGCAGAAGAATACAAAGACATAAGAAATGAAGCTCTAAAAATTTTAAAACTCAAGAGATGAACAATAAAGTTTCTATAATAATAGTCAATTATAACTCGGGGAATCTTCTGCAACAATGTCTTCAAAGCATTGAAAGGGTGCTTTCTACAAGCTACGAGGCTGTGATAGTTGATAACTGCTCTACAGACAACTCCATTGATCTGTGCAGGGAATTTAGAGATAAAGTTCAGTTCAAGTTTATTATCAGCAGAGAAAACCTTGGATTTGCAAAAGGCTGTAATTTGGGAGCATCAGCAGCAGATGGGGATATTTTACATTTCCTTAATCCCGATACCCAACTGCAGCCAGGTGCAGACAAAGACTATAACATTGTAATGGAATCCCCAAACAATGTATATGTTACCCCTCTTATAAACAGAGACGGGTCAATTGAAAATGGAAAAATGGAGATCCCTTTCCTATGGAATATAATGCTATGGAACTTTTCAAGGGAAAAAGCAAAATTCTGGCATAGAGGAGCATCTGTAATAATTGACAGAGACAATTTTGAAAAAGTGGGAAAATGGTGCGAGGAGTATTTCATTTACGGAGAAGATATGGACCTGTTCTGGAGTTTCTGGAAAAATGGAATAGCAATAAAGAACCTCCCTACCCCAGTATTCCACTATGGTGGAGGGTGCAGCAAAAATGTCTGGAGCAATATGCAAAGAGAAATAATTGTACAGAAATCCTTCAGAAAATTTTTCAGAAGGCATTCAAATATCGTACACTATACTGCAGTAAAGATCTATTTCATACTGCATAATCTCGTTAAGCGTCCTAAAAAAGCTCTGTTTGATATAAAGGCCTGGATAAAATCGTACTGAGGAAGATGCTAAAACATCTTGCGTTTCTTGAACAGGAAGAACGAAGCCACAGCTACAGATACCAACATAAATCCGAATACAATAACAAAATCCCATTTTGTATTGGTAATTGGCAGAACCACATTCATACCAAATATACCTGATATAAGTGTTGGCGGCATAAACAGCAATGAGACAAATGTAAGAACCTTCATAATCTTGTTCTGGTCTAAGTTGATAAGACCCAATACAGTATTCTGAAGATACTCCAATCTCTCAAAATTGAAGTTTGTATGGTTAAGAAGTGATGCAATATCCTTTACAAGCACATTCAGTTTGGCGTGTACATCGCGCGGATATTTGTCACTCTTAAGGAAAGAAGAGAGCATCCTTTGTTTATCAATGATGTTCTCTCTTACCATCATTGTATTCTCCTGCAACTGATTGATATCCAAAAGAAAATCCTCACTTACAGATTCACCTGCACTTACACTCTTGCTGAACTGGGCAATTTCCTTGGCCATAAGCTCAATCATATCTGCATCAAGGTCAATCCTGCTCTCAAGAATGGCAACCAAAATATGGTATCCTGTAGGATAAAGCTTTGGAGAAACTGAAACTCTCCTCTGCATATCTGTAAATGTACGGAGAGGGACCTGTCTGATGGTTACAAGCACCCCCTCAGAGATAATGAATGATACCGCCTCCATACTGTAATCGTCGGGACCAGGAATAAGGAAGTTGGTATTGGCAAAAATGGTGGTATCTGTCTCTGAATAACGAGATGAACTCTCAATCTCTTCTGCCTGCGCACGACTTTGCAGTGTGGTCTCAAGGAAACCCTCTACAGCCCTTTTCTCCTCACCGGTAGGCTCAAACAAATCAATCCACAACACATCATCAAATCCCAACTCTTCCAGGTAGGCAATCTCAGACGCAGATATGACTTGTCCTTTTGATTTGTAGAAAATTTCAATCATATGCAGGCTTTTACATTATACAAATGTAAGAAAAAAATGATTATGTTATACCCTAAAATGTTATCACGTGCTCAATAAGGATTTTCATCCCTATAACTATAAGAATTACACCTCCCCACATTTCTGCCTTTTTACCAACTTTGTTACCAAGACGGATGCCTCCCTGCAAACCTATGAAAGCGGCAACTGCTGTAGCAATAAAAGTAAAGAAAGTGACATTTGATATCTGGGTGGTATTAATATTCAATATGGCAAGGGAAGCACCTACTGCAATAGCATCAATACTTGTAGCTGTGGCCAGAATTGCAAGTCTCTTTACGCAAAGGAAATCTGACTTTTTTGGTTTGTCCTCATCTTCTTCACCACCTTTAAGTGCTCCCAAAAACATCTTTCCTCCCAACCAGGCAAGGATGGCAAAAGCAACCCAATGATCCCAATCCGTAATAAAATTGGCAAATTTACCTCCAACAAACCATCCGACAAAAAGATAAGCAGCCTGAAAAACTCCAAAGAAGGCTATAATCATAGCCTTCTTTGAGAATTTCAGATTGGGCATAGAGATTCCGCCACCTAAAGATACAGCAAAAGTATCAAACGTAAGACTTATGGCAAGAATCAAAAGCTCAAAATTTGTCATAATCCAATATTACTTACGGAATAATTTCATACTTGAGAGAATAAGTCCAAGTATTGTAATACCAGCACAAATTGCAATTAAAGAGAAACCAAAGCTGAACAAATAGTTCTCAATTAAGAAACATATGGCTGGGGCAATAATACAAACAAATGGAACCGCTTTGTCGTTGATTTTTACTTTAGTCAAAATACCCAACATAAACAGACCCAAAAGAGGTCCATAAGTATAAGATGCAATCTGATAAACCATATTGATTACGGCATCGTTCTTAAGTATGTTGAAAACACAAATCATAAGTACAAACAAAGCTGCCATAATATAGGTTACATTCATTCTAACCTTTCTCTTCTTTTCATCATCCCAACCATGCTTCTCTATACCAACCAAGTCTATACATGTAGAAGTGGTGAGTGAAGTAAGGGCATTTGCACAAGTAGGGTATGCTGCAGAAATAAGGCCTACAAAGAAGACAACACCAACAATAGGGCCAAGTGTAAGGGCAACTGTAGGGAAGATCTTGTCTGCCTCAAGTTTGCCTGCAGCAGTGGTAACCTGCTGGATAAGCTCAGGATGGCTCTGCATAAAGATAGCAAGAACAGCACCAAGAGTTACAAACAACAAGTTGATAGGAATCATCATAAGGATTGATGTCATAACATTCTTCTGCGCCTCTTTAATGTTCTTGCAGCTCAAGCTCTTCTGCATCATTGCCTGATCCAAACCTGTCATTGCAATAGGGATAAGGACACCGCTAAGGAATCTCTTTATCCAGTTTGTTGCAGAAGCACTGTCGGTATTGAACATATTTGAATAGTTGCTCTCGTGAACATTCTTAAGCATATCAAAAACACTCCAGTCCAACTGTCTGCAGATTGCTACCACTGAGAAAACAATTGCAAGAATCATAAATGTTGTCTGCATTGTATCTGTATAGATAATTGTCTTTACACCACCTTTCATTGTATAAAGGATAGCCAAACCTACAAACACAATTGCAGCAACTACAAATGGAACTCCAAGTGGTTGAAGCACAAAATTATAAAGCACAAAAATCACAAGGAAAGTTCTTACTGTAGCACCCAAAAGTCTGGAAATTATAAAGAAAGATGCTCCGGTCTTGTAACTGTATGCACCAAAACGCTGGTCGAGATATGTATAAATGGAAGTAAGATTCAAACGGAAGTACAGTGGCAACAAAATAAACGCAATGATAAGATAACCAAAGAACATTCCAAATACCATTGGCATATAGTAAAAGTTCTCGTTAATAACGTTGCCCGGCAAAGACATAAAAGATACTCCACTCATAGAAGAACCAATCATACCAAAAGCTACAAGGAACCAGTTTGAACTTTTATTACCTGTAAAATAGGTCTTGCTGTCGGCTTTGCGACTTGTAAGCCAAGCAATTGCAAACAACAAAAGCGTATACAGGACAAAAGTGATCAGTAAAATAGTTGAATTCATAATTGATTTTTAAAATTTAAATAGATGTCTGTTCTGGATAGATTTGCCCAAAGTAAGTTCGTCAGTGTACTCAAGGTCGTCACCAAAACCTACACCACGGGCAATTGTACTAATCTTAATGTTAAGGGAACTGAGTTTCTTGTAAAGGAAAAAAGAGGTTGTCTCACCCTCCATACTTGTACTGAGTGCAAGAATCACCTCCTGCACATTCCCATCCTCTACCCTCTCAATTAGCTTCCCGATAGGCAGATCTGCAGGCCCAATTCCATCCATAGGGGAAATGATTCCTCCCAAAACGTGATACAAGCCATTATACTGCTCTGTGTTTTCAATGCTCAAAACATCCCTGATGCTCTCTACTACACAGATAACAGATTTATCTCTGCGTGAATCTGAACAGACAGAGCAAATTTCACCGTCTGTAATCATATTGCAGACATTACAATATTTGACACCTCTGCGGAGAGCAATGAAAGAAGTTCCAAACCTCTCAATATTCTCCACCGGCTGCTTTAAAAGATGAAGAGCAAGTCTTAAAGCACTCTTCCTTCCTATGCCTGGAAGCGACGCAAACTCATCAACCGCCTTTTCAAGTAACTGTGAAGAATATTTTTGTTTGAACATTGTAAGATATTGTATTAAATAGAGACTGACTCAAAAGAAAAGAGTTTGAGGTTCCAGCACCAAATAATGAAAATGCTGCTCCCAAATACTCAATTTCCTTTTGAGTCAGAGTCTGTATTTATTTCTGTGAATTGTAGAAATCAACTGCATTTCTTACAGAACCGTGCTCAAGAAGCAATGATTTGGCATACTCGTAGTCTGTAATGTCAGTCTCACCCATAATCATTCTGGTACCTCTGTCAACCAATTTTGCATTTGACAACTGCATATCAACCATCTTGTTACCTTTAACGTGTCCCATCTTGATCATTGTTGAAGTAGAGATCATGTTAAGGATAAGTTTCTGAGCAGTACCTGATTTCATACGTGTTGAACCAGTTACGAACTCCGGACCTACAACTGCTACGATTGGAACGTCTACCTCAGCAGCAACAGCAGCACCTGGATTACAAGTTATACAACCTGTAAGGATACCACGTTTTCTTGCCTCTTTAACTGCACCAATTACATAAGGAGTACTACCGCTGGCTGCAATACCTACTACTACATCGTTCTCGTTAACATTGTACGGCTGCATATCTCTCCAACCGCCATCCCAGTCATCCTCAGCATTCTCTACTGCTTTACGGATAGCAGTGTCACCACCTGCAATAAGACCAATGATAAGGTCAAATGGAGCACCGTATGTAGGAGGAATCTCTGAAGCGTCAAGAATACCAAGTCTTCCGCTGGTACCGGCACCAAGATAGAATAGTCTTCCACCCTTTTTCATTCTCTCAACAATTCCGTCAACCAATTTCTCAATTTCTGGGATACATTTCTCAACTGCAACTGGAACTGATTTGTCCTCTTTGTTCATGTTCTGCAACAACTCAGCAGTTGTCATCTGATCCAAATTAGCGTAATTTGAAGATTGCTCTGTTACTTTAGTCATAATTGTATGTAATTATATGTTATTCAGTATATCAGTCCCGACAGAACTTTATTTGAGGAACTGTCGGGAAGAAAATTTCAATTAAATGGTGTTTGTGTGATACTCCACAAGACCGTCAATTGGAGATTTGATAATCTTGCCAATTGTTGCTCCATTCTGAGCAGCCACCTCTTTTAGGATATCCTCATAGTAGAAGGCAATAGAACCTACAAGATTTACCGGATGATTCTGGTAGTCGTAGTGAACTATATTTCTCTTAAAGAACTCATCAAAGCTTGTTCTTATAAGATTGTTGATATGTGGGTTGTCTCTGAACTCAGAGATGAAAGGTGAGAAAGAAGCCAACCATTTGCTTGGAAGCGGCTCTCTGTACACATTCTGCACAATCTTCATATAATCAAGATCATATCTCTTGATAAGCTCCTCCTCAAGTTCCTTTGGAAGAAGACCTTTAACAAAGTCAGCCATAAGTTTCTTGCCAAGAACTCCGCCTGAAGCCTCATCACCAAGAATGAAACCACCAGCTCTAACATTGTTGACAATCTCTTTACCATCATAGAAACAGGTGTTGGCACCTGTACCCATAATGCAAGCAATACCAGCACTATGACCACATAGAGCTCTTGCAGCAGCCAAAAGATCTGATGCAACGAATGACTTGTTTCCAGGGAAAACTTTATCAAAAGCATCACTCAAAACCTTTGCGAGCTGTGGAGCAAGAACACCAGCACCATAAAAATATATCTCTTTAACCTCTGAACCAATTACTGGAACAACTTTCTCAACCAAGATTTTTGAAATATCCTCTGATGAAAGGAATACGGGGTTAATACCCTCAGTATTAACAGATTTTACGGAACCATCTGCAGCAATGGCACGCCAATCAACTTTTGTAGAACCACAATCGGCAATTAGTAGCATAGTATATTAATGTTTTTCAAGTTATAATCACGCAAAATTACAAAATTTATCCCAACTAAATTAACAAATTGTCAGAAATTCGCATCAATTACTTCACTTTGTGCAATCTGGTGCTGATTCCTGCGCAACTTCACTCGCATATGTTATTTAAACTGATATTTGAGCTAAATCCATCGCAATTTGATGAGTTCCCCATATGGTAACTTTGTACAGAAATACCAAATTTATTGTATATTATATTGCAACTGGTATAATCTTGGTTTGTAACATATGGAAATTTTACACTTCTGTACAGAGAAAAGTTTATCATTCTGGGGCAGACAGGTATGAATTTTGTCGGGAAGATATAATGGATTACATTTGCGGAAGAATTTCTGAAATTGAATATGGGTAAATTTAAAATTTTTGGGGCTATAATAGTGGCTTTTGTGGGGTTATTTTGGGCGGAAGAGGGGCTTGCGCAAAAGGCTAAAGAGTTTAAAATTAAGGTGCTGGAGACATTACCTCACGACAGGGGTGCATATACGCAAGGCTTATTTTTCCATAATGGCAATCTCTATGAGAGTTGCGGACAGTATGGTTCTTCGTCGTTCAGGAAGGTTGATCTTAAAAGTGGAAAGGATTTGAGGCGACTCAATTTTGATGGCAGATATTTTATTGAAGGTTCTTGCGTACACAACGGATTACTCTACATTCTCACCTGGCAAGAGCACAAATGTTTTGTTTATGACATAAACAGTTTGAAATATTTGGGAGAACTTTACAATCCACGTGAGGGATGGGGACTTACCTCAAACGGCAAAGATCTTATCCTCTCCGACGGCACAGAAAGCATATACTTCCTTGATCCACAAACTTTTGCAGTAAGACGCTCTGTAAAGGTAAAATACAACGGCAAGCCAATAAATATGATAAATGAACTGGAGTATATAAATGGGGAAATTTGGGCAAATGTATATACTACAGATTATATATTGACAATTGATCCCGCAACCGGTAACGTTAAGGGTAAGATTGATTGTAAAGGCCTGCTACCAAATTCCTTGCGTACGGTAACCACTGATGTGCTGAACGGCATAGCACAAAATCAGGCAACCGGTGAAATTTATCTTACCGGAAAATATTGGCCAAAGATGTACAAAGTGGAGGTTGTGGCCAAGTAATTTATATCTCTTTCCCGTTCCTCTTCCAGTGAAAATATCCATATACTGATGCTGCAGCATTTACGGCATATAGTACTGATGTGGGGTATAATTTAAGGTTGAATGTCATTATTACCGTTACTCCATTTACAAGAAGCCACACCAGCCATTGCTCTCTATAAGATTTTGAAAGCCAAAATGTTGCAATTGCACTCAATACAGTAACCGAACTGTCTGCAAACGGCATTGGATCCCCTGTATACTTACCAAGCACCCCCACCATAAATGCAGTAGCCACACAATAGACCAGAATACTCCAAAGAGCAACCTTATTAGTAAGCTTCCTGTACAAAATTTTATAGTAGGCTTGTTCTGTCTCATCATTCTTCCCGACAACTATATCTTTCCCAATAATTTTATCCTTTCCCCACATCAAAAAACCATAAATGCTTACCAGCACATAATAAATCTGGAATGCCATAGATGCATATACCTCCTGCTTCCAATATACAACAGAATAAACTACAGCCATTACAAGTCCAACAGCCCACATCCCCTTTTTCTGCTTAATTTCCAGGTATAAATAAACAAAGCCAAAAAGCACTCCAAATAATTCTAAAAACATAATAATCAACTATTTAAATTAGAAGTCGACACCTGTATTTTTTAGGAAGTCGGGTATCGACTTCCCAAAATTAAAATTTATATCTCACTTTTAACATAAAATTCAGCGGAGCCTGTGGATAAATGCCTTGCTCTATGTAAGGGGAAGAGCCATCAGCAAACCAGGCCTGGTAAATCCAGCCGTAAGAATAGTATTTGTTATTAAAGAGATTATCTATTGTAACTCCCAAACTCAAAGAACTGCGCTTTGGGCCAAACGATGCATCAGAGAAAGAAGTTCCCCCCAAATGAAAACTTTTTGAAAGATTGAGAGATGACACAAAATAGGATGGTACACGGGAAATATCAGAATTGTAATTATCCATAAACTGTTCCCCAACATACTTGCCGTTAAGGGAAATATCAAAACCGGCTCCCGGAATAATAGTAACCATAGCCATACCAACTATCTCCGGAGAAAGGATAAGAGAGGTCTTGTTAAAGAAAACTTCACTTTGGGCAACGGGATTCCAATTGGTAGAGTTGTCATAAGTATCGATATATGCCGTATAATCAACAGCCTTGTTGCGCGAAAGAGTGAAGTTTGCATCCAGTTTCAGAAGGTCACATACCTGCCAGGCACCGACAAGCTCAATACCACGCCTATAACTGCTAGGGATATTCTCTTTTATAACATAACCGACATCAGAAAGTTTTCCAGTTGCAACCAGCTGATTTTTATACTCCATCAAATACAGATTTGCAGAAAGGGAAACATTTTCAGAAGCAAAACGGTAACCAACCTCCACATCAACAAGCTGCTCGGCCTTCAACTTGTGAGCATTGGCAGATTTGATACTCTCTTTTATGTCACTACGGCTCGGTTCCCTGTGAGCAACTGCCACAGAAGCATAAATTCGGCTATTATCTCCCGGGGCATAAGAAAGACCCATCTTAGGATTAAAGAAATTATATCTTTTCCCCCAGTCCAAAGCAACAAAATCCTTATCAATACCCTCAAGCTCATACGAAACACCCCTGTACTGCAAATCTGCAAAACCTGTAAAATTGTGCGCAAAATCAACCTCAGCCCTAATATATCCACTATAATCCTCTTTACGCCCGTAGTTTGTGTACCATCTGAAACCAGAATCAAGCGGCAAATGCTTGCACCAGATGACATCACCAAAATGGCCGCCATCATAAAAACCATAAGAAACAGCAGCAGAAGCATTTACAATACCTTTATGTAACAAGATGGCAGAATTGAAAGCATAAAAACTATTATCCATATCCTGCTGAACAATAAAATCACTCTTTTTAAGAGAACCAGAAATCTCATCCAAACCATACTTGGAAAACTTGACATCAGACTTATAATTCTCATAATAACCATCACCTTTGGTAAAATTTAGAGTAGTATTCCAGTTAAAGAAATTTCCCAAACTTCTGGTATATGCAGCTTGAATATAATGCTGCTTATAATTATCGGTCTCATTATCATAATAATGCACATTACCTTGCTCATCATACCACTCACCTGCAGGATTATACCTCCTGTCTTTCTCATACTGCTCCAAAGAAATACCCTCCCAAGTAATTCCGGTTTTCTGATCACCAAAAATATACCTCAGTTGCAAGCTGTTCCTGTCATCTTCCCAACCCACTGCAGCAAACAAAGAATTCAAATCAGCCTTGGCATTCCTTATATACCCGTCAGTCTCCCCCCTGGAATAAACAACATCAAAAGAAAAGCCACCGGGCAAAACACCACTTCCCGCAGAAATAGTAGTCATATAAGTCTTATATGATCCAACAGTAACATCAGCCCCTCCATAAGGGTTTCTTCCCGACAATTTAGTCTCAAGATTCAAATTGGCACCAAAAGCACCACTCCCGTTAGCCGATGTTCCAACACCTCTCTGCAACTGCGCCGAGCTGAGAAAAGAGTGGACAGCAGGAAGATTAACCCAGAAAACTTGCTGGCTCTCAGAATCATTCATTGAAATACCATTAATTGTAATATTTGTTCTAGTATCATCTGTACCCCTTACAGACATTTTAGAATAGCCTAAACCCAATCCGCCCTCGGTAGTAGCAACCACAGAAGGCTGTAATTGTAGCATCATAGGGAGAGAATGACTTGAACTCTCTTTCTGAAACTCTCTACTTGATATCTGAGAATAGGTAACAGGAGTATTAAAACCAGCCCTTATGCCAGAAACAACAATACTGTCCAATTTGTGAATCTGATGGACAAAAACAGTGTCCTGTACAGAATAAATGCCCAAAGACGAGGCAAACGCAAATAATGGAAAAAATAAAATCCCGCAAAAAACTGTCAATTTTTTCATAAAATAACTGTTTTAATGCAGGAGGTGTCTAAAGAAACTCAATAAACCAAGGATGTGGGACGTCTCCCACGCTTTCCCTCCGGCGGTACTAACCGCATCAGGTTTAAAGGGTATGATCTCAGCCGAATGGCACCCCCAAGCAAATATTAATAACTTATTGCCGCCTCACCCAGGCAGCATTTGCGTGCAAAGATATAAAATATTACTCATCTGCGCACAAAATTACATCATTTCGTGCCCGGAACCTCCAAGATACCTTTTCTAGCGCGGAATGTTGTACAACACAAAACATCCCCCGCAGAAGTCTGCAGAGGATGTTAAATAGAGGGCGGGTCTATAAGCCGGGTCCTGTACTTCAAACTGGCACCCCCCAAAGGGCACCCTAAGAAGCTCTTATCATTTATCTGTCGCAGCCTACCCCCCGGCAACGGACGAGCAACCCTTAATTGCCGGTATACATGGCCTTGCAGGATGCAGTAGGATACCACTATAATGTCGCCATTATAATCTATGGGCTCTTACCCCACTTTTTCACCCTTACCGCAGTAATGCAGTCTGTCAATCCGCAAAGCTGATCTTCTGCCCCGCACCAAAGAGAAACCAACGTTACTCACCAGTATAATACCGTGTGCTTCTGCGGCGGTTATTTTCTGTTACCCTTGCATAAACTCCTCGCCTATCTGTGCTTTCCACAGTGCACTGCTCTACCCTGCCCGGACTTTCCTCCCAATCACTTGAGCGATAAGACAACCCGCCAAACGCAAAGGTATTAAAATTTTCATTTTTCAGCCACATCTGAACCAACTATCCTGGAACTTTTAGGAAACCATAAAAGAATTCAGAAACAGAAAACACTATTTACAAACCATGATATCGAGAATCATTCTGTCAGTAGTTTGCATTCCCTCAGCACCAATGCGGCCAAGGTTGCAAATAGTCTTCTCTATGCAGTCTTCTATAATACCATCATTAGACGAAATGCAAATGTTATCCATTGCAAGTACTGCGGCCTGAATGGATGATGAAACGCCTGACGCAACTTTAAGGGCACAACCAACTTTGGCTCCGTCGCAAACCATACCGGTAATGTTACCAATCATATTTTTTATAGCAGAGCAAACCTGCTCATAACCACCTCCTTGCAAGTAGACAATACCACAAGATGAACCGGTAGAGGCTATCACACAACCGCACAATGCGGAAAGTTTTCCCAAATAACCTTTAATATGAATGGCTACAAGATGACTCAAAACAAGAGCTCGTGCAAGCTGTTCATCAGAAACGCCCATTTTCTCAGCAACTGCAATAACTGGCATAGTAACTGTAATACCCTGATTACCACTACCTGAGTTACTCATTGCAGGTAGAGTGCAACCAGCCATACGGGCATCAGAAGCGGCAGCAGTGGCAGCCATAGCGTATGTCATTACTGATGAACCAAAAACATCGGTATGCTCACGTGCCAAAATTGTTTTTCCTACACGCAAACCATAATCATCCTTCAAACCTTCTACTGCCAGCGCCTTATTCAATCTGACAGAGTCCAAAATAAACTTGATATTCTCAAAAGAGGCCTCCTGCGCAAATTGCAGAATCTCCTTCACCGACAATTTATAATCTAATGTGGTTTTCTCAGCAGGAGTCTGTGAGGCAGTGGTTTCCTTAGCAGAGCCAACCGCAGTGGAATCAGCAGCACCAGCAACTGCCGCCCCCCCCGAAACAGCAACACCCGCAGCCGAAGTGCAAGCAGAACCGGCACAATTCAGCGGAGCAATGTGAGAACCAGCTAAAATATACTCTCCATCAAGCACTACTGAAACAATAGAATCGTGATTGTTCATAATCTCAGTTGAAGCACAATGAGCCTCACCCTCTGAGTAAGCCCAAGCTTTAATGTACAATTTCAATGGTGTATCAGCCAGAACAACTTTCACTTTCTTGGCATCAACCATAGCCTTGGCAGCCTCAATGGCATCGGGAGAAAGATCTTTAAGGACCTCAAGGCCATAGCAACTCTTACCACAAGTAACCGCCAAAGCAGAAGCAATGTGCAAACCAATCATACCGGTGCCGGGTATTCCTACTCCCATTCCGTTTTTAAGTATGTTTGCACTAACCTCCACAACCAAATGAGAAACCTCTACACCAATACTGCGCAAAGCCTCACACGAACGGGCAACAGCAAGAGAAACTGCAATAGGCTCAGTACAACCCAAAGCCGGTTTTACCTCTTTCTGAATAAGTTCAATTATTTCAAGTTCTCTCTGTAAAGTCATAATATAAAGATAAAATTAAGGGCAGCTCCCCAAAAAGCCACCCTATAAAAATTATTTTTCATTAAAGAAATTCAATACTTCACCCATCATTTTCTCAATCTGACATTGAGAAGCCAATGTCTCAATAGGGAAGCCCAAACAAACTGTCTTGTACTCACCTTTATACGCCACACCTGCCGAGATGTTGTTATCTGAATATCTGAAGATGGTAAATGCATTCTTATCAGCAGGAACAAGAGCATCTGGCGACTCAACTGCATAAATCTTATCATTCAATTTGGTTGAGAAATTGAATTTCCCGCTAAAGCCAAAAGGATTTGCAACTGCAGCCACAGCACCCTCGCTGCTTGCTGTATTTGTTCTCCATTTGTATTTCAAAACATCCTGGGTAAACTTCTTGCCCTCCTCAGTAATATCATAGCTGTCATACAAATCAGTTGCAATATTTGCTCCCGATACCAACAGATTACCACCTGCAGCACAATAATCAGAAATGACCTTCTGCAAAGCAACAGGGAACACCTCATATTTGATACCATATACGCCACGGCCAATCTTGGTCTTGCCCTGTTTACCCATAATCATATCCACAACCTTATAGTTGTTCATATTAACCTTGCCAGCCTCTACAGCACCAACAGAAGCAGAAACAAAGCTGTAACCGTTCTTCAACAATGCCAAACCGTGAACATACGGATAATCAAAAGTATTGCCTGCAAAAACTTTATCCTCCATATCGGTATACGATGCACCAAAACCAGGGGCGTCATCATCCATCCAAGGAATCTCCCTGCGGAACTCATACTGACCTCCAATGAAAGACCAGTCTGCCTTGTAAGGAACTCCGTTATCCAACATATTGTTGAAACCGGCAAAAGTAGAATCATCCTTAGGCATTACAGCAGGACCGGAAACTCGCTCAAAGCCATTTACAACCAAAGCAAGTTTACCTGCAGCTGAAGCTGCTGAAGAAATACCTACAGAAAGAATTTCAGAAGGGAATGAAGCACCACCATCATTAATTGCAACAACCTTATAGCTGTAGATGCAATCTGTATTGATTGGAAGAACTGCTGTTGTATCATTAACTACAAAACCATTATCAAAGCCACCATCATTCAATTTAGTGTAAACAACATAACCTGTAGGAACAGCTGTTGGCTCTGCAGGGTCTGCAACCGGGCTCCAGCTTAATTTGACAGCACCCTCGCCATTAAGCTCTGCAGCAAAATTGGCAACAGGAAGCGGCTGTACTGTATAAGGTACATTGTTAACCAAACTCAAATATTTAAGGATACCCTTATATATTGCACGGCTTACGGTAAAGCGGAAAGAAGGATCCAA
This sequence comes from Candidatus Egerieisoma sp., assembly GCA_045645465.1. Taxonomy (GTDB): domain Bacteria; phylum Bacteroidota; class Bacteroidia; order Bacteroidales; family UBA932; genus Egerieousia. The sequence continues at coordinate 169,083 of JAZRIV010000043.1, forward strand.
ACCATACTTCATATCTGCAAAATTCTGATGAGAAAGAAGTTCAAGAAGCATTGCAGGTACCTCTGGAGTACGTGACTCAGCATAAGAACGATCCACCAAACCTCTACGGCTCCAGTTAGGCTCATAAGCGGCACGGATATCATTGGTAATCTCTGTTTGAATGATATCGGTCATTTCACGTGCAGTCATTCTGCTCTTTCCGTTAGGGTATTTGTCTGATCCATTAGAAAGTTTTGTATAGATAGCCAACACACCAACAATTGAATCGTTAGGGAAAGTACCTGCATCTGTATGGAAAGCAAAAGACATATCAACAGGAATGTTGTAACCTGGAGCATCAGGTTTTACTTTACTACCACCCACAAGAGCATTCACCCAACGGCCACGGCTCATATAGTCGTCTGTATAATCATTCTTAAGATTTGTGTATGAATAGATTGAATCTGTAAATCCAGCCCACTGCAACCAATACCTTGCACCCTCAGTAAAACGAGGATAACCGCTGGTAACAGCCTCAACATTATAAGCAGGCATATCTTTAGGCTTTCTTGCAATATTACCCATACCGCCACCAAATCTTACAGCGTCAGCAGTAACAACAATACCTGCTTTCTCTGAAAGGTTGCTTAAGAACACACCCTGATCCGTAGAACCTTTTGAGAATGGGAAAGTGCCCAAATAAATCCAGGTGCTTCCACCCATTTTCTGATTTACTTTAAACTGAGTCTCACCACCTTTATGCTTAACAGTATAAAAAGCACCCTCAGTACTGTTTGGCAATGTCTTGTAGGAAACATAAACTGCAAACTCTCCGTCATAAGGCATTCTTGGGATCCATTTTGCAACACTCTCGGCAACCTGTTTCTTACCCTTCACAACACCATCGGCAACCCTATAGGTACCCATAACAAAAGGATTATCACCATCCTCATAGTACTCTTGTGCATTGGCAAAACCAACACCACCATTTTTCCACACATTTGCTCCCGACAATTCTGAGTAACCACCCATCAAAGCATCATTGTCTACAACAACCTCCACTTTGTTGATGTCTCTCTCTCTTGGAAGAAGCACATTGGCACCGGCATTCTCCAACATTGGAACAAGGAATGGGACCACATAACTCTGAGTATAAAGATCCTCTACAGTATTAAGAAGTCTTGCTCTCTGCCACTGCCATCTGTGGGTAGGCTGATTGTAATACCAGCCGTGGCTCTGCCACAATGCAAGGTGACGACCATTCAAACCGTATGTAATGTCATACGGAAGAGAAAGATTCTCAACAAGTGCAGGCTCCTGTACTTTAGATTTCTTTGCTTTCTTAGGTTTTGCAGGGGTCTTGTATGCTTCTGAATAGAAAGTGGAAGCCAACTCCTGCAATGTTGATCCATTTGCATAAAGAGTGACATTCATCCCCTTGTATTCGTCGGGAAGATTATCCTTTGCAATCTGGTACAAATCCTTTACAGAATTGTCTCTGAAGAAATAATCTCCGGTAAGCTTTGTAAAATGGATATCAAGGTTCTTGCCATTTACAATTGCTGAATCTACCTGAACCTTTACAACAATTGAAGCAACAGGTTTTAGATAAGAAGCAACTGCCTCTGAAAGTGGAGCAAATTTCTCTGCATCCTTATCAACTGTCTGCGCATCTGCCACATTGAAAATAAGCAGCAAAACTGCAGCTAACGGGAATAATTTTTTTAGAAACATTATTTTTAATATTAAATTTGTGCAAATATAAATAAAATACTTGGAGGGTAGGCATTTGCTGCGGCAAACTTTCCAAATCAATTTCTCAATGCTGCCCAAGCAAGACATAGTGCCCTTGGGTGCTCGGAATTACCGCAAAGGAGGATTCTGCGCAAGAAATTGAATTATACACACTAAAAATATTCAGAGAATTATGAAAAAAATGACACTTGCAAATCTCCCAACAAAGATTGAGAAACTGGAGAGATTATCGGCAGAATTTGGAACAAATATCTGGCTGAAAAGGGATGATCATACCGGTTCTGAGATATCGGGAAACAAAGTGAGAAAGTTGGAATACCTTGCGGAAGATGCAGTCAATAAGGGATGCAACCTCCTTATAACTTGTGGAGGCATACAATCTAACCACTGCCGTGCTACCGTTGCTGTTGCTACCAAATTAGGTATGAAGAGTGCAGTACTTCTACGTATCAGTGAGCATCCGCCCGTAAAAGGAAACTACTTCTTAGACAAACTTATGGGTGCAGATGTAAAGTTTTGTACAAGAGAAGAGTACAGCAACCATAGAGGTGAGATTATGGAAGCTATGGCTGATGAGTATCGCAAACAGGGTTACAATCCGTATGTAATCCCAGAGGGTGCATCAAACGAGCTTGGCACTTTAGGATACTACAATTGTATGAATGAGCTTGTACAGCAAGAGAAAGAACTTGGTGTAACCTTTGATACAGTGGTTGTAGCAACTGGTTCTGGTGGAACAGCAGCAGGCCTTTACCTTGCAAACGAGATTCACAACTATGGCAAACGTGTTGTAAGTATGGCTGTATGCGATGATATTGAGTATTTTACAAATATCATTCACAATATCTCTACCGGTGCTCTGCAATACCTGCCTGAGTATAAAGATGCAACACTTGAAAGAAACCACATTGAGGTAATTGACAAATATGTGGGCCTTGGTTATGCTATCAGCCGCCCAGAGGAGCTTGAGTTCATCAAACACGTGGCACGCAAAGAAGCTGTAATTTTAGACCCTGTATATACAGGCAAAGCAATGTACGGCGTATACAACGAACTTAAAGAGGGTGGCAAACTTGTTGGCAGCAAAAACATCCTGTTCATCCACACCGGCGGAATGTTCGGTCTTTTCCCGGTAAGTGAGCAGTTTGAGTGGTAAAATTCACACCCTTCATTGAGACGGTTATTTGCACCATAAACTATAATACTGGCTGGATTTGCATCAGAAAGCTCCCAGCCAGCTATAGTGTAGGTAATAATGTTTAAAACAGCGAAATCCACCTAAGTTAAAGTGAATGAGGATGACTATTATCTCAGAATCACTCATGCGATTTGGGTTATGATAGTATTTTTTACAATCATCAGGTACACTAAATGTTGTTATTTATTTTTGCATCAAAAATCTTGCAGAATTCATCAGTCAAACAAAAAATATATGTACATTAATCTCGGAGATTATGGCTACAATTGCTATTGTCATAATTTTCAGTTAATTTATAAGACTTTCCTTAAAAATATCACAAATGAAAAAAGTAATGTTATTCCGGTTGTTTGTATATTTAATACTTTCAACAATAATTTTTGCTTGTTCTACTGAAAAAGAAATTTATTTGATTCCTGTTGAAACAATTCTTAAAGATGGTATGATTAAATTAACAGATAATATTGGTGAATGGGATTCTAATATTATCTATGAAAAAGGTGGATATATGTTTTTTAAGGAAAACGATGAAAGTGTTGATGATTTATATCTTCAATTTATGTCACCTACGGGTGATTATGATTGTTGCATCTTTGCAAACAAATCAAATTACTTGCCTGAAATTTTATATTTCTCAGATGAAACTTATTATTTCGACAATATAGGAGATACACTTGTTGTGTCTTTTGCAACAGAAAACAAGTATGAAATATTGGATAGTATACCTTTTGAAATTACTGGTTATAATTGTTATTCGAGGTCAGAAAATAATTTTCTAACAATAACTTATTTAAATCGTGATGACAAGGTTCAAAAAGTTGTAAGAGCTCTTGATGCAATTCTTGAAAAAGGAGAGAATTACACATCTTCTCAAGTAAAACGCTTGAAAACAGCATTGGATAATATTTCCAATTTTTATTATTATGAAAATGTAGAAGAAATTATTGATGATCTAGATCTCTGTCGTCAAACATATGGTGAAAAAGGTGATTCTGTAATCTATTGCATTTCGCAATATGCGACAAATGCGAAATTACATACTTTTGATTCTGCAAGATTTGGTGTTACTACAAAAACAAGTATGGGAGCTGAAGTTTATTGTAATACAGCAGTGGTAAGTGGACGAATTTTTTGTCCTAATGATCAAGTAAAAGAAAAAGGAAAATGGGGAATTATTTATTCCAAGGATTACCATGATTTGAATTTTGATAGTGAAAATGCATTTGTTGTATATGCTGATAATATGGATTTTTCAGTTGAATTATGTAATTTGGATTGTAATACAACATATTATTATGCCACTTTCTATAGATTCAATTCTAGCGATCATGGAGATTTATTCCATCATTATGGAACAAAAGATGCGGAATATTATGTAGACAGTTGGCCTAATAGTTTTAAAACTTTAAATCCTAGTGTGAAAGTTGTTTCTATTACAAATAATGAACCTGTTTTGTTTGAAGAGGGACAATACCAAGATTGGTATACGGGGGAATTATATGGACATTATATTCATTGTACGATTTATCCTAAAATAGTAGTACAATTGGATGGAATAAAAAATATAATCGGATATTCAATTGAGTTTAAACACAATGTACCCTTTCATCATTCTTATATAGATGGTCCATATCTCTATGAAGAAGAGTGGTTATGGGACGGATTTATAGAAGATAAATGGAGTGCTGACAATAAAATTTCAGGCAATAATAATTTGAGGGTAATAGTTTATGTTAAGGAAGGTATGGGAGTCAGAGAAATACGTTCAGAATGGAAGTCCATTCATTATTCATATTTGACTGGAGTTTCCCTTATTTCTTCAAACAACGGACAGTAACAGGGAAGTGTACAGATGGAGTATCAAAGTATCAGCTTACACTCCGTCCAGAATATAGCTTCAATTGGACAGTGGAGGTAAAAATTACACATACTCACATAGAAGATGGTAATAATGAAGTGTTTGTAAAAATAATACCCGGTGGTCTTGCAGATTTGAAAAACTCACCGGATATTGTTCTGGAAATGGTTGAATAGCCTTAATTACAACTCTATAAGTTCATACTCCCTTGTTCCCAAACCTATCTGCTGGGCATACTCCAAACCGCTCTCCCAGTCGGTATCGGGATGAATGTGTTTGAAGAGTTCCTGATGCTCCTGGTCTGAGCATCCGCAACCGCACTCTGCAGTGTGTTTGTGCTGCCCCCAACCGTTAATTACAGGTGCTTTGTTTACAAGGTCTGCGCAGGCCTGGTCAAGTGCTACAGGGTCAAATGATGCCATCATTCCCAAGTCGGGCACTATTGCCACGTCGTTGTGGCCCCAACAGTCGCACTCAGGGGATACGTTCATAATTAGTGAAATATGGAAATTTGGTTTCCCTTGCAGAACAGCTTTTGTATACTCTGCAATTTTGCAGTTAAGCACTTCTGAGGTATCCCACTCTGCCAACACTGCAGCAGCATACTGGCAAAGTGCCACGCATTGTCCGCAACCAACACATTTGTCATAATCTATTACAGCCTTTCGGTCTTCCCCTACTGTTATTGCCCCGTGATTGCAGTTTTTTTCACAAATACGGCACCCAATACAGTTGTCTGTATTTACTTTTGGCTGTGAAGATGAGTGTAGTTCAAGTTTACCTGCAATGCTTGCGCACCCCATTCCCAGGTTTTTAAGGGCACCTCCAAAACCTGCCTGCTCGTGACCTTTAAAATGGCTGATACTTATAATTATATCTGCATCTGCTACGGCCTGGCCAATTTTTGGTGCAGGACAATATTTTGCCCCCTCTATTGGAATTGCAGCATAGTTGGTACCTTTCAAGCCATCTGCAATAATCACATTAGCATTTACCGCTATTGGATTGAATCCGTTCACCATTGCACTGCGCAAATGGTCCACAGCGTTATCTCTCCTACCCTTGTATAGGGTGTTTGCATCTGTAAGGAAAGTCTTGGCACCCAAAGAATTAAGCAAATCCACCACCGTTGCCACATAGTTAGGCCTTATGTAAGCCATATTTCCAGGCTCGCCAAAATGCAGTTTAACGGCAGTATACTGGTCTTTAAAATCAATTTTCTCTATCCCTGCAGCCTTAATGAGGTTTCTCAATTTTTTAAGAAGATTTACCCCAGGCTTGCAGCGGAGATTGGTGTAATAAACTTTAGATTTGTCCATATTATCTGTTTACTCTAATGATTCTTATTCCGTTATTGTTTTTACGTGTATTCACATAATTGTGGATATCCTTTACATCAATAACCACTTTACCGTCTGCCTGTGATGCGTGGATGAATCCAACTTCTCCGTTCTCTTTATGGTATACTAAAGCCACGTGAGCAATATCCAATCCTTTAACCGTACTGTTAAAACCAAGAATGTCACCATCTTTCAATAGGTGCTCCATTTTGCGCACATCCTCTTTAGGAATTACATAATAATCTGTGTATTTGTTCAAATTTTCCTCCATCTGGGCAATTCTGGCAACCTCAGCAGGATTATCTTTCAACTGCTTGTATGCATCTGAATGCTCACTCATATATGAGAATCTTTGTCCCGACAAATTATCGGCGCTCAACACATCAGTAATTTCTCTGAAAATGCCTCTTCCCTCCCCTTGTCTTATCCATTCACTGGTATAATGGATGCGGCTGGCATATCCGTCCACTTTTCCATTGCGGTAACGGAATGATTGTACTGTTGCACAAAGGCTGTCGGGATTAAAAATACCTTTTTTTGCATTCAAGGCAATTGCAAGGCAACTCTCCACAAAAAGGATACAGTCTGTTTCTACAAGTGAAACATTCAATTTTTCCGGAATTTGCTCAAGTGTGCCCGCCACATACTCTGTTCCAAGCATTTCCTTTGCTGTCAATATCATAAGCTCAGGAACTGTCTTATGCTGGTTCTGTTTGAGCACCTGAGAAATTCTGTTATATTTCTCCACACTCCACTCAGACATATTGCCTTGGGCAACACTCTGTGCATTCATATTCATTGGGGCAATCAGGGCCACAAGAAGAATTAATGTTGTTAAAAATCTCATATCAGCTGTAATTTAATTGTTAAATATCTCAAATGTGAATTTTACTCCCACTTTATCCATTTTGGTAACTTCCCCACCCCAGAATACACCTATGTTAAACAAATATGTTCCTATTCCATACCCTATTTCTATGTATGGTTTCATTGTGTTTGCAGACAAAAAGTTACAATAAAGTTTTTCTTTAGTTATATACTTTACATTTTTTAAAATGGATGAAGCAAGCAAAAACGGCGCATCATATCTCAGGTTAACTCTAAAGTATCTTTCTATATCGTTGTACTGGTATCTGTTCAACAATTGGAACGCCCCTCCAATATCATCATCCCAACCCACAGGCAGATTGTTTTTCCTAAGATAGTTAAATTCTGCAAAGAAAAGGTCTGTATAATTGAAGAAAATGCCTGTCCCTACCCTATAATAGAGATTGTGCATAGGTCCAACAGCTATCTTATGGTTCATATCAAATTCCAATCTGTCATAAGCCATAATACTGTTGAGCACTCCATCTATGGCCTTGGCGAAATTGAGTGTAAAAGTTGGGAATCTGGAGTAGAGATAAACCTTCCTGTTACCATTATAGTAATAATACTGGTGTGGGGTATATGTAAGCTCTATCTCAGGAACAAAAGACCTGTAAGAGTGCCTTGCAATCTCTTTTGATCTCTTTACATACAGGCTTTGCGGATAAATTACAGTAAGGTCTGAATCATCAATTTCATTATATGTTTGTACAGCAATATTTGTACTGAGACTGAATCCATTGGATATCTCTATCTTATGACCCAACCTGGCATACGAATTTCTGAAATATTTAAGGTTGAGTCTGGAAGTGTCAAATACCATAAGGGGGAGAGAGTACAATGTATTGATAACCCTGTGTGTATTTATCTTGTTTCCATTGCCAATGTCAATGAACAGCCTGCTCATCTTTCTTGGAGCATATACAACCTCACCCTTAAGACCCCAATAAAACTCTTTATATTTGAAGTTATAACCAATACGGGGCTCAAGCATATATACTCTGTCATTGGATGTTACCTTAGAATATTTGAGCTTTTGTGTATAAGATATACCGTTTCTTGTACTGAAATCAAAAAGAATTGGACTTACCAAAGGGGTAATGCGCAACTCTCCAATATCTTTAAGGTTGAAAGAATGGTTACTTACAACAAAACGTCCCATCTTTTCAAAAGCACTTGCTTGTCTTGTTTGTATAGTTGGATCTTTCATTTGTACCGGTGGCATGTCGGCCAACACCACAGAATCCTTGAAATTTACTATAAACCTTGCCCAAGCAGAGAGTGTATCAACATTTGTGTTGTATTGCAGGGTAAGATCATACTTTTCACGCCCTTTATCCTTAACAAAATGTGACTCCTTAATGGAATTGTATTTCAACGACGAGACATATTTTCCATACAGATGATTTCCAAGCACTTTAGTATTAGTTTCTATCTGGAGTTTCTTTGGCAGAAATTCGTCGGGATTACATTCTTCTCCCATCTTGACCATACTGGTATAATCTATGAATTCCATTCCCCCACTGAACTTCATCTCCCTAATAGACCAGTTGCGGTTAGATGCAACTAAATAACCGCTCACAAACTTGAAACTTGCAATATTTGGGGTAAAACCTATTTTGTAATAAGTTGCACCATTATGCTGCCAAATGGAATCCAATGAAAACTTATAATATCTTCCCGACTTATATGCCAACGGAGAATATATGGTTCCATACAAATATTGCGAATAAACATTCAACCTCAGATTGGGAGCAACTATTGTCTCTATATGCCTCTCCACAAACTTCCTTTTATTTGATGAAATTGCAAAAAGGGTCTGGTTATATATATTTGGATTTGTAAAAGTAACAGCACCAATGAACTTTGCATTATAATGGTTAACCCCTTTAGAGGCTTTGTTCAGATACGGAATATACTCCTGCAGACGGTTCCTTTTAAGGAAGTCTGCCGTACCATTAACAAAAATGTTTGCATCATAATCAGGCATCTTGTTATTGACAATCTTTACCTGCTTCCTGAGTCTGGATACCAGAGTATCTACATAACTCTGAAGAAACGGCTGCTTCTTTTTGCAAGTTCCTTGAACAGAAACAAGCAAAAGAAGAATTAAAATCAATATTTTAAAGTATGCCCGCATAAATTTTATCTATGTCCTCCCCTGAATCATTAAATGTCTCAACAGTACAGATAAATCCAGTCTCAATTTTGTCATATCCTCCACCACATTCAGAAAATACTATCAAACTTTTGTAAAGTTAATAAGAATTATGAAAAAAAATTTTTGTGTATTAAATTTTTTCATATCTTTGCACCCGCTAAGGCAATCAGCCAACGCGGGACTGGTCCAGTAGCTCAGTTGGATAGAGCAACAGATTTCTAATCTGTGGGTCAGGGGTTCGAATCCCTTCTGGATCACTCAAAGACTCGCTAGCTCAGCTGGTAGAGCACGACACTCTTAATGTTGGGGTCCAGGGTTCGATCCCCTGGCGGGTCACCAGGATAAGGCTTCAGAATGATTCTGGAGCCTTTTTTTGTGCATTTGTGACACACCAATTTTTCATTCCAAGCGGGAAAGATACCCCATTCCTGCGCAAAAGAGGCACCGTAGGTGATGGGTACCAATTACTGCAATTCATTGTCCACAGTGGGTATGGCTACAGATCATTCTAAACGGGATGAGTGTGGAGAATCTGACATTTTTGTTGGATCTGCCACACTAACCCTTAATGTAGAGGTGTCTAAAAAGGGTATGTGTGGACAACAAACTGCAAGAACAGAAACGGATACGGTGTTTTCTACTTTCTTAAAGTAAACTCAAACCTCAACCCGCCTCCTTTCCTGTTGCTTACGGTGATTGTGCCACCGTGGAACTGCACAGCGTGTTTTACAATGGATAGTCCAAGGCCGGTACCTCCAACCTGTCGGGAGCGGCCTTTATCTATTCTATAAAAACGTTCAAAGAGACGATGGAGTTTTTCAGTATCAACGCCGCGTCCGTCGTCCTCAAATGAAATGCGGCATTCATCTGCACTGTTCTCAAGCAGATTGATATAAATGTTGCGCCCGCCGGAATATGCTATGGCATTTTCTGTAAGGTTCCTGAAAATTGAGCCTATCAGCTGCAGGTTTCCGTTAACGATAACCTCCTCTTTAAAATTGGAGTTAAGCACCATCTTTTCATTTTCGGGCAAGAGTTCCAGTTCGGCACTGATCTCGCGGATTATTGTGTTGAGCAAAACAGGCTCTTTTGGCATCATATGGGTCCCCTCTTCCATCCTCGTTATCAAGGATACATCCTGCAAAAGGGTCCTCAACCTGGCAGTATTCATATAACATCGCTCAAGGAGCTCCATTTTCTTTGCATCTGATAACTCTATGCCGCTGAGCAATGTCTCCAGACACACCTGGATTGATGCCACAGGGGTCTTCAGTTCATGATTTATGTTGTTGGTGAGTTGTCTTTTGAGTTTGTTCCGCTCCTGCTCATCACGCAGTCTGTTGAGTTTTTCTAGAGTTTTACCCAATTGTCGGGAAGCAAAAAATGCAAGGATACTTACAAAAAGGCTGATGGATACCATTATTGCAAGAAATGTCCAGTCTGCCCTAAGCATCTCCTTAAGGTCGTTTGAGTATGGGATAGCAGTACGCACTATAGCCCTCTTCCCTTTTGTGGCGGAGTAGAAATACAATCTTCCGTCACTCTGGGACTGTCTTCCAATATGATATCCCTGCCCCTTTTTGAATGCTTGTTCAATCTCTGGCCTGTGACGGTGGTTATTGAGGGAATCCAGAGGAATCATATTGTCATAAACCACTGAACCATTGAGAGATATTACAGAAATGCGCAAGTGGTCAAACGGCATCTCGTGAGAGGCTATATAATCTTCAAAAGAAAGCCCTTCTTCAACCTGATAGATCAGGTTGCGGTTATACAACTGCAGCTGTGCGCTAAGGAACTCCTGTTTGAACTGCTTCTCCCTGGCATACTGGAAACCTATGAAACACAAGATTATAGACCACAGGAATCCCAGAAAAAAGAGGAATAGCCTTTTGTTGTAAGAAGTTTTAGTCTCTGAATCCATATCCAAACCCTGAACGTGTAACTATAAATGGACCGTACTTTCCTATCTTGGAGCGCAGGCGGTTGATGTTCACATCAATTGTACGGTCAAGAACTATAACTTCATCACTCCATACACTGCTCAATATCTGCTCCCTTGAGCATATCTTACCTTTATGCCTGATAAGATACGCCAGCAGTTCAAACTCTTTGCGGGTAAGCTTTACCTCCTGGCCGTCAACCGAGCACCTTTTGAACTCAAGGTCAAGAACAAGACCTTCTATCTCAAGCAATCTGTTCTCAACAGTTGCCGTAGCCTTATTTCCTTGTGTCCTTCTCAAGACAGTCTTTACTCTGGCAATTACATTACGCACAGTATAAGGCTTCATTATATAATCGTCTGCACCAAGATTAAGTCCCATAACCATATCATCCTCGCTGTCCTTTGCAGTACAGAATATTATAGGGATATTGGCTGTTGTCACATCCGCCTTTAGCATCCTGGCCATTTTAATACCGCTTATACCGCCCATCATTATATCAAGCAAAATAAGCGAATACCCTTTAAGGTCCATAGCCAGTGCCTCTTCTGCGCTGTACGCCACATCCACATCATAGCCCTCGTTTTCCAGATTAAGCTTGAGCACTTCACACAAAGTCTCCTCATCATCAACTATAAGTATCCTGTCTGCAACCATAAAGAAAAAATTTTAACTGCAACAAAATTATACAGAAAACATACCCAATATCCAATCACTTCAAAGATTTAATAAAATTGTAATAATTGACTCAAAACAGTCACAAAACTTTCTTTAACAAAACCCTCACGTACCTGAAATATTTTTGAAACATCTTCCCGATAGTTTTGCAGCGTCAAACAAAAAAATTTAATGACGATGAAAAAACAAATTATTCTGGCAGGAATATTAGCCTGCATGAGTATTGGCGCTCAGGCGCAGAACCCAAAAGTTGAAGAGCCAAAAGGAAAGGCAATTGTTCAGGTATTCGGAAATTTCAGTACCGGATTTGGTACAGAAAACGGCAACAGGGGCTTTGAACTTGAAAGAAGTTATCTGGGTTATGAGTACAAACTTGGAAGGGGACTATCAGTAAAAAGTGTCCTTGATATGGGTAAATCATCGGACGTATCCGACAACAACCGCCTTGCTTATGTCAAAAACGCAATGATTTCGTGGAAGAAAGGGGGAATGACACTCAACGGTGGCCTTATCTCTACAACCCAATTCAATTTTCAGGAAAAATTCTGGGGTTACAGATACATTATGAAAGACTTCCAGGACCTGTACAAATTTGGAAGCAGCGCAGACCTTGGAATCTCAGTATCATACAAATTTGCAGAGTGGATCACTGCAGATGCAATAATTGTAAACGGTGAGGGGTACAAAAAGATTCAGAAAAATGACGGACTCAACTATGGCGCAGGTGTAACCCTTACTCCAGCAAAAGGTTTCCAGGTACGTCTGTACGGAGGAATAAATGAGGGGGCGGACAACACACAGGAAGACAAAGTAAACCTTGCCGCATTTGTAGGATACAAAGGGGATAAATTCTCTATTGGCGCAGAATATAACAAGATGTACAATGCATCAAACAAAAAGGATGCAGATCAGAGCGGCTACTCAATCTTCACTTCCGTAAAACTTGCAAAAAACACAGAACTCTACGCAAGATTCGATGACCTGTACTCTAAAGATGACTGGAACATTACAAAAGATGAACAGGCAGCAATAATAGGCACACAGTTCAAACTTGGCAAATATGTAAAACTTGCACCCAACTTCAGAATCACCAGTCCTAAAGCGGACGGTGCAGACAACAAATGCTATGCATACGTAAATTTCTACTTCGGTTTATAAATCCTAAAATAATCAAATATGAAAAAGATCCTTTATTCAATAATTTCAGTTGCATTGGCAGCATTTATGGTATCTTGTGGCAACAGCAATGGTAATGGCAGCCGTAAGGCTCAAGAACTCAGTGGAGCAGGAGCAACATTTCCTCTACCTTTCTACAATGTTGTATTTGAGCAGTTCTCACAGGTAAATGGAGATGTGGTTGCTTACGGCGGAATCGGATCAGGCGGAGGAGTGCGCAACCTGAGGGATAAAATTGTGGACTTTGCAGGCTCAGACGCCTTCCTTACTGAAAAAGAGATGGAGCAGATGCCTGCTGTAATCCACATTCCAACCTGTATGGGAGCAGTGGTACTCGCATATAATCTTCCAGGTGTTAATGACCTTATCCTTAGCGGAGAGGTTGTAGCAGAGATTTTTGCAGGCCAGATTACCAAATGGAACGATCCAAAAATTACAGCACTTAATGCAGGTGTTTCTCTTCCCGACGAAACCATAATCCCAACTTTCCGCTCAGACGGATCAGGTACCACCTTTGTATTCACAGACTACCTTACAAAAGTGAGCCCTATGTGGGCAGCACAGTACGGTGCAGGAAAATCTGTCAGCTTCCCAGTTGGACAGGCTGCAAAAGGCAATCCTGGTGTAGCGGGAGTGGTTGCGCAGACCAAAAACTCTATTGGATATGTAGGTTCTGAATATGCATTTGCACAAAAGATTGCCTATGCAAAAATGGTAAACCAGCGTGGTGAGGTTGTAGAGCCGTCTGCACAGAGCATTTCAGCTGCAGCATCAGGTGAGATTCCTGTTGATACAAGATGTTCAATTACCAACTCGGATGCAGCTGGTGCATACCCAATTGCAACTTTCACATGGATGATCATATACAAAGAGCAGAATTACTCTAACCGAAGCATGGAGCAAGCTACTGCTACATTGGACATGCTGCAGTATATTCTTTCTGATGAAGCCCAGAAAATCACTTCTGAAGTGCATTATGCGCCACTTCCTCCCAAGGCTAAAGAGTTGGGCATTGCCAATATGAAGAGCGTAACTTACAACGGTGAGACTATCCTAAAATAAGCAGTGTATGAGCGACAAGGTATATAAAGTGTTACTGTCTGTTACGGCATTGATAATGCCGGTAGTGTGCGGGGGCGTAGTTTACGCCCTTGTCACTGACGCTTATGATGCCTTCAACCATTTTGGCTTTTTCAAGTTCCTTACCTCTTCTGAGTGGAACTATACCCCGGATGCTGAGAAATACGGTGCATTGCCATTTATTACAGGTACTCTTATGACCACCTTATTGGCCCTGATATTCTGTATTCCTTTTTCATTGCCTGTGGCCTTGTTTGTTGGAGAATATTTCAAGGGAACAAAAGTTGCATCTGTATTGAGCACCGTTACAGACTTGCTTGCAGGTATCCCTTCTATCATTTACGGATTGTGGGGATTCTATACATTACGTCCTATAATTATGGCTTTGAACATATCTCCACAGGGTTCAGGTATTCTTACCGCCTCACTGGTACTAGCCATAATGATTATACCTTACGCAGCATCACTTAGTGCAGAGTTCATAAAGATGGTACCCAATGACCTGAAAGAGGGTGCATACAGTTTGGGGGCTACACGTTCCGAAGTTGTACGAAAAGTAATTTTCCCTGTTGCCGGTTCAGGTATTTTCTCTTCATACATTCTTGCAATTGGACGTGCATTGGGTGAGACCATGACTGTTACAATGCTTATTGGAAATACCAACAACATACCTGATTCAATAACATCTACAGGCAACTCTATGGCATCAATCATTGCCAACCAGTTTGGTGAGGCTGATGATTTGCGTCTTTCATCTCTGATTGCCATAGGGTTGATCCTGTTTTTGATTACTGCCATTATTAATCTGGTTGGTAAAATGATGATCAAACGTGCTAGAATATCTTAATATGAATACTGTAAATATTAAAAAACGTCTTGCTGCAGACAAACTGATGTTGTGGAGCGTGTGCCTTTTTGCTGCACTTACAGCTGTTCCTCTGCTGGCCATTTTGGGAGAGGTACTCCTTAGGGGCTACGACCAGCTATCATGGCAATTCTTTACGGAACCCACACCTACTGCATATAAGGCCATAAAGGCCATTGAGGCTGGAGAGCCTATACCTGGAGGTATTGCAAACGGTATCGTTGGTACAATGATCATGCTGGGTATGGCAGTTATATTTGCTGTCCCAACAGGTATCCTGTGCGGTGCCTACCTGGCAGAAAACACCAAGAACAAGTTTGCCAGAGTGGTGAGCTACCTTACAGATTTGCTACAGGGAACCCCTTCGGTAATTATCGGGATTATAACATATATATGGGTTGTGGTACCTATGAAAGGATACTCGGCAATTGCGGGCAGCGTGGCTCTCTTCATTATGATGTTGCCATTGATAATAAGATCTACTGAAGAGACACTTAAAATCCTGCCCGCTTCACTTAAGGAAGCAGGTCTTGCACTGGGTGGAAACAAGGCAAGGGTAATGCTCAAAGTACAGCTTCCCGCTGCATTTGGAGGTATCTTTACCGGTGTGCTCCTTGCTATTTCACGCGTAATTGGAGAGACTGCACCACTTATGTTTACCGCATTGGGCTGCTCATTGGTACGCTGGTCTATTGACAAGCCTATCTCTGCAGTACCGCTGCTTATATGGGAGTTTTTCAATGACCCTAACCTGCAGGAGCTCATTTGGGGTGCATCCCTTTTCCTTCTCCTTTTTGTACTTACATTAAACCTTACAGCTAAATATCTTGCAATGAAATGGAATCAGTAAAACCTATATTGGAATTCAAGAAGACTTGTGTCTCATATACAAAACAGACAATGGCAGTGAAATATGTATCTGCAGCCATTGAGAAAAATACAATTACAGCAATTATGGGCCCTTCGGGATGCGGCAAATCTACATTGTTGCGTGCTGTGAACCTTATGCACAACCTGTATCAGAATATAAGGGTTGACGGAGAGATTCTTCTTAATGGAGAGAATATCCTCTCTATGGAGCCTATAGATGTCCGCAGAAGAGTGGGTATGGTTTTTCAGCGTCCTGCTCCATTCCCCACAATGAGCATTTATGATAATGTCCTCTCGGGATTCACACTGAACGGCATAAAACTGAGCAAGGGGGAAAAGGATGCAACAGTAGAGCGTTGCCTGCAAAGTGTTGCCCTATGGGATGAGGTTAAGGATGTGCTCAATAAAAAAGGTACTTTCCTGTCGGGAGGACAACAGCAAAGATTGTGCATTGCCCGTGCTTTGGCAATGAGACCGGATGTGCTCCTTATGGATGAGCCAACTTCCGCTCTTGACCCGATTGCTACCAAACACATTGAAGAGCTGCTGCTTGAACTGCAGAAAGAAGTGACTATCCTCATTGTTACCCACAACATGGGACAGGCCATGAGAATCTCTTCCAAATCTATGTTCATGTACCTTGGAGAGCTTGTTGAGTACGGTGATACTGCAAAAATGTTCTCCGATCCTGCAGACGAGAGAACAAAGGCTTACTTGACTGGCAAGATGGGATAATTTTGAAAGTGACCTTTTTGACGTCGTCTTAAAGGTCACTTTCAATTGTTTCCATAACGTGTTGATACAAAAGAGCTGCATATTGAACTCCCTCTTGTACATTATGAGCCTTCCACTGATCTGTTAAGTCCTTACGTATTTCTATGCTTTTAAGTCTTTGATTTATCCAATTATCTGAATATCCTAACCTCTTATAATCCATTAAGGACTGCTTGATTCCTAATTCAGGGTCTTGCATCTGATGAATTCTTTCTGCTCCTACTTGTGCAAGCCAGCGTTTAAACGGTTCAGCCTTTTTTGATGGAATAGATTGAATCAAACGCAATATCTGCTCTAAATCTCCTACATCTGTACTGCGATACTTGCCATCAGCTGCGAGCATTTTCAACTGGTGACAATTTGTCACCGTTTCATTTCCTTCTAATAATAATCTCTGCTTGAGCTTATTCCAATATTTCCTAGCAGTTAAATAATCCTTACTTTCTGTAAGTACATTCACCACATCAACAATGGAGAAATACCACTTTTCCTGCACTTCATCCCATACTGTTCTAACTTGTTTTTCTTCAAAAACTTTTAATTCCTGCATTGTCATAATCATCAAATTTTATTCTCAAATTTAACAATAAATTCATAATATCATTCAACTCAATCAAGTAAGCCTACAAGCTCCTTTTTCATTTCTGTGTCAATGTCTCTGTATCTGCTGAAAGCTTTACTGCCTTCAGTATGTCCGGTGAGTGAGGCAACAAGGTTAGTATCCTTAACTTTTTTATAGATATTCCAGATAAATGTCCTCCCAGCCATATGACTTGTTGCTATAGTATTGATAGGCACTTTCTTTTCCCTTCTGGTCTGTAGCAATATAACAAAAAGTTATGACTTAAAAATGATATGACTTTATAATTTTTGACTATTGGTTTTCCGAAAATCTTTCCGAAACTTCATATTTTCTCGTATACCTATGTACACCAATGTCACATTTAATGAAACCTAACAATTTGAAAATAGGTGATATAGGTGTATATAGGTGTACGTTAAATAACTCTAAAATTCCCCTGGCGGGTCACAAAGTGTATAAAGGAATCAGAAAATCTGGTTCCTTTTTTTTGTGTCTAAAACCCTGTATATCTACGTTCTACAGCACTCAGAGAGGGTTTTTAAACTTACCGTCTATAATTATTGTTTTACAGAAAAATTCATAATTTTCCCCCAAAAGGACACCTAATCGGACACCTGTGCTTAACTTGCAGGACACCTATAACAAAATACTGATTATGATTACACAGAGATTGTATTTGAAATCACCAAAGGAAGATGAATCTTTGGTACTGATAGAACTGCGTTATCAGATGCCCAAGAAGTTATTGATAATTATTATGCTCAAATTAATAGACGCTATGCTGGTTGATAATCTATAGGTCTTTCAATAACAATAAAAGTTGCCATATCTGATTTCACCTCCGCTCGCTTTAACAAAAGATCCAATCTACATGCGTCTGCACAGATGTCAGTAGTATCATCTACACAGAGGATACATTCAGATGTGGTAAATGGGTTTTCAGCATCACCAAACCCACCCAATTTTTTATGAAGTTTACAAGCACGATTTAATAAAAAATAATCTTCGTCCGACAAATCTTTCAGCAATGTATTCCTCAAACTTTCAACCGTTATCCCAAATTTTTCCTCATGAAGGTATGCAAATAGCAGTGCTACCCTAATATTAAAATCTTCGGTTATAAACTTTTGTCGGATATTCATTTCCACATTATGCAGATGCCACCAGATATCCTTATACCTTTCATCTGCCCGCACATAAGCTTTAACCTTTTCGTATATACTTCTATATGAACGGTCGTTAATAGCACTTAGATTTTTCTGCTTTATGTGTTCATATTCTGCACTTATCAATTCTTTAGTGAGTCTATCTGTTTTACCAGCGTAAAACTTTTTTAATACTTCCCAAAAAATTTCATCTTCCTCTTCCAGACTATATTTAACCACTTCTTTAAATAATGTCATACAAGAACGAACTTTCATGGCATCCAATTCTCCAAATATTTCTTGAGCACTTTTATTACTCTTCAACAATGTGTTAGCTGCCTTTTTTAGCCTTTTTCCCAGTACGGGATGCTCATAATAGTCTCTGGCTTCGTCAATGCTGCTGATACCATAAAATCTGGAATTATTGCTTTTACCCAACCCTTTGAGCTGAGGAAAAACAAACCATATCCAATGGCCTTCTTTCTTACCCGCCTTAATTTCTCTTAAGGCTTGTTCATAAAACAATTCTTGAGCATTTAGAAACTTATCAAACGTTGTCATCCTATTAATAATTAATTACGCAAAATTAAATCCAAGATGTCAGACATCCCCTCTGTTGCAGTTTTCTGTATATGTTCATATTTCGGGATACTCAAGTGTATTGGTTCTGGATCTATAAGGAATACCCTGCAATCTCTAGTGGCAAAATCAACCAAAACTGCCGCAGGATATACTTTCAAGGAAGTGCCAATTATTATCATAATATCAGCCTTTTTTACAGCTTCCGCTGCTCTGTACATTCCCATAACTTTTTCGCCGAACCAAACAATATGTGGCCTCAATTGACTTCCATCGGGGGCAAGATCTCCAATATGCAAATCATTATGTCCTATATCATAGGTTGTAAAAGAGTCATCATTCTCACTTCGAGCTTTGGTTATTTCACCATGCAAATGAATAATATTGGAACTACCTGCCCATTCGTGCAAATCATCCACATTTTGCGTTACAACCGTAACGTTATATTTCTCTTCCAATTTTGCTATAGCATAGTGGGCAGAGTTAGGCACAGTATTGGCTATCTCCCTCCTTCTCTTATTATAAAACTCCAAGACTTGTTCAGGATTATTGTTCCATGCATCATTTGATGCCACCTCTTCAAATTTATAACCCTCCCATATACCATTCCCTCCCCTGAATGTTTGCAAACCGCTTTCAGCACTTATTCCAGCTCCTGTTAAAACAACTATGTTTAGTCTGTCCATGGTTCATACGCTAACAATCTATTAGTTACCATATCGGATATTTTATCCAGCAAATCAGATGCATATAATCCTTGTACATATTTCTTAGGAAAAGCCGAGAAACCATACTTTGCTCCCAACACGCTGCAAGCCACAGCGGCATTTGTATCCGCATCACCTCCGGCATTAACAACAGCCAGCAAGCCCTCCTCAAACGATGAACAATGCCACAAGGCCCACAGTGCTGCTGACATTGTCTTCTATGTATACCCCATAGATTTAGGGTCATCAAGTTCCAGCTGCGAAATAATATCACATTCTTTGGCTTTTGAAAGATAGGAAATAAACTCCGAATCATTTTCAGCCACTGAAACCATATCATCATATTCCAGTTCAGTATCTTTCCATATCAAACTGCTTATCAATTCACTTATAAGAATACAAGATTTAACACACCTAGGATCCGGATGGGTTAGTTTGCAAACTTTTTCTGCATACTCCTTTACATTATCCTTCAGTAATCCAACTGCACTAGTCCTCATTATTCCTCCATTTGCAGCACATTCTCTTCCCGACAACTCCCAAACAATCTCCGCTGCTCTGAATGGATTCTGCAGATAATCCCAAAAACTTAATACTTCATAAGTATGCCTTCCTATACCCATTGGAACACCATCAGCCCACTTCTTAAAATTAGCTGCAACCGCTCCCACATTTATCTCTGAACTATTTTCAAGTCCATACAGCACACACAACATCATATCAGTATCATCAGTCCACCTTCCCCGTACGAATCTTCTTCGGTGCTTGTCCTGAATGATTTGTGAATAGTCCCTTAATCTGTCGGGATAATGATGCTTTACCTCTTCTGCAGACATAAACTCAGTACCCAATCCCAAAGCATCCCCAATAGCCTGGCCAAAAATGCAGCCTTTGATTTTGTCTTTAATTACTTTCATTTTATACTAATACCTAAATCTCCTTGCATAAAATCTTCCTTTCACCGTTGCCATATCCGATGTCACCTTCATTCTCTTTAACAAAAGATCCAATCTACATGCGTCAGCACAGATGTCAGTAGTATTATCTATACATAGTATACATTCAGAAGTGGTAAATGGTAAACTTTCAGTATCAAAAAACCCACCTACCATTTTATGGAGTTTACAAGCTCGGTTTAATAATGTATAATCTTCATCCGACAAATCTTTCAGCAATGTATTCCTCAAACTTTCAACCGTTATCCCAAATTTTTCCTCATGAAGGTATGCAAATAGCAGTGCTACCCTAATATTAAAATCTTCGGTTATAAACTTTTGTCGTATATTCATTTCCACATTATGCAGATGCCACCAGATATCTTCGTAACGTTCATCAGCTCGCACATAAGCCTTAACCGCCTCATATATACTTTTATATGAGCGGTCGTTAATAGCACTTAGATTTTTCTGCTGTATGTGTTCAGATTCTGCACTTATCAGTTCTTTAGTGAGTCTATCTGTTTTACCACCATAAAACTTATTTAACACATCAGTAAATATTTCATCTTCCTCTTCCAGACTATATCTAACAACTTCTTCAAATAAGGTCATACAAGACCTCACCTTCTGTGCATCAAGATTACCAAATATCTCTTCCGCACTCTTATTATGTTTTAACATTTCCTGCGAAATCGTCCTTAGCCTCGCACCCAGAACAGGATGAGCATAATACTTCTTAGCCTCACCCAATCCACTAATACCAAAATAACTTGAATTAGAACTCTTACCCAACCCTTTAAGCTGAGGAAAAATAAACCATATCCAATGCCCCTCTTTCTTACCAGCCTCAATTTCTCTTATAGCCTGCTCATACATGAGTTCTTGGGCATCCAAAAATCTATAAAAATCGTACTTCATAAAAACTCTTCTAAAATCTTCTTAAATTCATCGAGAAAAATGTTTAAATTTATTAAACAAAGTATCGCTTACCTTAGATATTATTGTTTCATTAAATAGATCTTCAACAGTAATAAATCTCAAGTCTTTCTTCAGTTTATAATACGCAGAAACGCAACTTTTTATTGCATTAATTCCATTGGTTAAATATTTCTGATAATAAATACTGAATTCTTCTGTATCAAATTTTGGAAACGGTGGGAAATCAACTTTGAAACATAAGTGTGTTGTTTTCCCTTCTTGCTGAAAGGCACAGACTCTTAAACCTATATTTCCCATATTTATAAACCAGTTCATTGCAATATGAGCAAATACCAGCACACCTTGTAATTCATTTGCTGCTATAGAGAATTCTTTCGATGAAAGCGAAATTCCAGGTATCTTAGGTTTAATTATAATTTCAAATTTATCATCAGTTTCCTCTCTGAAGATGTTTGGTCTATCAGTGCATTCAAGCAAAAAGATATTTTCTTTATGCGAATCTGTAATACCATCCTCACCTATAATAATTATGTTCTTATTGTATCCAATTTCATACGAACTGGAAATAGTGTCCAATATTTTCTTTTCTAATTGGTTTTGTGCCTTTTGTATAGAACTTATCTCTCTCATAATCGTTTATTTCTCAACTTGTTTTTTCCATTCTTCGAATGAATCTTCATCTGGATTATTCATAGGATTCTCCAAATGCTTAAGTTCTGCTTCAATCATATGTATATCTTCATTCCCTTGCTCTGTATTGCGGTCTTGTATCAGACAGGTCTCATAGAAAATGAATTTCATATAAAACTTCTCCATCACTTCCTTGAATTCTCCAGGAAGCCTTTTCAAAACTCCTGTGACAATATGTTCAGGTATCTCTTTATAGTATGCTTCTGCAATGGCACCTGTGATTGCGCCCATTGTATCTGCATCACCTCCAAGGGAAACTGCCAGTCTGATTGCATCTTCAAAGTCTGTGCTATCCAAAAAGGCAATTATTGATTCTGGAACTGTTCCCTGACAGGTCTCATCAAACTTGTAAGAAGGTCTGATTTCATCACAAGTCCTGTTGAGATCATATCCAAATGTTTTCTCCACATATTCTTTAATCTCACTCTTGCTCTTTCCAGTTCTAGCCAAAAATATACAAGCAGCAGTGGCCTGAGCACCTTTGATTCCCTCCGGGTGATTATGGGTAACTTCTGCACTTATTTTGGCCGCTGCCAGAGTTTCCTCCAAAGTATTGAAAGCCCAACCTACAGGACTTACACGCATAGCAGAGCCGTTTCCAAAACTGTTGTAAGGCTGAGGATCTCTGCAGACCAACCAATTATAGAACATGCCGCCGTAACCAGCACCACGATACTTATTGCCATACTCCTGCATTATTCCCATAAGGCTGTCACCACTAACCAACCAATCTGCATTTGCCACAGTCATAACGGTATCATCTGTAAAACCGGAATATCTTGTAATCAACTCAAAATCTTTCTGCCATACGGGATTAAACTCATAAACTGAACCAATAACATCTCCTGCTATTGCTCCCAATATTATTTTGTGTTTCATTTAATTTATATTGATTCAATAATATTAACTATTTATGCCACTTGTAAATAAGCCACATCAAAATCAAATAAAACAAGGCTACTCTAAAATAACCTCCTAATAAAAATACTATTATCACACTCGGGCAAAGAAATGCCAAGAATTTTGATATTTTGTCATATTTTTCTACTATTAGATTTACCATCTCCGAACAGGACCATTTATATATGGATAATATACTAATAGACATTGGAATAACAGCCAATGCAAAAACAAATGAAGATAAACCTTTTTCATTGAAATAAAGAATCTCACCTGCACAATAGATCAATAGAAGCACACCTAAATACATCCAACTATATTTAAATATTCTTCCCGACAGTTTGTTCTCTTTATTGGAAAATAATATTCCGATTATCATATAGGCTAAATTATACAAGCCCAGTGAACCAATTCTCCATAATAATGGCATTGATAGGCCGAATAACTTATCTGATAATTCTGAATAAAATTCCATTCTATCAACTTTTGCAATTACATAATGATAATTTACAAATAATGCCATTGCAAGAATTATCAAGCACAACTTGACACCACTATGATTCTTAATTTTCCATCGCTCACCAATACTCAATCCATATCTGAACATCCATAAAGCCAAACCAAGGTTGAGCACAAATCCCTTTACACCATAAAATATTCTTATGGGAATACACAATGAATCATGAGAGATATATACATTTGTTAACGGCAACGCAAATACCAGTAATATTACTGATATAATTGATAAATTTTTTAAAGGCTGTTGTATAAACATAATCATTAATAGCTATTATTGTAAATACTCGTCGGGTGTAATCACTACTTGTGCATAATCTTTTTTCGAATAATGAGATTGCCATTTTACATTTGTCCTCATTGCCAATGTAATGGCCTCTCCTACCAAGGCTATATCAGCCAGCAAATAGTGTGATTTGTTGCCAGAGGAGACCGTGAACCCTGCTATCTCGGCAGTCCGCAACAATCCTGTGCGGATTGGGGAATCCTTGAAATATGTTGCCGGTCCTATTCCAAAGGCTGTTCCATTTGGGCTCAAATTAAATAATATAGGACCTGCATCAATATCATATCCCAGCCACTTTGAACTGAAAATATTTTCCTTAAAACCTGTAAAAGGCTTTTTTTGAAGAAAGTTCTCCTTAAGTTTCAGGTATTGTCCATGTGCGAAATCTTCATCAATGAAAGTAAGATAATAGCAGTTCAGGGCTGAGTATGAACCTTTGATAGGATACCTTGAAACAGAATACTCATGCACCGGGATCATGGATGCCAACAAACCGGAACTCTCATCAATCCAATACTCCTGCATATAGTCCAACCAAGCCTGTACAGTCTTATGATATTTCCCGCCATTCTGTCTTGAATAGTTCTCCAAGGCAACAATTGCCACCAACATGTCGGGAATATAGATACATTCTCCTGGGTACGTTTGAAGATTTAATGTAGGGCTTGCTGTTATCCTTCTGTTCATGGTTTCACACAGCTTATCATACAAATGGTTATACTTACTGTCCCCTCCAATCTGCCTGTATCCGCTGATCATCCACGCAAGATGACTCAAATATGAAATATGGCTATTGTCTCCATCAAGACTTTCCAAAGGGTCTTCTCCCCACCTGTCCGTATCATATTGTCTTATTTCCTTTGACATGACAATGCCAATCAGACTATCTATATTAGTCAGTGCCTCTTCTCTTGTTTCAGGAAATGTCAAGGCTATATTTGTCAATGCTGCAGATAACATTGAACAAGAATACAATGCCCACTCTCCCTGAAACTGTGGCCCGACAGCAGCAGGCATCTCCTCCAATAATTTGTCGGGAGAAACAATAATCTTTTTAATCAGATAATTTCTGCGTTGAATAATATCCTCATATTCCGTTTCAAAAGAGCCTATGGACCTGCACTTATAATTTACCCATACATACTTGGAAATTAGCAGGACAAGGATTACTGATGCTATTAAAAATACTGTTTTCATGCCCCCAATATAATTCTGTGTTGCATTGTAACAAAGTTACCAATTAACATTCATACTTAGTTTTGTTTTGGTTCAAGGCCATCTGCTGCTGTACATCATTGAAATCTATTGTTGAATCATCTTCTTTCTGCTGAGGCATCTCCTTCCTTAGTCTGGACATAGCCTCATTAATAAAATCCAAAAGAGCTAATATAGTAGCATTTAAGGAAGCACTATCTGAGTAGAAGGAATCTGCTGATACTTCGAGCCCATGCCTGGTCCTGTCATCATTTGAAAGCATTCGCAACTTTACCACTCTGATATTATGTGTTATTTCGGCAGTAATCCTTGACATTTCTTCTACATCCTCCTGATCAACCGTATATGTTTTATATATTCCAATACAATTCATCTGATATCTGTATATCCAATCTGAACAAAGCTTGTAATTTTCCTCTCCATCATTAAAATTAATGAATCCATTCTCAACACCATCAACCTTGTACCCCATTACCTCCAATGCGTTTGAAATTTCAATCAATTCTACTGGCTCGGGATGGGTGTTTGAAGATTTTATATTCCTCGCAAATTCCATCATCTCCTGTTTAGTAATCTTAGGTTCAAACATCTCATTCTCTCCATTTTTAGCAAAAAGGATAATAACATTCACCGCCACCAACACAAATATTCCTCCCGACAGCAGTATCCAAGTATACAATCTCAACCATTCAACGCTTGTAAACCCCATACATACCCAGATAAACAGCAGTGCAATTACGCCTGCCACAATAATTCTTCTGTTAAGTTGTTTATTCATAGTCATATCCAATTAAAATGAAACATCCAATCTCTCTTCCAGTACACCAACAGCATTGGCCAGATGCCACCAACAGTAAAATTGAGGATGCAAATGATTACCCGCCTCTGACGGCATCTTGGACAGTTCTCTTGCAAGCATATCTGTGGCCTTACGTGCCAATACAACAATTTCATCTGCATATTCATTCATAACAGGGAATTCTGCACCCCAAATCCTCATATTTGGTATAAAATCCAATGCATCAAAAACCTTCTCTCCAAATATTGCCGTAGCCATCTCTCGTGGATATTTTTCCCACTCCTCCAATTCAGCATCACTTATCGGGAAGCCGGAAAAAAGTTCAACCCTTTTCAAGTCTTTGTAGAACATCAGTTCATTAAAATAAATTTCCGGTGTGATAGAGATCTCCCTTAGTTTATCTACCAGTTTTCTGGCCTCACCCACAACAAAAACTTCCAGGAACTTATCATCTCCATTTTTCAGCAAACCATCCAAAAACTCCTTATATTCTCCTATGAACTTCATATCGTGTGTTGTTGCATCAAATGCAGCAAACTGATCCACAAGATAATCTATTGTAATTTGTCTGTAAGTCAACAATTCACTGTATTGGCATATTTCACGCCCATTATTCGTTACATTAAATGACACAATACTGTTACCATATTTGTCTTTCTCGTGCAACTGCATTTTTATCTCCGTAGCTGCCATAATCTTCTACTGTTTAATCTTAAGTTTTGAGTTAATGTTGTCTATTGTAATTGTACCAAACTTCTCCAGCACGCTCTGTCCCAACAAAAGTGGAGCTTTCTGATTTCCTACAACTGAAGCCTCAATATTCTTCAGTACTGCTTCCCCTAATTTCACCTCCTTTAATTTCAGAATTGTTCCTTCGTGAATATCACCGCTAGCAGTCATGTAGTGTTTCTTTCCTTTTACGTCATTCTCATTCAGATACCCATTCTTGAACATAAAACTTGCTTCCACAGAAGAGATTGTAACATCGGAAGCACCTGTGTCAAAAATCATCTTCAAAGGCAACCCGTTCACCTGGCAAGGAATCTCATACGTACCTGAATACATTTTCCTCATCTCAATCTCAGAAACTACAGCAACCTCATCCTTCTTATCAACCACTTTAAATTTTGCTGTTTCTTCTTTGTGAATTCCCTTATATTTTGCAACCAGCTCCCTATAATCATCCCTACCACGGACAGGATCCATATCATCATCATGCTCCAGATGGGCGAAATTTCTGTACCCTTTCTCAAATGCTGTATTCAATGCTTCTACAGCCTCTTCGCATCTTCCCATCCTGTTCAGCAGACACGTCTTGTCATACCATCTGCCGGCATCGGCAGGGTCATCTGCAATCAGTTTTTCCATCCACTGCAAAGCCTCAACATCATTCCCAAGAAAATGAAGTGCATATTGTCTGCAACTACCCGCCTCCACAACTGTATCTTTCTGCAGGACTTTCTCAAAATCTGCTTTTGCCAAAGAATCATTTCCCCATTTAAGGTTCATCTCACCCCTCATCAAATATATATACGCATACGACTCATCAACTGCAATTCCCTGCTCATAATCCTCCATTGCACCTTTGTCATCTCCCCTCAGTTCCTTGCACCAGCCTCTCAGATAATACCCAACTGCTGCTGTCGGGAAGCTCTCTATATACACTCCAATATCCTTTATGGCATTCTCATAATCACCTACCTCCCTATACCGTTGTCCCCTCACTCCATAATAATATGCCAGATCCTTTTCTCCCGACAGTTCTATACATTTCCCCATATCTTCCAAGGCCAAATCCAACATACCCATCTCTGAATAACAGTCAGCCCTGGTTTCATACAAACCGGCATTGCCATTAAACTCTACCATAAGACCGTTAAGGATATCAACTGCCTTGCTGTACTCATGACATTGTTCATACAGATCCCCCAGGAACACCCTCCATATAAGATTATCCCCTCCCTGGGCAATCTTACCTTTCAGTACAGCCTCTGAATACCTCTTGTCCT
The DNA here is from genome assembly GCA_045645465.1 of Candidatus Egerieisoma sp. Classification (GTDB taxonomy): domain Bacteria; phylum Bacteroidota; class Bacteroidia; order Bacteroidales; family UBA932; genus Egerieousia. The sequence goes on from JAZRIV010000043.1 coordinate 196,933, forward strand.
TCCTGAACCTTTGAACATCCAGATAATCTGAATTCTCACTCTTCTCATAAGTAAGAATCATTGCATCAATCATCTTCTTATACTCCTTAAGACCTTCATAAGCATTAACCTGCAGTTTGTAGATATTGGGATTCTCTGCATTGAGTTTCATACACTCCTCAAGCATCTTTAGAGCATCCTCATATTGCTCCCTTGCATTCATATTCCTGGCAAGGCCCAATATTGGTTTCTGGCTACCTTCATCCAACTTTAGCATCTCATTATATATGCCGTCTGCTGCTGAGTAATTCTTCTGACTGAAATACATATCAGCCAGATCATCAAGCATAGGAACCAGATTATCTTTATCATCCTTGCGTGCCATCTTAACAGCACCTTCCATTATAGGAATTGCCCTCTCCATTTTACCCATATCCTCAAAAATAACAGCCTTCCACCATTGCAACAGGGCATTGGATGTTCCGCTCTTCCTATAGTTGAGTTTTATGGCCTTCTCTATTCCAGCCAGGGCTGCACCATAATCTCCATCATGCATATCCACCTGCACAAGAGTTACATACGAGGATATATGCTTGGGATTCTCACTTATATTTTCGTTCAACAGCTTGCGCACCTGTTTCAAATCGCCATCACTCTCAATCAGTTCAATGGCTTTATGATACTTGTAGTTGTTCTGCTCATTGGTTTGGGCAGATAGAGGTTGTACAACCAGGCAAAAGAGCGCCAGGAGTAGTGTAAATATTTTAGTCATATTAAATCTATTCACATTTTAATTAATTCTTTTTATCACACAGATTCTCAACCATATCAATGCAGTCAGTAAGGATATCCATAAAATCCAGTCTGGTTTTGAGTTCTTCGTTAAGCTTTTCTCTCTTATCACTTAGTTTCTCTTTCTTCTCGCACATATTAGAGTATTCCTTATTGGTACTTTTATACTGAGGCTCAACAGAAAAAACTGATACAGGCTCTCCCTTTTTCTTCTTTTCTTCAACTATATTTAAAATTATTTTTTCATGTTTATCTATAACTGAATTTATAGTTTCCAACTCAGCATCAATTTTATTCAATGCTTCACGTAATTTATTCAATTGAGGAACCATCTTGTCTGCACATTCCTTAACTTTAGGAAGTCCGGTTGTTACAATTTCCTTAACTTTCAAAACTGCATTCTGAGCAGGAAAATAAACTGTAGATACTGACTCAAGGTTATGCAACAACATTAGTGCATTCATTATCTTCTCAGCCATAAATGCCACTGACATTTCGTGAGGATAAACCTTGAACTTTGATTTCTCATCGTCATTCAAATAAGCCCTCACAGTTATAAAACCTGAGTCCTTGTCTTTATTAGTCATTGTGGAAAATTTGTTCAAGAAAGCATTAGGATTTTTAACAACATCAGCTAATCCTGCTAACATAGAATTTATCTCATTCTTCAAGAACTTATCACAGAATTTATCCGGCTCAGTTGCTGCCTGATTTGATGTTTTCTCAACGAAGTCAAAAGCGAGATTCCAACTTTCAGATTGGGTTCTATAATTTCTCAGATAACTAAGCACATCCCTCATATCAGCATAGTAGTAATTAACCACAATACTGTATGGCAGTATATCTATCCCTTTGTATTTCAATCCTAAGGTAAAATATGAAGAATACCCATATCCAAAATTTGTATTAACATAGATCTTCACATCTTCATTAACATTATACTCATAGCAGCACCATCCAATAGACTCCTTTGAATACATAACATTGTCAGTATCTGACTCACAAAAAGACAATTTCATTTTATAGTTGTAGGCATGGATATACCTGATACTATTTCTATAATACCTTTCTTTTTGGTCCTTTATAAATTTTTCAACATCAACCTCTGTTGCCTCCTTTACTTTTGATTGATAAGCATCTTCACCTTCTCTTTCCTTTAAATAATTGTACAATTTCTGATTATACTCAGTTCTTGACTGTTCCCTTTCACGAAGTTCCTCATTATACTTTTCATAGGTAATTTCTCTAGGAAAACTAACACCCTCCACAAATGATGAGTCATACGAGTATGGGGAAAGATATGATATGTATGGTCTATTATTCTCCTTAAACGCCATCATCATCTGATCCTGCATATCCAAAACACTCATATTTGGATTCTCCAGGGTAGTCTTAAGCAGACTCTCAAGATCAACAGACTGCTCTATTGGTTCCTGTACAAATTTCACCAAATTGCCTTGTCTTTTAAGGACACACAAATAATCTTTGTTTACCTGTTTAATCTTTTCCATATTCTTATTTATTTTTTCGTTTATTCTCTAATGTTATTGCCAAATGATAAATCAAACCTGCTATAGCACCTGCTATAAATGTTGCCAAAAGTCTTTCCATAATTATTATTGTTATATTGTTTTATCTATTAATGCAGAAATTCCTCAGAGGTAACCGATAATTTGAAAATTATTTTTTCGGGAAGAAATAATTCCATACTGCGGAGATAAAATCCATATCTTCCCAATCTGCAGATATATCATCTCCTGTAAAGATTTTGACTGGTATTGAATAAATTAATCAAATCAATCTCACTGGAACTACTAATGCAGATACAGCAATAGCCAATACGAATTTCACAATAAGATATACCAAATAAATTGGCAGAATTATAATGATGCCTAAACATCCGTCATTATTATGATATGCCATAAGAATAAGATATTATATAAAAGTTACTTGGTTTTACTGGAGTTAATTTGCTTGATGTGCACAATCGGGTTTTCTTTCCATTTATCTTTATATCCTCAGATCTGGAGAACTTTATATGTCTGTTGGTTGCACCATCTTTAGAGTGAAGATGATAATGGCCACAAATGGAACATTTATAAACTTGCTTCTTTGCTTTGCGAGTTTTTCCTCTTAGGCATAAAGCATTAAAAGCATCTATATAAGTCAGATAAACGTCCTTCTTATTCCAACAGGATAGATTTTCAGCAACGTAATTGCGCTCTCGAAGAGTCACAATGTCTTTTAAAGCAAATGTTGTCATAATGTAATAGTTTTTAAGTTTCTATTACTTTATGTCATTAATTTGGAAAGGTAACCGATGAAAACAAAAAAAACTGACCAAGTATGATCAGTTTCACATCCTATTTGTAAAGAATCTATTATTTTTCTATGTTACTCTGCATTTTTGGACATTCCCAGATAAATAAATTATACTTCTTGCATTCTTCTGAGAAATAAACACAGACATCATCATTGCATATTACTTTTATCTTTCCATTATCTAAGTGAATAGTTTGCAAATCACCATTATACCATATTCTAACTCCTTCTATATCAATTTCTTTTCCTGGTTTCTTTCCATTATAAACAATTTCCTCATATTCCCATGTTTCTTTTACAATTATTAAAGATTCACTATAATCTCTTCCTTCTTTAATACAATCCCAAAGTTCATAAAGAGTTTTCTTATGCTGGCTAATCCAATTTAGTATCTGCTGTCTTTCTTTTCGAGAAAGAATATGACTATCAACTAGAAACGTTCCATCTAAGGCAATTGATGAAATATGAGATTGGTGTCTTTTGCCGATATGAATATGAGGCCTAGTATGATTCTTATCTGGCATCATAGTTATCTTCAATGGACTAGAGTTTCTATTATGTAATTCCTCCACGAGAAAACTGAGGATATAGAACCTACCTCTTTTCTGGATAATAAATACGAGATCTAAATATTGATTTCGTCTTCCTGCTAAATCAAAATCTTCTATCCTCATTTTTAATAAAATTAATCCAACATAACAAACGCCGCCCAATACTCTGGAGACGGATACAATTTCTTCACAGCCTCAACAGCAGCATCAAAAGCATCCCTCTTACTTTTACCCTTTGTAAGCAAACCATAGAACTTTGTCATAAGAACTTCAGTTGCCGCATCACTCACTTCCCATAAACTCATGATTATAGTATTAACGCCTGCAATCTTAAAGCCTCTCTGCAGTCCATATACACCGTCTCCACCAATTTCACCCAACCCAGTCTGACAAGCAGACAATACAAGCAAATCTGTTCCTGATAGATTTAATCCGGCAATTTCTTCTGCTGTAAGAATTCCATCATCTATTCCATTTGGAATACTCTCCCCAAGCCAAGCATGCTGACCACCTGACATTATCAAGCCACATCTTCTAAGTGGATAAATATGACTATCACCCTCGTCCTTTTTCAAAAGGCTTGGGTTTGACCTTTCTGCCTGTTTTTCGCTTATATAGAATCCGTGCGTTGCTACGTGTAAAATTGGTGTGCTTTTCCCAGACAATGCCTTAAAGGACTCCTCAGTACCATAATCAGCCGTAATCGTAATATTCTCAATAGACACCTTATCCAAGATACCACTTATCTGTTCAACCTCCTTCTTAGTACCAGGCAGATAACTCCACCCCTTTCTTATCAAGTCCTCACCAAATTCAGGCGGAAAGCTTGTAGCCCGCTGAACTCCAGAATAGCCTCGACTAATTGACTTCATTAGATCAGTATCAAGGTCATAATTCAAACCTCCGAACAAAGTTGCTGAAGAATATGTACGAGATTCCACATCGCATAAATCCGCTGTAGAAGACACCCTATGAATATCGTAAACTTTGTTCATAGGTTTACCTGTATTATTACGTAAAGCCTCAATGTTCAACTGAGAAAGTGTGCCATATGGCGAAAAATATATTCTCTTCACGCCATTCAAGTATGGTTCTATATGCCCCCAAACTATCGAATAGAATCGCTCATTATCAAGATAAGCACGAGGTCCTTTCTCTAACAATGCATCCATATCACGCTCTGACGCAAGTCTGACAATTATTGGTCTTTCCCAACCTGATTGCAGCAACAAAGCTGCATAACTAACATCCTTACCATCTGAACAGCACTTCGCAAACTCTATAGCCATATCACCTTTAAACAGTGTCTGTTGCACATCTTTCCACATAGTAAAAGAAATATCTCGGATAAACTCCGGATGTTTTGAATACAGGTACATTACATTCTCTTCCAAATGATATTTCTCCTTTATTCCAGCACTCTCAGCGCGCTTGAAATCATTATAGGCCTGAACCAACTCTTTATCATTACTTTTATAAATATTTTCACTAATAATTGCATCATATCTCAATAGAAATCCTTTCTGAATCAAAGCAGCATTGTATGCCAAATCTGAAAATAGGTCATTATCCAGCGCAAACTTTGAAAAGATTTCCAATGAATTAGGGTCCATTTTCCTCCAGAAATCTGTTCTCTGAATCTTTGTCATTCCATGTGATTGTGACATGTAAGCAGACAGCGATTGATTATATGATTCATTTGCCCACTTCCGCATAGATTCATAATCCTCTGAAACTTGCGAAAGATACATTAAACCATAGTATACATTTCTGAGTCTCGGAGTTGTCGGATAATTATTTTTATAAAAAATTAGGCAATCCTGCAGAATTCTATCTACCTTCTCCAAATCCCCACTCGCAATATAATAGTCAGCCAAGTTACCATATTCAGTCACTGGCCATAATAGGCCCTTAGGGTCGTCCGGATTTTCACCACCTTCCACGGCAATGCTTCGCCCTAATTCAATAGCCTTGTTAATTGCTTTAAATGCAAGTTCATTCTCACCTGCGCCAGTATAAGCAACGGACAAATTGTTATATAATATCTTTCTTAATGATATCGGAACCGATACTGAATCTGTATCAGCAATCTTGACTGCTTTCAAACTCACTTCAAGATACTTCGGATAATTACCATTAACACGGTATAATGAACCAAGCAAAGACAGCCTTCTCAAATGAGCTTCCTTATTGCTATAATCTACTGAATCTATATTCGTCTCCAAATCCTTTACATATGTCCAAGCCTTATCGTAAAAGCCATATGCCAGTGCTAACTCGCCGGACATGTCATTAACCGACTCAACTAAATTCTTCCTTGGTGCAACTTTGTCCGCCACTCTGTCATATAACTCAAAAAACAGATTAACCTGGTTATGATTTCTTAGTGAAGTAACCAGGTCTCTGGAATATGCCATAACATCATCAAAATCCTCTAAAGAATTAAGAAGATCTTGAACAAATACCTCATAATCATCTATTTGGTTATACTGGATTGCAGCCAATGACTTATAAAACAAATCCCACTCCTTTGTTCCAAAACGGATTTTTGGATCGCCATTCAAATTGATAAGGCTCACATTTAACAACCTTTGAAATTGCTCCAATCCATTTGAAGATATTATCTCAGTACGACACTGATCCCATAAGTTAGCAAGGTCTATCAGAGATTCGTATGAGACATGCCTTACATTATTGAGTTGAAATCTCTCTCCAGATGCACCGACATTAGCCAGAAATGCGAAATTTATAGCGTAAGATGTGCATAACCTTCCAAATATTTGTTTACTAATTTCTGCATCAATTCCATATAATGTAACGGCAGCCTTAAATCCCTCATAATTGCTTTTTAACTCCTGTATATAGTTCTTACAATACTCGGAATAGAAATATCCCAATTGTTCATATGCACTTGGATATTCTTTTGTATAAACTCCAGTTTGTTGATAAACAGAGATAGCAGCAGTGATACAATCCTCTGCATCTTTTAACAACCCGGCATCAGCCAGTGTAAATCCCATCCCCATTGCCACAGATGAAATATTATTAACATAATCTTCCTTGGTCTGAAAATATCCATGAGTTGCACAATAGGACAAACACTGCATCTGCAGTTCCATTAATAATGTAGCACATTGCTGCGCCTCTTCAATATTTACTTTTGCTTGATTTATAATTATGTATTCCGCTAATTCATCTGGAATACCAAGCATCAAATCTGAGTTAGGTCGTTTGGATATAATAGATAGAACCTCATCAAAATACTTTTTTGCAACTGAAAAATTATTGTTTGATGAAGCTGTTATGGCATTCATGCACAAAACCTCAATACTATCTTTGGTTTGAGCTAACGTAAACATACTGCATCCGAACAATAACAATATGATCAGACAAATATTTCTCATTTTATAATGCCTTAAAATATACATGATTACATCTCTTCACTTTCTTGAATAAAGGATTTTTGCATTTTGAATAATAATTCATAAAATGCAGTGTTTCATTATACTTATAATCAGTATCACAAATAGCGTTTACATATCCTCGAATCATATCTATGCTACATTCATCGCTGACATTCTCAAAGCATTCATTGATATAATATAAAACATCAGATTTTTTCATCTTAACTAATCCAACATAATAAATGCCGCCCAATACTCAGGTGAAGGATATTTCTTTTTTACGGCTTCAACAGCCTTGTCAAATGATTCACGTTTTCTCTTACCTTTTGTCAGGTTCTTGTAAAATGTTGTCATCATCGTTTCAGTTGCAACATCGCTAACCTCCCATAAGCTCATGATAATTGTATTAACACCAGCAATCTTAAAACCTTTTTGAAGCCCTTCCACTCCACTACTGGTAATTTCACCCAACCCAGTTTGGCATGCAGACAAAACTAACATATCTGTTCCCGACAAATTCATTCCTGCAATCTCCTCTGCAGTAAGCACACCATCATCTATTCCTTCTGGAATATCTTTTCCAAGCCATGCATGCTGTCCTCCAGAAAACATCAAACCGGATCTTTTCAATGGAGATATTTGTGTAGTCCCTCTATCCTCAAGCGAACTAAACAACTCCACTCGTCTGGCCGTTTTATCTTCTAGATAAAAACCATGAGTTGCAATATGTATGATTGATGGGCTATTTCCCGATAATGCTTTAAATGATTCTTCTGTACCTATCTCATCTGTAAACATTCTTGTTTTAACTTTATTCTTTCTTAAGATGGTAGATACATTCTTAACTTCAGTTGCAGTACCTGGAAGATAACTCCATCCCGCTCTGGTCCGAACAGTATCTCTTAAAAGACGGTCTCTGAATGGGTATATATGTGCATAAGTTCTACTCATCTCAACTAATGACATTGTATCTGTATCATAATTCAACCCTCCAAATAATGTTGCAGAAGGATATTCAGAATCCTCACGTTTATCAACCAAATTACCAGTACTGGAAACTCTATAAACTTTATACTTCTTATTCATTGGAATACCATCCTTTCCAGCCAAAACCTCTATATTCATTTGGTGAATCAAGCCATGGGGTGCAAAATAAATATTTTCTACCCCATTAAGATATGGCTCGAGTTTTTCCCAAATATATGAATATGCTTCATCATTTTGATGATACAATTTAGAACCTGTAGAAATTATATGCACTATTTCTGATTCTGAACACAGTTCTATAATCAATGGAGAATCATATTCTTTCTTTAAAATCAGTGCTGCATATGATGTTGAAGAGTCCTTAAGACATTTTGTATATTCTATGGTCATATCATTAATGTTTAATTTGTTCCTAACATCTTCCCAAGTTACTAATGGCTCGCTTAATTTCAACTGTTCAAACTCCGAATAATTCTCAAGAAAGATTTTTTCATAAAGCATAGTAGAATCGGATTGTGCTATCTCCGCATCTCTGTACTTTTTAAAGTTTCTTGAAAGCTCAACATTATCTAATTTCTTTACATTATTATAAATATCAGATTCATAATTCAATAAGAAACCTTTCTGCGTTAGTGATATATCATAACACAATCCTGTCATTAAACTGTTCTTTAAAGCATAGCCGCTATTATATTCAAAAAGCATAGAGAATGCGGAGTGAGTATACAAATCAGTTCTGTTTCTCTTATTCATTCCAAACAATTGTTTCCTTGTATATTTGAGTTCTGACAAATACCGTCCAATAGCTGCATCATTCATTGCATCATATTGTTTCTTCCCCCAACAGGCTTCCATTAATCCTCCATACATTGATGGAAGTAACCTATCTCCACCTTCATCCGACGGCTGAGAGCAATGTTCTATACACTTCTTTAAAACTTCCTGGGCTTTATCATATTCTTGTCCTGATAAGTAAATTTCTGCTAGTTCTTGATATAACATAGCAGGCCATCCTACGGCATAATGGCTATCAAATACATCTATAAGTTTTATTGCTCTGATTTGGTATTCATTAGCTTTCTCATATTCATTATTTAAGCAATAGATACTAGCCAAATTCCTATATACTTTCGACAGATAAACATCATGAAACTCCACCACATTATTTTTCAACACAGATTCTGCAATTAATGAGTATTTTAGCTTTTGCTGATAAGCTCCCTCCATTGAGTACAACCATGCTATAGCCAATAATTTTCGCACATATAACTCTGGAGTTGTATAGTAAGGAACTATATCACTATATGTGCTTCCCTCTTGAAATTCTTGAATTGCAATATCAGTAGTAATAAAATCTAATGCTAAATCATATAACCCTTGAGTAAGGGCAATTTCCATAATCTCAACATTAAATTCCTCTGTTAATACAGATCTTCCATCAAGGTTCACTGTGTTATAAAATACATCTATAAGTAATGAAAGTCCTAACTGAGAATACCCTTTATTACTGAGAGTTCTATTAATATCAAATATATAGTCACTATAACCACTGGTACGTAAAGGCACTTGACTAAGAAAAACTGATAATGATTCTTCATACTCCCTTATTCTGTCAAAACAAATATTCAAAACTACCTCATAAAAATAATTTTCCTCTAAAGTCCCTCTATTCTTCTTCAATACATATCCATCTTTCCATTTTGGATAATGACTCAAAAATTCATTGATGTATTTATCATTACTATATTCTATTAGCCTATCATAATAGTCTTTTCCATACGAACCTATTATCTCATTAACAATAATTCGCCATTGATAAATCAATTTATGACATTGATCATAAGTAAGAATATCTATATCAATGTTATTAGATGCAAAATATCCATCAATACCATTCTGATCCAGCATCATTATAGCATCCTTATAGGATAAAAGCAATTCATCAAAAGCGTCATACGCAACTTGATTATCTTTTCCAAACACCTTACACTTTATAACAAAACTTTGATACTGAATTTCTAAAGAATTGTTATACTCTCCTTGTGCAAAAAGAGAAGACACTGAAATAAAAGTAACAAGGATGAACCAAATAATAGTACGTGTCATTTAATGTTAAATGTTATTCTAATAATTCTGATGTTATGGATAAATCATAATTCATGGTAGTGTCGCCTTCCCCTTTTTGTCGCCTTCCCAAATCAAGATTCTAGCCCACAACATGGTATAATAAATTTTAACAGTGCCTACTCTACTACACAAGTAAATTTAAATTAGGAAATTCAATACTTGTTGATTCTTTATAAAATAGAAGATTGTATATTTCTACTAAAGGAATTCGTTTGATATATCTGTAAAAGTACCATTACATCCCAAAAACACGCCACCATCCCCATTATAGTATATATTGAAATAGCATTGTAAAAGTTCCTTTGTCTCAGAAGAGAACTTTCCATTATCAAAGCCACTCTTAACATGGATGTTGAGCCTCTTGTAATTCCTGCAGTATTGAGTAATCTCTTCTTCCTCTTCCAAGGTGAAAAAATCCGGCCCTGATATCAATATATGAAATTCAGCATCATCACCAGGGATGAGAATATCATCAACATAAACATATATATCCATATACTCATTAATGGTATTTACAACTCAACACCATAAAACCTCCATCCATCATTTCCAGGTTCAATGATATCCATTGCTGGTGTTCCTGCAGGAATGGATTCAAAGTAGAGAGTAAATTCTTTTGTTTGTCCGTATGCAATCTTTGTCTGTTGAGGTTTAATTGCGCAATTATCTGTAGTTTTAAGAGCATACTTTCTTCCATTAATAGGGATATAAATGTACATCCCTTTATCAACACAATACCATCCATCATTATACTCAGTGTTTGTCCATGACATATGTACGGCAGTATAATTTTCAGTAATTTCTATGCCATAAATTTTTACTGATGCATCATTTACTTTGCCTATTCTAGGGTTATTTATCCTTATTGGATATGATCTGTTATTTCCTGATTTTGATTCTGATGAATATGAATATCGTTGTGTCTGAGTTTGAGGGCTTCTGTCATTATTTGCAAGAATCATTACAGTGCACGGAATAACAGACTTACATTTTTCACTTAAAGAGAGATTGGATAATTGACTACTCTTGTTAAAACTTAACCCTACAATATTACTTGCAAGCGTTTTGAGATAACTAAGTTTTACACCATAGCTTACATTTTCGGCTTCTGTATGTTTTGCAGATACAATACCGATAAGTTCGCCTTTATCATTAAAGAGTGGTCCACCACTATTACCGGGTTGAACAGGTGCTGAGATTTGATATTGAGACTTGTCTCCCTGAAAGCCACTTCTGGAACTGACAACGCCTGTAGTCAACTTTATCTCTGTACCCATGGACTGCACAAGAGGGTACCCCAAAACAAATACACCCATACCCACATCTTCAACATCAACTTTAAATCCATATTTAATATTATTGAATCCAGCAAAAGCAGAATCCGTAACTTTTATAATTGCCAAGTCATGTTCTCTATCTACAACAATTACCTCAGCCTTATATCTTTTATCTGATTCTGGAAAATAAATGGCAAGATTTGTTGCTCCATCTACTACATGATGATTTGTAGCAATATACCTTGTATCAATTGCAATACCTGATCCAGACCAACTTGATGGTTGTTGTTGAGTATATGGATTATTATAGCCTCTATGTGAGCCATACTTGTAATTATATCCTTGTGCAAAAGAACTCAATGATGTAAACAATAGGATTAATGAGAAGAAGACTTTTTTCATGACACCTCATATAAATATAGGGCCAGAACAAATATTCCAGCCCTATCTGAATAATATTTTAATTTGTAGCAATAGCAAAATTGCTATAAATAGCACCTCTGTTCAATACGCGAATTGTGAATGTACCTGTCCATGCGGGAACCCAGCGGCAAATACATTGGTCAGTATAATCAGTATCACTGGCTATTAAATTACCCTTTTCATCATATATGTACAGATCAAGATCATTATCACCATCTCCAACTACTATAACCTCGGCAAGTTCGTTAGCCCAAAACTTACACTGGTAATCTTCATAATCCTTTCCATATACTCTATCTTCAGAATATTTAGGCCCTCCAACAGCACCTCTAGTTGTACCTGCAGAAGTAATTTCCTCCTCTGTTTTCTTTACAAGTGCAAGAATGGTTTTATCTTTACCTGCATATTTTTTAGCATCTGCAAGTAATTGAGTAGGTGTAAAACTTACCTTTTGTTCTTTTTCATCTCCTGTAGCCTCACTTTCTTTAACCTTTTTAAAATCTGCTTCCTGAACTTTTGTAATACCGAAAATTCTGGCAGCCTCAATTAGAGCAGTAGAAGAATAGGTTGCATAGCCATATTTAGCCAAGTTTGCAGCAGTCTGCAATGCTGTCATCTCTGGAGATACAGGTTGGTCAACAACAGTTTTCTCCTCTTGTGCAAATACTGATAAAGTAATACAGCATAAACACGCAATCAAAAATGTTTTTTTCATAATAAATGTATTTTAAAATGGATAATCATTTTCCAATATTTGTTTGGCTATTGCTGCATATCTGCCTTCTGCAGACGCAATATTCCTCAACGCTTTTCTACTTTTTATAACTTTACCTTGCTTCATTAACAATAAGGCATTATACCATTCAACATCCTGCTTCTGCATCAATAATACTTCATAAGTATATCTATCCTCCTCAGACTCAATTGGCTTGGTCAGAGATTCATTAATTATTTCCAATACATCTGATATCCTGCTTTTAATTTCGCTATACTCTCCATCACCAAGTGCTTGGTAAATCTCATTTACCATTGCATCTACCGTACTGCCAGAACGTGTTACTGAAACATCCATTATTTCATAGCATACTAATGAGGTTACTTTAATTTGTGATGAATACTTCAGATCAAGTCCTAAAATACAGATTCCTATCATTGCTGCTGCAACGGAATAACTCCAGAATCTTCTAATTCTGTTTCGCCTAATTATCTGGAGTTTACTTTCTACACTTTCAATATGCCTTCTAAAATGGATACGTTGGGTTGCTAAGGCTATTTCCTTTTGTAGTTGATACTCTCTATTCAAGTCAGAATTTTCACCCAACTCTTTTTCAAAGGCAATCTTCTCTGAATCAGTCATCCGACCAAGAATATATTTATCTATCCTTTCAGATATATCTAAGAAATCATTCATAATACCAGTCATTAACTTAAAGGTTAATAAATGTCCCTAAAAGAGACTTTAATTTCTTCATGCATTTATACTTTTGGGTTTTAACAGAATCTGCACTGCTAAAATTGAGTTTGAGAGCTATTTCTTCACCCGACAACCTGTCCCAATAAAATGCTTTCAATATATCAGAACAAGGAGATTTCATCTCTGAAACCATTCTTTCAACAAAGTCCTCCCGTTCAACACGAGCCTTAAAGTCTTCTATATCATCTTCTACAAAGTTCAATTTTTTAATCTCGTCATCGTTCAAAATCTCCTTATACTTTCTATCCTTAGACATTAATGAGTATTTGCCCACAGAGATTAGGTATGTAGATAATGAACTTGAAAGATTAGCTATAGTCAACTTCCCTGTATGAATATTATCCCATAAAATTGTACATGCATCCTGATACAGATCATTCAAATACTCCTCATCTTTAGCAAATCTTGTCCTAAAAAATGAGCAGAATTTGAATTTGAACTCCATATAGAAATCCGCAATTACCTTCTCATCGTTAGTAAGGAATCCTTTTATAATTTCAATATCCGTCATTTTCTAGAAAAGGTTATTATTCTTTTTGCTAGGCCTTCCCTCATTATCTATATCTTGAGGATATCTGGTAATATTTACCATTGTCCTATTCCACATATCTATCGCTTCGCTATACTTCATATCCATTAATTTACCCTGATTCTTAGCAATAGAATAAGAAAGTGAACCATAAAAATTACCATCTTCAGCCTTATATTCATAATTTGTTTGGTAACTTTTACATGCAGCCACAAAAAACCAATCCACAGGTTTTTCTTTTCTTATTATATTAGGTTTGTCGTAAGGAATTATAAAAGATTCGCTACTTCCCCTCGTATAAACTTCCTCTTCATCAAAAAGTCCCCTGGAGCCACTTCCACTATGACAAGCATCAGCGATAACTATAATTTTCCCACCATAACCAACCTTAAATCTTAACCTGGTTAAATAATCATTTAAAAAGTCATCAGTAATATGCTTTTCACCCTCATATATACCTTTTACAAATGATTTCATAGCATCATAAGGAATCCAAGCTTCATCAAAGCCATCCTCTTTCTCATCACCATTCAAATCTGTAATTCTTTGCCCATGACCAGAGAATTGTATATACACAATATCATTTTTATTGGCAGACTCAAGAAGTACTTGGAAAGCAAGAATTATATTCTCAAAATTAGCCTCGGAATCTCTTAGTTCTGCAATATAATACTCATTAAAGCCTTGAACGATCAAAGTCTTACGAATAATATCCAAATCATTCTGGCCATGTATTTTACTCCAACCACTCTGCTCTGGATAATCGCCAATACCTATAAGCAGTGCCCTCTTGTCCTGAGCCACTAAATCAGATATATTAATAAGAACATATATTACTATCAAACAGATGATTCTCATATTATTACCAATAATTTCAGCACTATACAAATATAGGAAAATATATTAAGTTATAATATACAAAAAGTGTGAGGCTATCATTTATAAGTACGGAGGCTCTGGTATGCCCTGAAACGAATAAATAATACCCCACACAAGTATCTGATAGCACATATACATGCTATAAAATACAAGTAAGAGTGTCATATTTCCCCGTTTCATTTGAAATTTACCAGATTTCCGTACAAGGATCACATTACACTTTCATCAAATATATTACTGAATTACTCCAGCGATACAAATATAGTGAAACTTTATGACACTCTTAGAGTGGGGTATTAAAATCATTGGTGGATTCAACCTATGATATTCCCAATCTTTATACATTAATGTCAAAAGGGATAAAAAGTAACTAAAAATTTAGACTAAAATGACAAAGGGTACAAAATGTCCTCCCTCACCATATTTAATTATCAGTCCACAAGTTTGGTTAAATCATAATACATCAAACATGTATCTGAGTTTGAATTAGCAGATGCTTTATCAAGGTACTTAAAGTCATTTTTTAGATAAAAATAGATTGCTTCACGTAATGCATCAACTGTTATAAAGGAACAACCAGTTCTGTTGTTTGAGATAAAGAATTGTTTTACAAAGTTCAAGATATCAGAACCTATACCATTATTCCTGTATTTGATGTTTACAGCAAGACGGCCTATCTTAACAGCAGGATAATCACTTCTATGCTTGCTATGAGGGAATAATGCTTTTATTCTGCGCCAAGTTGCTCTATCACTGTCGGGAATAGATATTTTATCATTAGAGACAGAAAAGTATGCAACTATATCATCGTCATTTTCAAGAATGTATGTTACAGAAAGGAGTTTATTCAAATAGGGCTTTGAGTCAGACAATAAAAAATCGTTCAAGTCTTGATTGCCACAATCAAAAGACTTGAACTGATAATCTTGAGTAAGACGAACAACTCTTATATTGTCTGTCATAGTTTCCTATTAGAAGTTAAATGTAAGCATCTTTTTGATGCGCTCGGCTCCAGCCTTAACACGCGACCTCTCTGCCGATGTTGCCTTCTTCTGCTGTTCCATTTCAGCGAAA
Organism: Candidatus Egerieisoma sp.; assembly: GCA_045645465.1. GTDB lineage: Bacteria > Bacteroidota > Bacteroidia > Bacteroidales > UBA932 > Egerieousia. The sequence continues at coordinate 212,751 of JAZRIV010000043.1, forward strand.
AAGTCAACTGCAGCTTGCCCGGTTAAAGGTGGAGTTGGTGCTATTGGTTTTGCCATAATAGTAACTGTTTATAAATCAACTGCAAATTTAGTAAAAATATATCATTGCACAATATGTACAACATATAACAAAAGATTATTCTATATGTTTCGCCCTCATTTTCAACTGGTGACAACTTGTCACCACTCCAATTCAATTCCAAGCAGCCATTTCCAGCAAGGGATTACTTCAATCTTTCCGTATTCGTCCTCAATGGTTCGCTCCTCATCATAAGTGATGATGTCCCCTTCCCTATTAATCGGGCAGTTCGGAATTAGACAGAAAGCGAATACAGAGAAAAATGTTTTATACCCAAAATGTCATTATCCACCAAATCTTTAATACTACATTAGAACTAGATAACAGCATTATCAACATAATAACAAATTGTTATGGGTAAAATAAGAAATAAATTTATGTGAATAAAGTTCATCTTTTCCGAAAATCTTTCCGAAACTTCATATTTTCTCGTATACCTATGTACACCAATGTTACATTTAATGAAACCTAACAATTTGAAAATAGGTGATATAGGTGTATATAGGTGTACGTTAAATAACTCTAAAATTCCCCTGGCGGGTCACAAGGATAAGGCTTCAGAATCATTCTGAAGCCTTTTTTTTGTCTTTATCGGACACATCTTCCCCCTCTTCCGAGCAGAAAATGGCAGGAATTTCTGCGCGGAAGTGAATACTCCCGCCTCCCGAGCAGAAAAACACCCCAAATCCTGCGCAGAAGGTGCCCCGGAGGCATTCCGGGCAGAAAAAGGTATCTTTTCCTGCGCGGTGGATATCTCAGAAGCCTACCGGGCAGAAGAATGCCCCAATTCCTGCGCAGAAGGTGCCCCAGAGGCATTCTGGGCAGAAAAAGGTATCTTTTCCTGCGCAGAACTGATTTCTAATTTTAATCAATCTCTTGCTTTAAAAGTTCATAAATATAAGAAGGACTTTGAGCATATAAACCACAATCAGTAATTGTTGGTAAACTCTAGAGTTATAAACAACCTTTAGAGCCTCTGTAAGATTCACATTGGAGTCAATAACCAAAAACTCTGTTAGTTTATCAACTATCCTGTTTATAAGAAACTCTTTCTGATTTTGTGCTATCATAACCTTCTTAAGTGTTTAAGCGCCTTCTCTGTTCCAAAGAAGAACTGGCTGTTCAATTCTTTATAGGTAAGTTCACGGCTCAAATCTTCTATAGAAAGAGTACCTTCCTCATAACATCCAAGGAGATATGCAACGCCATCGTTTGCTATGGGACCTATAACAATATCATAATCGTGAGAGAAATTCAGGTCTCTGCTGCGGTTGTTAAATATAAACTCAGCCCATTCTCTGCATGGCTTATCAAACTTTAACACATTAAGTTCACCATTTTGTAGGAATTCCTCATTGAATTCATATTCCTGAATAATTGGATAACCGCCAAATAGCTTAGACTTCTTTGCAGCCATCTGTTCAGCCTGAGAACGTATATCTATGAGATAAAAACCCTGTCCAAATCTTTGTACTTGTGAGACTTTAAAAGGTTGATATCCTTAAAATCTATATTTGTACCATGGAAAAGTATCATCTTAAAGTTCCTCCATTATTAAGACAGCATACAATAAGATCATCTACGGCATCATCCAGGGACTGAAGATGTTCAATCTCATAAAACTCAATAAGAAAGTCAATCCCATTGAAGCTATACAAGTACTCAAAGGCGGTCTTTACAGAAAGCTGGAACCGCTTGGCAAATGCCCTGATACATGCATTGATATATGGAATTTGATACTTGTTACCCATAAGAATTACTTTTTAATATTGCCGATATATGGCAATACCCACCATAACTCAACAAAGATACAATATTTTTGTTAAATTTCATTCATTACCAACTTGCGCATGCACTCCAGCAGCCTTATCAGAAAAATAACAAATTGTTATAAGTAAAAACGGGAGAAATTTATGTTGAGAACTTCGTACTTTAACGAAAATTTCCCGAAACTAAAGATTAAGCGTATATCTATGTTATGTAAATTTACATATGAAAAAGCTCAAACCTGTTGAAAACGCGCAAATTAAGTGTACAGAGATATACGATTAAAACATTCAGCATTCCCCTGGCGGGTCACAAGGATACATCTCCCCCTCTTCCGGGCAGAAAAATACCCCGATTCCTGCGCAGAAGGTGCCCCGGAGGCATTCCAGGCAGAAAAAGGTATCTTTTCTTGCGCAGAACCGAATACTCCCGCCTACCGAGCAGAAAAATACCCCAAATCCTGCGCGAAAGGTACCCCGGAGGCAATCCGAGCAGAAAAATGCCCCAATTCCTGCCCGGAAGAGTGCAGGATTTATAATAATTGTATATTTTTGTGAAAACTTGTGTTAATATTATGAGGTATCTTTATTTTGTAGCTGTAGCATTACTATTGGTTGCATGTGGCAACAACAAATGCAACGAGAAAACAAGTGAAGTGGTTTTGCCTGAGGGAGAATTCACTTATAATGTCCCTTGCAAAGTAGTATATGTCAATGCCGACAAGCCTGGTAAAGCCATCTTATGGCTTTGGCTGCATGGTGGAGTGCATGACCGTCCAAAACACGACATGTTCTATCACCCCAATCATTTTGATTGTTGCGATGCCGACGAATATATCCTGCAATACTTGAAAGAGAGCGGGACTAAAGCTGTTGCTCTGTTCCCTGTGTGCTATAAGGCAAACCTCACAGAAACCATCAAATGGATAGATTGCTATGATGATGTAAAGCACATCATTGATGATTACGCAGATAAAGGACTTATTGACACAAACAGAATTTATGTAACAGGATCATCTGACGGTGGTCGTGGCGCCTGGGATTATGCCCAAATGCACCCGGATGTATTTGCCGCGGCAATATCAATGTCTTGTTCAAGCCCTAGACCGGTGAGCATTCCGGTGTATTTTTTCAGTACAGCAAGTGAGGGCGACTGCACCGCACGAGTGGATGAACTTGTGGAGCAAGGTATAAATATCAAATATAAATACTGCCCAGACCAAAAACACGGCGGTGACGCAATAGAATGTACCCCTGAACTCTTGAAAGAATTCTTTTCACATACGAAATAAGTAACCTTTATGAATGAGCACCACCGCCAGAGTACTTTCTGGCGGTGGTGTTTGCTTTAGATGAGGCACTTTTGAGAGTGTCATTCATCCAACATCTTCCCAGTAAGGGCATCACCCTTCCCATCATAAAACTTGTTTAAAGCCTTCTGGAATATATCATCTTCATTTTCAAGAACATATTTTGCTATGTGGTTGAAAAGGGTCATACAGGAACGGACCTTTTGGGCATCCAATTTGCCAAATATTTCGTCTGCACTTTTATCATTCATCAACAATGCTCCAGTTACCTCCCTGAGTCTGGCACCCAATACCGGATGCTCATAATAGGCTCTGGCCTCATCTATGCCACTAATGCCAAAGTATCTGGAACTGTTGCTTTTACCCAGGCCTTTGAGTTGCGGAAAAATAAACCAGATCCAGTGGTCCTCTTTCTTTCCCGCCTCAACTTCCTTTAATGCCTGCTGGTACATCAGTGCTTGCGCATCCAAAAATCTTTGCAAATCATAGTTCATAAGGGTTCCTCCTGAATCTTGTTAAATCATCATTCCAAATAAATGCTGAAAAACTTCCACACCTCTTCAGCGGTATCCATATCTTCATTGAACCATGAGTGTACACCGCCAACTACCTCGTATAGCCACACCTGAGGGGTACGTTTCTTGCCTGAGAATTTGTGGGCAATGATTTTGTGGGAACAAGAATCTTTTTGCGGGATCTCAACAATATCCTCTCTGGTGCAGCCATTGGCCTTTACCCAATAATCTACCGCTTCAGGCACTGGAAGGTATGCCCCCAAGTCGGAGGCCAAGCGGTCTTAGGAAGACAACACCCACAGCCAAC
>JAZRIV010000044.1:0-1121 GCA_045645465.1 Candidatus Egerieisoma sp.
CCGGTTGAGTCGGGGGATGACGTGGGGAGGGATGAGTCACCTTTAGTTTGTAATATATTTATATTACATTATCTTTGTCCCCATGAAAGGAATATTCTTTGAGGAAAAAGGATTGCAACTTCTTGGAAACCTTGGAATAACCAAGGCGGAGTTTGCACGTAGAATGGGCATTCAACGACAGAATGTAAATGCTTTGTTCAAGAGTAATAATTTGGAGATCATAGCTCGTGCTGCTGATGTGCTTGATGTTCCGCTGGCCTTGTTGGTGGGTTATGTGGAGGAGCCAAATTTGAGTGAGGCCACAGCATTAGTAGCACAATTTAATCGTGAGTTTGACGAACATCACGAAATTGTACCTGAGGACGTTCCTGTAGGTGATTCTGTTGAGGATAGAAGAGCAAGGAATCGTATAATTAGGCAATTCTATTATCAATGGATACAGAAACATCAGGATAGACGAATCTATAATGATTCTTTAAATGACTATATCTATATAAAGTATATCTCTATCAATGAAACGGCTGGGCATGCCTCTTTACGTTACTTGTCGACATTGGCTGTCTTGCAGCTTGATGCCATCCTTCCCAATGCTATACTTAAAGAGAAAAAGCGCATTGATCACAAGACTAAAAATCAGAAGGGATTCAATAGTATGCTGATTATGGAGTATGTCTGTCCTGGTATAGGGCCAGTAAGGTTGACTGTCGGGCAAAAAGGTGGGGATGGAACTAAAGTGCAATATTGTATTACTGCGATTACGCCAGGCAAAGTTAACAGTAGCCTCAAAATCTTGAGACTACTGTTAACTTTGCCTGAGGAGTCGTGACGGAATTGCATTTGCAGGGGCAGATGACAGGACTTCGTGCTAAAACTTTATCCCCCTTCCGGCTCACGTTTTATTTCCCTGCTGCAAAGGTAGGTATTTTTATTTGAATTGCAACAGTAAGATCCCCGATCAGGTCGGGGATGACAAGAGGTTCCCGGTTGAGTCGGGGGATGACGTGGGGAGGGATGAGTCACCTTTAGTTTGTAATATATTTATATTACATTATCTTTGTCCCCATGAAAGGAATATTCTTTGAGGAAAAAGGATTGCAACTTCTTGGAAACCTTGGAATAAC
>JAZRIV010000045.1:0-182195 GCA_045645465.1 Candidatus Egerieisoma sp.
CCATGTCTTAATTACAGAAAGAGATGCTCTTCAAAATCTGAAAAGTGAATATGGATTATCACAAGGGATTAAAAGAGGGCTGGAACTTGCTGCAAAGTGGAATGCGGAAGATAAAAATATGTAGTAGAAAAATACTCAACACTACTATTCTATATAACAATAATTATATACCTTTGCATCAAAGTAGGAACTCGACTCTGCGAGACACTGCAAAATGGTGCAGAATTTAGGTGGAGAAATAGCGGGAGATTATGTTTGTTGCGATTCTTTAACGCGAAGATATAGAGCCACTTAGAAATGGAACTCATTTTCTGGTGGCACCACACGAAAAAGCCTTGCAGAAATGCAGGGCTTTTTGGTTTCAGGAGCTTCTGAGTCCTCAGAGTCCTCTGAGTAGGCTTCTTTGTCCACATTATCCTTATTTGTGAGTTCCGAGTGCCTTCATCCGCTATTTTTGCAAAATTCCCTAATTTATTGCACAAACAAACCCCACAACCTCATCCCGAAGCTGCAGGGTTTGCCCGACTTAACCTAACTTAAAAAACTATTTCAATTGTATAACAAGGTATGTGGGAAAAAGTTCAGAAGAGCAGCTCTGATTTGATTCTAACTATGTAACCCTTTAAAAGAAAAATATTTGGTGGATATAGGTAAATGGCGCTAATATGTAATTTACACAAAGGATTACAAAAGAGAAAATGGCGTAGATTACATACCTGTTTATATGACTATGTTCTTGTAAATAAAGTTGGTTAACTAGCAATAAGAAGCTATTGCTAGTTTGTCAGTATAAATGTAGGTTCTTGAGATTGGCAGAACGCTTTTATTCCGACTAAAACCGGGCCGTCACAGAGTATTCAATATACTATTAAACAAGATGTGACTCCTAAATAATATGCGGATAACTGTCCTTGATAGTCAAATCATCGCCAATAAATCACACAATCACACCATCCCCCCAATCACCCGCACCAAAAACGCGGCCAGCCAAGCCATTGAGCAGCTGTAGAGGGTAATGAAGAGGGCCCATTTGCCTCCGGCCTCTTTTTTGATGGCGGCAATGGCGGCTACGCAAGGGATGTAGATTAGGATGAACAGCATCAGTGAGTAGCCCACCACAGGGGTGAAGATGCGCTCACCAGCGCGTGGGCCGCTGTCAAAGGTTTGCTCGGTGAGTTTGTTCTGGAGGGTAACTGCAGAGTCGTCGGGAGACTGATACAGAACACCCATGGAACTCAATATTAGCTCCTTGGCTGTAATACCTGTGAATAGGCTCACTCCAATTTTCCAGTCGTAGCCCAGTGGGGTGAATACTGGTTCTACAAACTGGCCAATCTGGGCAATGTAGGATTGTTCAATCTGCTCATATTTCTGTTGGGCCTGAATCTCCAGAATGCTCTGTTGTTTGGCTGCAGAAGACATATCATTCACCTCCACCTGTGCAATCATTCCGTCGTAGTCTTTGGAGAACTCGGTTTTGTGAGGGAAGTATCCCAATGCCCAAATGAAGATTGAGCCGGCCAGAATTGTGGTACCCATCTTGCGCAGGTATTGCTGGCTCCTGCCCCACATATGGTTGAGGGAGTTCCTCCAGGTTGGAATTCTGTACGGCGGCAGCTCCATTACAAACGGTATATCCTCTTTCCTTTTAAAGAATTTGCGCAGCATAAGGGCTGTAAATACCGCCATGAGCATACCTATAAAGTAGACAGAAAACAGGATTGCCCCCTGATGCTTTGTAAACAGCGCAGTTACAAAGAGCATATAAATTGGGTATTTTGTGCCGCAGCTCATAAATGGAATCATCATAATGGTAATGAGCCTGTCGCGCCTGTTTTCAAGGGTTCTGGTGGCCATAATTGCCGGTACATTGCACCCGAATCCCATAATTATTGGAATTACAGATTTGCCGTGCAGCCCAATTTTGTGCATCACCTTATCCATCAGGAATGCCACGCGGGCCATATACCCCGTATCCTCCATAAAAGAAAGGAACAGGAACAGAATCATAATCTGCGGAAAAAACACAATCACACTCCCCACACCAGCAATGGCCCCCTCCACAACAAGGTCTCTGGCCACTCCTTGGGGTATCATCTTCCCGACAGTTTCACTCAGCCAGGCCACTCCAGCATCAATCCAGTCTGTAGGGTACTGCCCAATAAAGAATGTCATCTGGAACACCAGGAACATAAAGAGGAAGAACAGGGGTAATCCAAACCATTTGTGGGTGAGGATATTGTCCAATCTGTATTTTCTTTCGGTGGTGCTGTTTGGGGCGTGGGTATATGTCTCCTCCAATGCTCCGTGGATGAAGGCATATTTGGCATCGGTAATTACCGATGCGGAGTTATCTTGGTACTCCTTCTCAATCTTCTTTATTTGTCGGGAAGCACATTCCAGAATTTTTTCCGAATTTGGGAACCTTTTTATTCTGTCCACAAATACACTGTCTCCCTCCAAAAGTTTGATTGCGGCGTACTGGGGATGGATTTTGTTGCGCAGCTCCTCGTTCTTCTTAATGAGCTGTTTTACCTCCCTTAAGGCGCCGTTAATGGTTTCGCCGTAGTTGATGTGAATATGCCTGTAGTCCTGCTCGTCATCGTTGTACATTGCAATTACCCTCTCCAACAGCTCTGTAAGGCCTATTCCCTTGGTGGCAATTACCGGAACAAATGGGATACCAATCATTTTGCCCAGCAGGTTGTAGTCAAATTTGTCCCCTTTCTGCTCCAGCTCGTCATACATATTAAGGGCTGCCACAACCTTAATGTTCATATCAATAAGCTGGGTGGTAAGGTAGAGGTTGCGCTCAAGGTTTGAGGCATCCAGTACATTTACAACCACATCCGGCATATCATCCAAAAGGTGTCTTCTTACATAAAGCTCCTCCTGGGTGTATTCGCTCATGGAGTAGGTGCCGGGAAGGTCGGTAATGTTTATGGTGTATCCGTTGTGCTTGAACTGGGCGGTTTTAAGGTCTACGGTAACTCCGCCGTAGTTGCCGGTCTTCTCATTTTTGTTGGCTGCGGTGTTGAATAGGGTGGTTTTGCCGCAATTGGGGTTTCCCACCAATGCCACATTTATGGTATTGATCTCCTCTTTAACCCTCTGCATAAATGCCTCGTCTGCCGGAATTGTACCCCCTTCAAACGGGTGCTGGAAAGTTTTGTATACCTCTTTGGAAACAATTTCTATAAGATTTGCCTCATTTTTCCTCAAAGAAATGCGGTAGCCCATAAGCTCCAGCTCCATAGGGTCTCCCAACGGAGCCTTTTTAATAACCTTTACAGTTACCCCCGGAACAAAGCCCATCTCATTGATTCTCTTGCGGAAAGCTCCGTAGCCTTTCACTTTGGTTATTACACCTTCCTCTCCCGGCTGGAGCGTCGACAGCACATTTATATTATTGGAATCCATTGTATACACCGCTTGCTGATTTACGCAACAAATGTAACGTATATCGGCTGCGGGTGTTATCACTAATTTTAGGTATTTATCAGCTTTAATTGACTATTTTTGCCACAAATTTATGATGGTATGAAAAAGTTCAGGAAGATATTATATGCGGTGCTGACAATTTTGGCGGCAGCAATCTGTTTTGCAGAGGAATTGAGTGAAATCTTCTCCCAGGTGCAGCAGGAGAAACAGGAGGTGGCACAGTCTGTCTCAAAGTGGCAGGAAGAGGCGGAGGATGCAGTTGAGGCGGCAAAAAAAGCGGCAAAAAAGGTATCAAAGGAGGCGGTGGAAAAAGTTGCATCTCAGGCAGAGAAAGTTGCAGGGAAGAAGCAGTTGGAAATCCCTTCTATGAGTGATGATATAACTTCCCAGATACTCCATTATACGGGGCACACCCTCTCCTACAACAATGAAACCCGTCTGCCCAACTGGGTTGCGTATGAACTTACCGGCAAGGAGGTTCAGGGGGATAATCCGCGTAAAGACAAGTTTGCAAGGGATACGCAGGTAAAAGGGGCGCAGGCAGATAAGGAGGATTACAGGAATTCCGGATGGGATCGCGGTCATATGGCCCCTGCCGGGGATATGAAATGGAGTACTAAGGCAATGGATGAGAGTTACTACTTCACAAATATATGTCCCCAAAATCATGAACTCAATTCCGGTGACTGGAAAGAGCTGGAGGAGAAATGCCGCAAATGGGCAGAAAAATATGGTTCTGTTTATATAGTTTGTGGCCCAATAATAACAGAAAATACCCATGGTAAATTAGGTGAGAACCAGATTGTTATTCCCGACAAATTCTTTAAGGTTCTCCTTATCCAAAAGGATGGGAAGTGGCAGGGGGCAGGATTCCTCTTTAACAATCCTCCCAAAAGGAATTCACGTTTGAGCACCAAAGCTCCGGCAAACCGTCCATTGGAATCGTATCTGGTTACTATTGATGAGGTGGAATCCCTAACTGGCCTGGATTTCTTCCACAAACTTCCCGATTCAGTTGAGAAAGCGGTTGAGCAGCAGAGGGCAATGTTCTAGCAGACTTTACCAGAAAATCTCAGGTTCTTTGCGTGGGTTTGTAAAATTCTTCTCAAGTATCTCCTTGTGTTCCAAGTAGGTTGGGTCTGAGAAGTATTTGGCTTTTGGACGGCACAGTTTGATGCAGGCGCCACATTTTATGCAAATGCCGGGTACAAGTGAGCAGTTGGTTGGGTCAATTGCCCCCATTGGGCAGAGCATTGCGCACAGGCCGCAGTTTGTACATTTGTCGGGAAGAGTCTGGGGCTTCACTTTTCTTATGTCTATGCTTTTGTTGCTGCTGCTTTTTGCATTGTAGAACTGGTAGGGGTATGGATTGCCCGGCACAATAAGTGGTGCTTCAGGTTTCCATCCGCCAGCTATACGGCGGGCAATTTCTTTTCCAAATTCTCCAGCAATTTGCAGATCCCGGTCATCTGGTCTCCCTGCCCCCAAAGTATATGAAAATGAGTGTTCTCCAATGAATGCTCCGGCTGCAATACATTTGAACCCGTTCCCCTCCATAATATCTTTCAGCTCTATAAGGGCATCATCGTATGCTCTGTTACCATATACCACTACTGGAACTCCAATGGCTCCATTTCCTTTTATTGAGGCAAAATAATCTCTGATAAGGTTTGGAACGCGCCCAATATAAACCGGTACTCCAAATATTACCAGCTCTCCCTCACCAAAAACTGGCGTTTCTCTCCTTTGAAGAGGTGTGGTTACATTTATTTTAGAAAAACCCTGCTGTTTCAAATCTGTTGCAGCGGCAGATGCAATGGCCTCTACTGTTTTTCTGGTAGTATATGTTGGGCTGAAGTATAGCCCGGTAACTTTATTTATGTTCAAATGTTCCATACTGCAAAAGTACAGAATTTGGAGAAATGATTATATTTGTACACAAACAAAATAAAATGTAATGAAAACAAGTGGGTTTGTATGGAAGTTTGCCGCTATATGTTTTGCGGCTTTGGTCTTGGTTGGATTTCCATCTTGTGATATTTTGGATTCCGATATCCCAGAAGAGGAGAGATTGTTGCTGAAGGCCAACCAGTTTGTATATGATTATACTTCTGAGGCATATTTGTGGGAACAATATATTCCAAGTGATATAACTTATAAAAGTGCATCCAATCCTATAGATTTGTTTGATATGATGAAGTATAAGGAGATGGATTTATGGTCATATGTTACAGATAATTCCCAGGAGGCATTAGAAGAGTTCCAGGGCGTTGCAACCACTTTCGGATATTCATTGGCTTTTGGTGTCTTTTCTAATCTTCAGGACAGGTATTTTGCTGTTGTACAATATGTTTACCCAAATTCTCCAGCTGAGAAGGCAGGGCTGAAAAGAGGCGATTTCCTTTTAACCTTGAATGATGCATATCTCAATAAAGACAATTATATGCAACTTTATTACGGTTCAACCATAGCTTTGGGGCTTGGAGAGGTGGCTTCTGATGGCTCTGTAGGACTGTCGGGAAAAAGTGTAACTATGACAGCTGTTAAGATGTATGAAGATCCGGTTGTGGACTACAGGGTAATTGAGGCGGGAGACAAGAAGATAGGTTATCTTTTCTATGCAGGATTTTATGAAGAGTCCCACCAGAAACTTGTTGAGGTGTTCAATGGATTCAGCAGTGCCGGTGTTACTGAACTTATTCTTGATTTGAGATATAATTTGGGAGGCAATGCAAAGACCCCTCCTTATTTGGCAAGTATGATTGCCCCATTAGGCGCGGTAGAGCAGAAATCGGTTTTCCTTACCCAAAGGTGGAATGATTTGTATATGGATTATTTTCATAGGACAGATGAAGATATGCAAACATATTTTCTTCCCGATATCCCTGTGAACCTTAATCTTGGCAGAGTGTATGTCCTGACTTCCGGTTCAACAGCTTCTGCGAGTGAAGCAACAATTTCTGGCCTTATGCCATATATGGATGTAATAAAGGTGGGAACCTCAACATATGGAAAATATTGTGGTGCAGCGCTTCTTACTCCAACAGATAAAAATGGTGATCCCGATAATGAGATAAGCAACTGGCTGCTCTCTCTGGTAATATACAAGTTTGTAAATATACAGGGATTTACAGACTTTAAGGATGGTATAGCTCCAGACTTTGAGGTGGAGGATGACGGACTTCTTGCAGGAATTCCATTGGGAGATACTGCGGACCCAATGATAGCCAGGGCTATTGAACATATTACAGGTGTAAAGACCAAAGCCCCAGGTGTTCCTGTGCCGGCTTGTGTTGTACCTGTGCCTCATTTGGGAGAGAATCCTATGCGGGGCGGTATGAATGTTGTAATGGATATTAACGTGAGACAATCTAATTAGGTAAGATATGAAAAAACTGTTTCTTGTGTTTTTTATGGCTCTTTCTGTTGGAGCCTATGCCCAGTTGAACGAGGGTGATATGAGCAGATATCTGGCAGAGGATGCTGTGGTACTTAAAGATGGGCATGTGGTTTTTTCTGAGAAAATAGATTTGCTTGACAATTGTACAGAGAGTCAGATAGGGGATATTGCAATCAGCTGGCTTGAGGGGTATCTTGGCAAGTATGATAAGGCTAAAAACAGGATAATTTCTAAAGAGCCAGGCAAGATTGTGGCCGTGGGTGATATGGAAATTGTTTTTACCAATAATGCACTTGCTTATGACAGGGCGCAGATGTCGTATGTCCTTGTTGTAAAATATAGTGCCAGGGAGTGTTCTGTTTCTGTTGAGAGAATAAGGTATGTGTATGAGGAGGGGAATAAAACCAGCAGGTTTATGGCAGAACAATATATTACAGATGAGATGGCTGTCAATAAAAAGCGCACCAAACTTACTCCTGTAACTGGTAAGTTCAGAAAGAAGACCATTGATGCCGTTGATGAAGTTTTTGAATCTTTTAATGCTGCATTCAAATATTATACAATGAATGGTATGGCTGAGATTGTAAAGAATGCACCGCAGGTTATGCAGGTACAGCAGGAAGCTGTAGTGACACAACAGAAAACGTTAAAGAGTGATGATCCGGTTATAACCAAGTTGCTTCAGGGAATGCTGGTGCAGATTATGGATGGAACAGATTCTTATATGATAATATTCTACCCTGCAGGGAGCAGCTGCAAAATGAGTGATGCAACAATGATAATTGAGTGCAAGAAACTTCCCGACAATAAATTGGGTGAAGTTATTGATGTTTGGATCAAATAAGATTGAAATAATCTACCTCCGGCCAGCTCTTTACCCTTTTGAGTGCGCGGGTAATATCCCTGTTCATCTGTCGGGAGAGGCCGGGTCCGTTCCAGGAGGAACTGTTTGATATGAACACCCAGGTGTAACCGTCTGGCTGTACCTTTATTAAAGCACTGGTCCCTGCCATTGAGCCGCTTCTGAGCCACTCCCTTGAGTTTATGGTTGCCCATCCGGCCGGTTTGTGCGTTTTATCAGACAATGTCATAAAATCTATGCTCTCTTGAGAAAGGAACTCCTTTTTTACAGGGCAGTTGTTTATTGCTGAAACCAGTTTGAGCAACTCAACGGGGGATGCAATCCATCCGCCGGCCCCGTAAAGTCCGTGAACATCATTGCCACCACGGCTTTTCATTACCAGTGTGTCTGAACCGTCGTATGCAGGAACAGGTTCAGCCTCCTTAACCTCATAGTAATTCACCTCATTCTCCAGAAATTCGTTTGAGTAGTTATGGGCAAGATGGATGTCATAGCATCCTATAGGGGCCAGTACAGAGTCCTTTACATAAGTTTCATACGGTATTCCCGATGCCTTTTCAATTACTTTTGAGAGGATGATATACCCAAGGTTGGAGTAGTTGTACCAGCCTCCAGGGTTTGCTCTAAGTCTTAGTTTTGTAGCGTATAATACCATATCATCCATACTCAGAGGTAACTGCTTGTTCAGGTATTTTGCCACAAGATCCATATTGAATGCAGCATCTCCGTGAGGATTGGAAAAGCCACTTGTATGTCTCAGTAGGTGTTCTACTGTAATTTTCTTTATGTTCTTGTCTCTGTAGTTCAAGAATAAAGAGTCACACAGGATTCCCTCTTCTCCAAACACTTTGTCCTGAGTGGAGAGCTTTCCTGTTTCACACAATCTCATAGTGGCAACAGCCGTAATAAGTTTTGATACAGAGGCAACACGGAATATATTTTTAACTTCACACTCAATACTGTCTTCTATGTTTGAGTAGCCGTATCCTTTTGCATAGATAAGACTGTCGTTTTTCATAAGGGCAAAAGAACCACCTTTTATACCCCAGTAATGCATAAAGCGTCTTATTGCAGCGTCAAATTTCCCGGTCTCCTTTAGGTCGCTCATAGAGTTGTCCATAAGGTGATTGAGCGGGACAGGTGCAGGTTCCTCCTCAAGAATCTCTTCGTCTGGATTTCCTCCTCTTATAATACTATGCAAGTTTACAGCCATCACTGCCACAATAGCAGAGATGGCTGCAAACAGCATATATTTTTTCTTTGTAAGACGCTTCATCAATTGTCGGGAAAATTATTTTTCCAACTCTTTTACCATATCCTTAATTTGGGTAATAAGGGTTGGCACATCAAGTTTCTGAGGGCATACGCTTCTGCAGGCACCGCAGTTGATGCATTTGTCTGCTCTTGCTCCCTCTGGAACTGTGTTGTTGTAGGTTGCAAGGAATGCACGTTTCTTCTTGTTGAACTTGCTGTCTTTAGGACCGTTCAAATCTGGAATATTGCTCTCTTTCACACATTTGTTGTATGCTTCAAATACGGCAGGGATATCTACTCCAAATTTACAAGGCATACAGTATCTGCAGGCTGTACATCCAATCTGTTTGTATCTCTTGTATTCTGCAATTGCTTTGTCCAGAACAACTCTCTCCTCTGCGGTAAGTGGTTTGAAGTTGCCGAATGTCTTAAGGTTGTCTTTAAGGTGTTCCATTTCTGTCATACCGCTCAGTACGGTAAGTACATTTGGTAGTGAGCCTACATAGCGGAATGCCCAGGATGCGATTGAACTGTTTGGAGCAGCCTCCTTAAGAATCTCATTGGCATCTGGGGTAAGGCTTGCAAGGGCACCACCTTTAAGAGGCTCCATAACCATACACTGTATACCTCTGCTTTCAAGTTCTTTATACAAAGCCTCAGCGTTCTGCTCAACCCAATCTATGTAGTTTATCTGCAATAATACAAAATCCCACTGGCGTTTGTCCAAAATATATTTGAACAGCTCCAAATCTCCGTGGAAAGAGAAACCAAGCCTTTTAATCCTCCCTTTTTCTTTCTCTTTTGCAAGCACTTCATATCCGCCAAACTCTTCGTATGGCTTGTCGTATCCGCTCTGCTCAGAGATGGCATGACACATGTAGTAGTCGAAATACTCAACATCACACCTCTTAAGTTGCTCCTCAAACAGCTCCAATGCTTTTTCCGGGCTTGTAATGAGCCATCCCGGCATCTTGTTTGCCAATGTAAAGCTCTCTCTCGGATATTTCTTCAACATCTGGCCAATTGCCACAGCCGATTTCTCATTATGGTAGTTCCAGGCTGTATCATAATGGGTAATGCCACTTGCATATGCGTGGTCTATGATAGCTTGGGATTTCTCCATATCTATAGCCATAATTTTCCTCCCCCTCGCATTTGTCTCACCTGTATCGTAGGTAGGGAAACGCATGCATCCGTATCCCAACAATGAGATTTCACGCCCGGTTGCCTTGTCTTTTCTGGTTGCCATTACAAGGGTGCCGTTTGCTGCCTCATCCTTAACTTTACCCTTACAGCTTGTGATAAGTGAGTAACCGCCAGCTATTGCCAATGCTCCAAAACCAATCCGTTTTAGGGCTTCACGGCGAGAAATAGTTTTTTTTGTCTCCTGTGCCATATTATATTGTTGTTGATTTGGGTGTAAAGTTAATTAATTTTTCATACTTTTACTAATTGGAAGTCGGTACCCGACTTTCTGAGGTACTCGGGTACCGACTTCCATATTAAAGGCTTGATATTATGAGATTTGTAATTTTTATTTTCGTTTTTTTTCTAACGTTTTTTTCTGCAAACGGACAGCAGAATTATATCCCTTCAGCCCAGAATATGGCATCCAGGAGAGAATTTGACCAGGCAAGGTTCGGGATATTCATACATTGGGGAATTTACTCAATGTTGGGGGATGGTGAGTGGGTGATGCACAACAAGAATATCAATTATAAAGAGTATGAGAAGCTGGCAGGTGGATTTTATCCGCACAAGTTTGATGCAGCAGAGTGGGTGAGTGCCATAAAGGAATCCGGTGCAAAATATATCTGCATAACATCACGCCATCACGACGGGTTCTCAATTTTCAAGACACAGGCCAGTCTGTACAATGTGGTGGATGCAACTCCGTTCAAAAGAGATATTCTGGCAGAGATTGCCCGGGAGTGCCACAAGCAGGGGATAAGACTACATTTTTATTATTCACATATAGACTGGGGAAGAGAGGATTATTATCCGGTTGGCAGGACTGGACACGGCACCGGGCGTACAGGATATTTCAACGGGCAGAAGTTGCCCCAGCTGGATTCATCCAAATTCCAGACAAACTGGGCCTACGAGAATTACCTGAAATTTATGGATACCCAGTTGGAGGAGCTGCTTACCAATTATGGCCCAATCGGGGCAATCTGGTTTGATGGCCTTTGGGACAGGGACAAGCAGGAAGATGGTTTGAAGGCGGAGACCTGGAACCTAAAGAATCAGTATGCACTTATCCACAGATTGCAGCCTGGGTGTCTGGTGGGGAACAATCACCACATGGATCCGTTTCCCGGGGAGGATATACAGATTTTTGAGCGTGACATTCCAGGACAGAATCTTTACGGTTACTCAGAACAGGCAATCAGTACTGTACTTCCGTTGGAAACTTGCCAGACAATGAACCGCTCGTGGGGGTACAGAATAACAGATACAACCTACAAATCGGTAGAATTTTTAGTTAAATATCTCATTCAGACCGCGGCAAAAGGGGCAAATCTTCTCCTTAATATAGGTCCAAGGCCAGATGGTACTCTTCCCGACGAATCACTTCACCGCCTTAAGGCAATAGGAGAGTGGATGAGCACATACGGGGAGACCATTTATGGTACAACGGCAGGCGTGGTGCCGGAGCAACCTTGGGGCGTTTCAACCAGGAAAGGGCACAGGAACTTCCTCCATATATTCAAGGATACAGCTGAGATCTTTGTGCCGTTGCAGAATACTGAAATTGTGGAGTGTAACGGGTATTTGAGAGGAGAGCCTCTGAAATATAAAAAACAAAAAGGGGGGATTACAATTTCTCTTCCCGATAATCTTGCATTAGATAAAGGGGTGTTTGTGGTGGAGATGAGATATCCGGCAGCAGATAAAGAGGCAATGGGAAAATCTGTAAAGGAATTCTTGCAGAGGTACCCGCAGGCAACCTTGCAGGATGTGTACAAGAACAGTTTCCAGGATTATTTTGGCCCTGCCCATATTATGGCAAAAAGGGAGGGGGTGCTGAAATATTTGAACTTGGAGTTGCAGCAGATGAAGAAGGAACAGAAGGGGCAGAGTGTGCAGAAAGAGGAGGTTGGAAAGAGTGGGGAGCAGGCGGGAGAAAAGTTGTCGGGAAGAAAATATTACACTCCTTGCGGTTGGAGGAACAACTATTTTCAGGTGAGTTTGGAGGTAATTGAGGATGGGCTGCTTACAATTGACGAGTTTGCAGATGCCTTTATGGCAGGAGGTGGCGGTGAGCCTGATGTAACAGATGAGTGGTTACAGGAGTGGGAACAGCTCAAGAAGATTGTAAAGAAGGTTGCCCCTAAAATCAAAGGGTATAAAGAGGATGCATTAAAAATAGATGCCCTGTTGAAGGAGAAAAAATATGTGGTTCATCACAGCAAAAGCTATGAGGATGCGTACTTGCCTCACTATAGGATAATAAGAAGGGATGTTTTTGAGGCTGTGATTTTGCCCAAATTGGTGATTTTTTAACAAAAATTTATTGTAGAAGATAAAAAAGTATTATATTTGTTTTGCTTTTGGAAACGAAAGCCCATTTTATTTCTTGTACTTATTTCTATTGATTTATAAATAGGTTTTTTGTTATTTTGAAAGAGGTTACCCGGTACAGGTAACCTTTTTTGCTTTATGGAACAAGAATACTTTAGTATCTTTGTATTCTGTTTAGGAACATTTATGTATTCTGTTGTATTTGACCCTTTGCGCAAGAAACAAGTTGCCCTTACCCCGGAGGAGAGGGTGCGTCAGTTCTTTATAAACTGGCTGCATAGCCGGAGAAACTGGCCTTTGCAGCTTATGGCAAGCGAGTATACAATAAAGTTTGGAAGAAAGAGTTTCAGGTGCGATATTGTGGCTTTTAACAGGTCTCTTGAGCCTCAGATAATTGTAGAGTGCAAAGCCCCGGAGGTTGAACTGGGAAAGGCGGTACTGGACCAGATTCTTACCTACAATATGGTGCTCAAAGTGCCGCATCTGGTAATTACAAATGGGGCTCAAACGTATGTGTGCAGTTATAATGATGCCGCAGAAAAATATGTGTTTGTGGAGGATATACCATATTATCTTCCCGATAAATTTTGAGAGATGGAGTATTTGAACAGCAAAATATTCAGGATAGTGTCTGATGCTGCCAAAGAGCAGGGTGTCAGGGCATTTGTGATAGGAGGATATGTGAGGGACTGTTTCTTGGGCAGACCTTGTAAGGACATTGATATAGTTGTAGAGGGTAGCGGTATTGCTCTTGCAGAGCTTGTTGCCAAAAAAGTGGGAAGCAAACTTTCTGTGTTCAAGAATTTTGGAACAGCAATGCTCAGGTTCAGGGAGAACCGCCAGTCTGAGGAATGGATGGAGATAGAGTTTGTAGGGGCCAGAAAAGAGTCTTACAGAAGGGAATCGCGTAAGCCTATTGTAGAGGATGGAACATTGGAAGAAGACCAGCAGAGGAGGGATTTTACCATAAATGCATTGGCATTCAGCTTGCAGGAAGAGGATTATGGCGCATTGGTGGATCCTTTCAACGGAATGGAGGATTTGCGCAACGGACTCATAAGAACCCCGTTGGATCCTGATACCACTTATTCAGATGATCCGTTGAGGATGATCAGGGCCATAAGGTTTGCCACCCAATTGGGTTTTACAATTGTTCCGGAATCATTGGCAAGCATTAGAAGGAACAAAGAGCGGTTGGGTATCCTCTCCAGAGAGAGGATTGCAGAGGAACTTAATAAAATACTTAAGGCTCCAAAGCCTTCCATTGGGTTTTACCTGTTGCAGGAGACAGAACTCCTGGAGCAGTTCCTGCCTCAGATAAGTAAACTGAAAGGGGTGGAAACTCTTGAGGGGAAAGGACATAAGGATATTTTTGCCCACACCTTGCAGGTACTTGACAATATTGCCCCAAATACAGATAATGTGTGGTTGAGATGGGCAGCTCTGCTACACGATATCGGGAAGCCCCAAACAAAAAAATATGAGCCTGGGGTGGGATGGACATTCCATAGCCACGATTTTATAGGGGGCAAGATGGTCCCAGGGGTTTTCAAGCAGCTTAAGATGCCGTTGAATGAGAAGATGAAATATGTGCAGAAAATTGTCCAGCTGCATCTGAGGCCTATAGCATTGGCTCAGGATGAGGTTACAGATTCTGCAGTAAGGAGACTGCTGTTTGATGCAGGGGATGACATTGAAGACCTTATGACACTTTGTGAGGCTGACATCACTTCAAAGAATGACAAGCTTGTACAGAAACACAAACGGAATTTTGCCCTGGTACGGGAAAAGCTGATAGAGGTGGAGGAGAAGGATGCCATAAGGAATTTCCAGAATCCTATATCGGGAGAGCTGATAATGAAAAAATACAATATACCACCATCGCAAGAGATTGGAATCATTAAGGAGTATGTTAAAGAGGCGATACTTGAAGGGGTAATTGAAAATAATTTTGAACAGGCGTATGCGCTTATGGAAAAGAAAGCAGCCGAGATGGGTTTATAACCCGTTCCGGCTGCTTTCTCAGTTATTAGATGCTTCTTTTTAGAAGTAAAACCTGAATCCCAAAGCAAATCCGCTCCAGTCGAAATTGAACTCAGGGGCAAAATATAGTCCGGGCCTGTAGTCCAAAGAGAGCAGAATAGGGGCTCCGGCAAAAGCATACTCAATACCGGCCTGCCCAAGAATGCCTGCTGAAAATCCTTTCTTGAAATTGTCATTGCTCCAGCTGCCCAAACCGATACCTGTTCCCAAATACCATTTAAGGTCGCCGGATGCCTCTGCCGGAATGTCATACATCCACTGGTATACTCCTTCAACTGAAAATCCGTAACGGTTCACACCAAGTGTTCCCTCAACTCTGTTTTCTGGTGCAATATATCTCTGGTACGAAAGTTCAGCACCCCAGCCACCTCTGATACCTATTGCATTTCTGGAACCGTTAATACCTTGAGCGTTTGCTGCAAATGAAATCAACATAACTGCAACCAATAAAAATACACCTTTCTTCATAAGCAAATATTTAATGTCAATCATTACAGTTACTGCAAATTTTGCTCCAAATACTCTCCAAACAGCCTTGCTGCAGTTCTTACCATCTCTACACAAGGTCTTTTTTTGTAGTATTCTGCATTGCGTTCCTGAGGTTGGGTAGGAGAGCCTACACCCATATCTTTTTTCTCTCTTAATCCAAGCAGTTCTGCACAGACAAGTGAACCGTTCATCTCCTTAAATTGGGCAGCCAGATCTTGCACCACTGCATAATTGGCCCCTTTTCCTGCTGCATCTTTTGGGTCTGTACATCCTGTCTGAAGCCCTGCCAGCAGAAACATTCCGCAAGCTGCACCACAGGTCTCCCTCATACGCCCAATACCGGCCCCAAAAGAGGCTGACATCTTAAGGGCCTGCTCTTCTGTAAAGCCATACAAATCTGCATATGCGGCAACCACACTCTGGGAGCAATTGTATCCCTCCCTGAAAAGCTCCACCGCTTTTTCAACTCTTCCTTCAATATTCATTTTCATATCTTCCCGATTTTTAGTGGCACTCGTGGTGATGGCAAACTTCACCATTATCCTTCACTTCACCCCTCAAATATGCTTCAACCAGTTCGTCTGTGTTGCCACTGCACCCTCTGATGACAGTAATGCTGTTGTTGCGGAGCACATTCTTGGCTCCCTCCCCCATATTGCCTGCAAGCATCACCTCCACACCCATATTGTGCAGAATGGGAGCAATGTTTGATTTGCACCCGCACCCCTGTGGTGATGGAAGTGTATCTTTTGCCGTTACTTTGTTATCTTCTATGGTGTAAATTGTATAATATGCGCAATGTCCGAAATGGCTGTCCACCATATTCTCTCTTGTAGGTACTGCAATTTTCATAATTCTCCCTTTTTGAATTCTGTTCCCTGTTGCAAACAGGGTTTTCTTTTGCAAATATAGTGAATTAGGGTGGAAATTTTGTTCCAGAGTATATGCAAGAGTTGTCGGGAAGAGTAAATTTGTTACTTTTGTATATGGCCAAACAGACAGGTTCAGATACTCAATTGCAATTCAATGCAATGCTGGCAGATATTAAAGCCGGCAAGTTTGCTCCCGTATATATTCTTATGGGGGAGGAACCCTATTACTCAGATGTGATAATGGAGGCAATTCTGCAAAATGTGCTGCAGCCGCACGAGAGAGACTTTAACCAGACAATAGTATATGCTCAGGATACGACAACTGCGGATATAGTACAGGCCTGCCGCAGGTATCCTATGTTTGCAGAGCGTCAGCTTGTAATGGTTAAAGAGGCCCAACACCTTGCAAAGCTTGATGTGCTGGAGCAGTATATTGAGAATCCGGCACCCGAGACTGTGCTTGTGATGGCCTTTACCGGCAAATCTGTAGACAAGCGTACAGGATTCTACAAGAAGGCAAAAGGGAGTGCGGCAATTTTGGAATCGGTTGCTGTGAGTGAGTGGAATGTGGCAAAATGGATCTTCTCATATATACAGGATAAAGGGTACAGCATTGCTCCTGACGCATTGCAACTGATGGCAGAACATACCGGAAACGGACTTCGTAAGATAGTGTTGGAAATAGACAAGCTCTTTAAAGGTCTTCCCGACAATATAAAGGAGATTTCCGTTAAGGATGTGGAGCAGAATATTGGGGTCAGCAAGGAATTTACTGCTTTTGAACTCTCAAGAGCCATTGTATTCAAGGAGTATGACAAAGCATTTAAAATTGCCCATTTCTTTGGTCAGAATCCTAAAAAATATCCGTTGGTGCTTACTCTTGGTGCAATGTTTTTCTTCTTCTCAAGATTGCTGAAGTGTCACGCATATTATTTGAAAGATGGGGGAATGCCGGAGAATGCAATCCGTAAGGCAGGTGTTTTTTCTCAGGCACAGATAAAAGAGTATGTTGCAGCTATGCGTGCATTTTCTGTAAAGAAGACAATGTCTGTTATTGCAACAATAAAAGAATATGATTATAAAAGCAAAAGCGGCACTGCAGGGCAGGCCGCTGATGGTGATTTGTTGTTGGAACTTATATCTAAGATTATTCAATGACAATCCTCTTTACCCTTCTGGCAACTGAGGTGAAAATCTCATAAGGGATAGTATCCAGCAGTTTTGCCATATCGTTTGCAGTAGGACAATCTCCAAAGATTGTAACTTTGTCTCCAACTTTGGCATCTACACCTGTAATGTCAATCATACACATATCCATACAGATGTTTCCAATTGTAGGAACAAGCTTGCCGTTTACACAGAATTTTGCATTACCTCTACTGTAATGGCGGTTAAGTCCGTCTGCATAACCAAGAGGAAGTGTTGCAATTTTCTTAGGATGCTCCAGCTTGCCGTGTCTTCCGTAACCTACAGTGCCATCTTCCGGAACAAGCTCCTTAATCTGAAGAATCTTGCAGGTAAGAGCAGCAGCCGGTTTTACATTGTTCATATCAACGGCGCTGATGCCATATATTCCAATACCAAGTCTTACCATATCCATCTGGTACTCGCTGAACCTCTCAATTCCTGCAGAGTTAAGGATGTGGTGCATAGGCTTGTAATCAAGGACAGCATCAATCATTGATGCGTGGTTCTGGTACATTTTAATCTGGCCAAGTGTAAACTCATCGTGCTGAGGGTCATCAGAGCCTGCAAGATGGGAGAAGATAGACTGCACTTTAATTCTAGGCTTGTTTTTAAGATACTCAAGAAGCTCAGGAATTTCCTGTTTCATAAAACCAAGTCTGTGCATTCCTGTGTCAAGTTTTATGTGGGCAGGATATCCTGTAATGTCTCTGCTCTTAAGGTACGCGTCAAATTTAAGGACTGCATCAATGGTAGGAAGAGAAGGCTCCAGATTGTGGTTCACTATATCCTCAAAAGAATCAGTACCTGCTGTAAGTACAATAATTGGGGTTTTGATACCGCCAACCCTAAGTTCAACACCCTCTACTGGATGTGCAATTCCAAAATAGTCGGCGCCAGCCCTCTCCATCTGTTGTGCAAATTCAACTGCACCGTGTCCGTATGAGTTTGCCTTAATCAGAACAAGCAGTTTTGTAGTGTCTTTAAGCTTGGACCTGAAATAATTGTAATTGTGAAGCATATTGGGGTAGTTCAACTCCAACTGTGCAAAAGAATTTTGAACTAAATCCATAAATTATTGTATTGTTATAAGTCGCATTTTAATGATGTAAATTTAAGTAAAAAAAAGTAAACCATGAAAACCAAATCTTTTTTATTGATTGCCTTGGTGGCAGCTTTCTCATTTGTCTCTTGCGGAACAAGGGACAAGTCGGTGGTGGAAAAACTGGTGGGTGTATGGACAGGAGTGGATACCATACAGATAGCAACAATGGATACATTGGGCAATATAACAGTTGAAACCATTGCGGTTCCTGTTGCCATAGAGTATTTTGCAGATACCACAATGAGCGGAAAGGTATCGTACAACGATTCCACTACCGCCAATATCTCTGCAGTGGTAATTGTTGGGGAACCTTATATCTCCTATTCAGGAATAATGGATATCAATGATTCCCGACAAAATGTAAACGGAGAATTGATTTACAACGAAACTCCGGAGTCCCTTACTATGGAGTTCTTTTCAAAAAATCCTGCAACAGGACAGGAGCATAGCGGAAAGGCACTTCTTACAAGAAAGTTAAAGAATAACTAAATGTTGTAGAACTCTTTATACCAGTTGTAGAACTGCTCTATACCATATTTGAGAGGGGTATTTGGCCTGAAGCCAAAATCTCTCTCAATTGCTTTTGTAGAGGCGTATGTGGTATAAACATCCCCTTGCTGCATAGGGGCAAACTCCTTTATTGCCTCTTTCCCGGCAACCTTTTCAATGGTGGAGACAAATTCCATCAGTTCAACAGGGGAACTGTTCCCAATATTGTATACAGCACCGGCTGGCGGGCTCTGGAGAATCTTTACAACTCCTGTAACAATATCATCAATATAACTGAAGTCTCTGCTAAGGTTTCCATTGTTGAACACTTTTATGGTTTTTCCCTCAAGGATACTCTTCAAAAAGAGGAATGGAGCCATATCCGGCCTGCCCCAAGGTCCATAAACAGTAAAGAAACGGAGCCCTGTTGTAGGGAGCCCAATTTGTGAAGAGTATACATTTGCAATGAGTTCATTTGCTTTTTTGGTGGCAGCATATATGCTTTCAGGTGAGTCTACCCTGTCTGTCTCTTCAAATGGCACTTTATTGCTGTTGCCGTACACACTGCTGGAACTGGCATATACAAAATGCTTTACACCATATTTGTGTGAAAGGGCAATTATATTGGCAAATCCCACAATATTGGATTGTATATATGCGTTTGGATTCTCAAAAGAGTATCTGACCCCAGCCTGGGCAGCCAGATTGCACACTTTGTCAAATTCTCCCTCTGCAAAAACCTGCTCCAATGCAGTGTTATCCTCTAAAGAGCATTTTACAAAACAAAATCTTTCATATTTGCAACTTTGCAGCATTACCCTCTCCTTAATGTCGTCTTCCATTATCCCAAGCTCTTTCAGCCTTCCAAATTTTAGGGCCGTGGTGTAATAGCTGTTTATGTTGTCCAGTCCAACAACAGTATGCCCGTTTGCAAGCAAAGCCCTGCAAAGGTGGAATCCAATAAATCCGGCAGCACCGGTAACCAGAATACGCATATACTTCTAAAACTTTTTACTCTATGGTTACAATTGCAAATTCCCCATATAGCTTCCTTGGTCTGTCTCCAAGTGCGGCGTCAAGTACAGAATCCCTTTTGAACCTTCTCTCTTTAACCACCATAACCATATTTGAAGCATCCTGCAGTTCCTCCTTTGCCAACTTCTCAACAGGATGTCCAAAATATACATCAAGATTATCGCCGGAGCGGAAATCATAATATACCACTTGTGCTTTTCTTCCCGACAATTTCTCAAGGTTCTTCATCTCATCTTTAGCATAAATGGTGGCGTTCTCAAGTCCGATCATGTCATTTAGCTTTTCAATGGAAAGGCCTGCTGCAAAAATAAGTACAAACATGGAGGTTGCAATTGTGGTGATTGCTTTGGGAAGATTCCGGTTCCATATCTGGTATAATGCCGCAATACCTCCAGCACAAAGAATTATTGTGTAATAATATACAGGAGCAGAAAGCTCAAACGGAACAAGATCTTTTTTTGCCGCATAAATTGCAGCTCCTTGTACAAGGATGAAGATTACTGCAGGTATTGCAACTGCAATATCAAGCCATTTGCTATGCCTTATCTCTCCAATTAAGATTGATCCCAAATACAACAGGCAAGGAAAAGCAGGAAGAAGGTAGATTCCAATTTTGGAACTGATCAAAGACATCATTACAATTGTTCCAATTGATACAATTGCAAACATTCTAAGAAGATCATCATTTATGAGCCTGCGTTTGAATCCAATTACAATTGCAACTACTACAACAATACTCCAAGGGGCTATCGCATACCAGTATGAGATGAAATACCAGTAGACAGGCTCTTTATGGTGGAATGAGTTTACGGCCCTGTTGATGGTCTGGTTGAACAGAAGGTTATTCAGATACTCTGAGCCCCCATCAATGAATACCCCCGTAAACCATACGGCACAAAGTGCTGCCAGAATACTCCAGAACTTCCATCCTATATATTTCCCTATACTTTTAAGTTTCCTGTTTATTGCAAGGAATACAATAATGCTCATCAGGGGAACCATAATACCTACAGCCCCTTTAGAGAAAATTGCAAGGAATGTATATACAGGGAGCAGAATACTCCATCTCTTGTAAAGGACTTTGGCTCCTATACCCTTATTGTTGAACCTGTACATCCTGTAGAATGTATATACAGCCAGAGTTATGAACATTGTCATAAGCATATCCATCCTCAGAACAATGGAGCTCCCCAAGAAAAATGCGCTGGTCATCAGCATCATTATGTTGAGCTTTTCGTCGCATTTCCTTTCTTGTCTTACCCATTTGTTCATTATACCAACCGTAATGAATGCAGGAATAAGGGAGAAAAGTGAAAGGAAAAACATCACATGTTTCCCAAATATGAGTTTTCCAAGGGTTACAATCCACAAATATAATGGCGGTTTGTCTGCGTATGGTTCACCGTGGTTGTAGAATGCGAATATGTTTCCATCGCGGATAGATTCTTCTGCGATGCTGAGATATTTCAGTTCGTTGTCGGGAGTATAATCCCTGTAAACAAGTATTGGAAGGAGGGCAATGAAAATACCCAAAAACAACAGATACTGTTTCTTCATTCTTTTTCTGTTTTATTGCTCCTGTAGCTGATTATGAGGTTACGGATGTATGATACAAATCCAAATGACTGCCCAAGTATGATTACAGGGTCGAGCCGGAATATGCCGTATGATACAATTATTGCGGAACCTGTGAGGCTTATTATCCAAAATCCGGCCGGAAGCATTGATTCTTTTTTGTGTTTTGAGTAAAAGAACTGGTACACAAATCTTAATGTGAATATTACCTGCCCAAGTGAACCATATATGAGCAGATATAGAGGAATATCTTCATTGTGGAAGCATTGCTCTATGAAACTGCTCCAGTTGGTTGCAATAGACCAGAATGCCAGCAATGGTGTTCCAATGAGGGCTATTTTTCCAATGATATGGAGCCTGCGGAGGATTCCTTTCTGTTTGAGGTTCCAGATGTAGATGTAGTAGGAGATAACCTGCCCCAGCATAATGGCAAAGTCATCCCTTATCCAGCCATATATGAACAGCAGATAGGAGCCTGCTACACTAAAAATCCAGAAAAGGGCGGGGTTTACCACCTTTTTGGCCCTCTCGCTCATTATCCATTGTACAAGAATTCTTGCGGAGAAGAACCCCTGTGCCAACAATCCTATCATATATGTGAATATAGATTCCATCAAATGTTGTTTTCTCCAACAGTGTAGTTAATGTATCTGTTTTTCATCCAACGGAAGGCAAAACAATCCTTGAAAGGTGAGATAAGTCTGTTCCACAAATTGTATTTTGAAACTCCTGCGGTTCTTGGGAAATGTCTTACCGGAATCTGTTTCATTCTTCCACCATCCTGCAATGTTATAAGGGCTGGAAAGAAGCGGTGCATTCCTGTGAACATAGGGAATCTTTTGGCGTATGAGGTCTGGAACACTTTTAGTGGACAGCCTGTATCTATTGCCTCATCTTTTGTCATAAACCTCCTGAAATTGTTGGCAATTTTAGATTGCAGGTTCTTGAATCCGCTGTCTTTTCTGTTTGCCCTTATACCCATTACCAGCGGGTATTCCTCCACGTGAGGCAACAGCAGATTGAAATCCTCCGGAGTTGTCTGCAGGTCTGCATCTATGTATCCGCAATATTTGGAGAAACAGTTGTCAAAGCCGGCTTTTATTGCTCCGCTCAAACCGGTGTTTTTTACAAGTGAGATATAATAGAAATCTTTGTTTCTGCTGCAAATCTCCTCTACCAGTTTTTGTCCGTTATCCTTGGAGCCGTCATTGATGAACAGCACGCAGGTATCCTTAAAGTGTGCAACTTTAAGATATTGGGCAAATGCTTTTTCAAGGTTGTATATGTTGTCTTCCTCGTTGTAAAACGGAACGAGGATAGTAAATGTATATTCAGAAGTCTTGTTCATCCTGTAAAATTTATTGCAAAATGCATAGCGTAAAATCTGCGCAAGATACGAATTTTTCCATATTTGTGCTATAAAGTACTCTAAAATGCTTCATTTATAGAGAGTATGAAACAGTTTTGCCCATCCTTTCCAAATCCATAATCAACTCTTAGTCTGAGGTTGTCTGTAATGGTAATTCTGGCTCCCAAACCATAGTTGGGGAGGGTATTGCTCAATTGGAACTTGTTATATTTCCCCCAAAGATTGGCACCTCCAACCCATACGGCACCACCAATCATCTTCCATATGGTTTGCCTTAATTCAATTTGTGCAGAGATTATATTGTTATTGCGGTATCTGCCGTAATAGTATCCTCTCATCCGCTCAGTTCCTCCAATTGTAGGGAGCATCTGCTCCGAAAAATTCCCATATGTGAAGATTGAGTATATGTCTGAAGCTATAATGCCCCCTTCCCATACTTTGGTATACCAATCAAATTGCAAAGAGGTACTTCCGCTTAAATTGGTGTAGTTCTTCTGCCTGAAGTGCGCATATATCCCTTCCGTTGCTCTTGTTGCAACATCTCTTGTATCCAATGTTGCAAAGATTCCGTAATTGAGAGTTTGGGAGGAAGGATTGCTGTCATTGAAATTTTTCCAGGCTATCCATTCATATCCGGCTGACGGGCCAAAAGAAAAATGTGGAGTGGCGTAATATGCAGCATCAAACTGCAAATGTAATTTTTGTGAATCGTATCTGCTTCTGTTCTCTTTGTTCTCAGCCGATTCATATCCAAACCCCCAGAAATAGGTGGGGGCATAATTGAAATACCCTTTGTAATTGAACTTCCATTTCTTGTTCCGGGAGATGCTGGTACCTGTAAATCCGGCAAGAATATAACCTTCTGTCGTTATATTTCCAATTACTGTAAATGGCGTTGAAAACATATATTGCATTGCAACCCCAAAGCCCATTTCAGAAGAGTAGTGTGGAGCAGCATTAAAGGTGCCGTCAAGTTTTTTTAAGAAGCTCTCCTTAGGGGTAATATCCTTTACTATAATTACGTGGGTGCTGTCTTGTGCATAAACAGCTGATGGTATGAATACCATCAGCGTAAGAATAAGTGAAAATATATACATTACCATTCTCATCTGTTGTGCAAAAGTTGTATCTTAGCGTAATTCTTGGTTGGTTTTATGCGCTGCACATTAAAAAATATGGTATTGCTTGTGTTTGTCCTCTTTTTAGGGGGAGCAATCTTTGCTGCACATAACATTCCAAAGGTAGTTAATTTTAAACAACCTTGCCATCAAAAAAGTTTTATTGCCAGACTTCAGGAGGATAGGGTTGTATATCCGGTGCTTCTGGTGGAGTTTGAAGATGTGAAATTTTCTGTAGCCAATCCAAAAGAGAGTTTTACGGCACTGTTGAACAAAGAGGGGTATTCTGTAAATGGCGCATCAGGAAGTGCGGCTGATTATCTCAATGCAAATTTTGGCAACAAAGTGAATTTTTGTTTTGATGTTTGGGGAGTGATATCAGTTGAGGCTCCTGTTGCCAGATACGGAGCACATAGTGCGGCATTCAATGATGCTGATGTACCAAAACTTGTGGAAGAAGCTTGTATGAAGGCCTCTGCAGAGGGGTTGGATTTTTCATTGTATGACAACGATTCAGATGGGAAAATAGATAATGTGTCAATCATTTTTGCAGGGTACAGTGAGTCTGAAGGGGGAAGTGAAGATTCAATATGGCCACATCAGGCAAATATGGAACAGTATGAGATAACACTCAATGGTGTAAAGTTGGCATCTTATACTTGTAGTGGGGAACTTAAGGGCAGAGAGGGTGAAATCATTTCAACCCCCGGAGCATTTTGTCACGAATTCTCCCACGCATTGGGTCTTCCCGATCTCTATGATGCAAACGGAGAAGAGGAGGGACTTGCCTGTGCACTTTATGGCTCTCTCTCAATTATGGATAAGGGAAATTGGCTCAATGGAGGAAATACACCGCCATATTATTGTGCCCCAGAGAGGGAAATTCTGGGAATATTGGAAATAGAGGATCTTCTTCCCGACAGATCCTACAGTCTGGAACCTCTCCCCAAGAGTGGGAAAGCGTACAGGATAAATACTTCCAACCAAGGGGAATATTTCCTTTTGGAGTGCAGGAGAGCTGGGGGATGGGATGAGTACATTGGAGGAGGGGGACTGGTTGTTTATCATATAGACAAGTCAAACAAGGTATATGGAGGTTTGCCATCTGCCTTAAGGTGGGAATATAACAACCTGAATTGCTTTGCAGAACACGAATGTGTTAAGGTGATTTCTGCAGACGGTGCAGGTTCTTCTGTAGAAAATATTTTTTTCCCGGGGGCATCGGGAGTAACAGAATTGCTTTCAGATAGAGGTAAGGTGTTTCTTACAGATTGGGGTGGACATCCTGTGGGGATTGGAATAAAGGATATAAGGTTTGAGGATGGAAAGGTTACATTCCGAACTGTTGGAGATTATGCTTTTGATCCGTTATTGCCTCCTGTAAAGGGATGTAGTGTGGTTCCTTTCCAAGATCAGATAAGGGTAGGCTGGTTGCCGTTATCCCCAGATTTTGAAGGTATGGAGGAGGAGAGTTGGATTGTAAAATGGAAATTGAAAGGAGATGAAACGGTATGGAAATCTGCTGTGACAGATTCGTTGATGTATTATATCCCCAATGTATTGCCAGGAAATACTTACCAGATAAGCGTCAGTGCTTTGAATGGGAATTTGTATGGAGAACCTGCAAGAGTGGATACCAGAACCATTCCTGTTACATCTGTGTTCCCGTATATTTATATTCTGGAACAAGGATATTCAGTTGGGGATATTATTGATTTTAGAATACATAATCTTGTAGAGACGCACCTTGGTGTTGAATGGTATGTAAATGGTGATAAGATTAGTGGAACTTCATTGCTGTTGGAGGAGGATGGGGAGATTCAGATTGTGGCAATTATCAGATATCCCGATGGTTCAGATGAAAAGATTTATAAAAATATTAGGGTTTCAAGGTAAGATATTGCTTTGTGCTGTTGTTCTCCTGTTTCTGGGCACTGGTTGCAGGAGAGGGAATGATATGCCAGATGAGCACAGGCAGCTGGAAGACTTCATTGAGAAGGATGCTGTGGGATTGTTCGGTTATGGCGGTTTCCTTTTCAAGTATTCAGAGGAAGAGTGTCAGTTGGCAGTAAATCACAAACGGAAACAGATGAGACTGCAAAATGACAATCAGATGGACTATGTCCATATCAAGTTTGCCAAGTTTCCCGATGCATCTTCTGTAACATTGAATGTGGAGGTATGGTACAAGGTGGGAAAAGATGAAATACATTCTGTTTCCCAGATGGAGACAGTTAAAACGGGGAATGGCAAGATATGGTTGTGGGATATGGAGAAAAAGGCTGGTCTGATATTGCCTGTATGGTGGTAAGTATTTGGCTTTGTGGTATAAATGCAAAAAAAAAGTTGAGATTGGGGGTCTCAACTTTTTTTGCAATAAGAATCTGGCAATCCTTATTTTTTGCTGGCTTCAATAGAAACTTTTCTGAACTCTTTCATCATCTTGCCAATCTCAAGAGCAGACTTTCTTGCGCGTGTGCCTGCAGCTTTATTACCTTTAAGTAGTTGAGCATCAGCATCTTTAGAGAAAGCTTCCATCTCTGCTTTAATTTTCTCAATCAATTCTTTCATTGCAATGTTGTTTAATAGGTTAATTTTCTGTGGATAAAGTTAGAAACTTAATTTTATCTTTGCAAGTGAATAATGAAAAAAATAAGAGTTATGAGCTTAGAATTCAGCATAAAAGAGATTGTAAGCGCCTTTATGGTGCTCTTTGCAATTATAGATATTACCGGGTCAATTCCTATCATTATAGACCTTAAGCGAAAAGGGAACAACATTAATCCGTGGTCTGCTGTTTTAGGCTCTTTTGCAATTTTTGTAGCCTTCCTGTTTGCGGGAGACGGTCTGCTTTCTCTATTTGGTGTGGATATACAGTCTTTTGCTGTTGCGGGTGCAATAGTGATTCTGGTTCTGGCAATTGAAATGATTCTGGGTGTGGAGCTTATGAAGAATGACGGCCCAAAAGGGAGCGCCACAATTGTTCCGCTTATTTTCCCTCTTATTGCAGGTGCCGGCACCTTAACCACATTGTTGTCGTTGAGAGCAGAGTTTCATATTGTAAACATAATTATAGCCATTATCCTCAATATGATATTTGTTTATCTGGTATTGGCAAAACTGGAGTGGATTGAGAAAATTTTCGGACAGGGTCTAATTTATGTGCTCAGGAAATTCTTTGGAATCATCCTGTTGGCAATGGCAGTGAAATTGTTTGTTACAAATATCTCTTCTTTGATAGGGTAATATGTAATATAACATTAATAGCTCAAAGAGAATACTACATATTCTTAACTTGCCACAGATTGTATAACAGGTGATTATATATCTATTGGGTACTGGTATATGAAAAAGCTGTTTTTAGCCACATGTTGTCCTGTAAAATGAAAGTGTTATTTACAGGAATCTTTATTATGAGTATGATGAAAATTTAATGCGATATGGAATAGATTCCCTATAACATAACAGGTTGGCCAGCGGCCAACCTGTTATATGTATAAACGCATAAGATTATTTTTTCTGGAGTTTCTTAACGTACTCCTCTCTCAAATCCTCTTTACCGGTAACATACTCTTTGTACAAACCTTTTCTGTCAAGTTTATGGTCAAGGTTAGAAAGGCCGTAAAGCAAAATTGCATTCACAACAGATGTATGCTCCTGATACTCTGGGATACTCTTGTTGTAAAGGTCTCTCTCTGTATGCCAAATCTCTCCATAGTTGAAGTCGTAACCTTTAGGATCACCAAGGCTCAAACTGATTGCAGGAACACCGTTCATTACAAAATGTGCGTGGTCTGAACCGCCTGCGGTAACAGGCTTGGGACCAGGCTCACCTTTACGCTCAGTTACGGTGAATGGGAAGTCTGGGTTAACTTTGTTAATAGGAGCAGACACTTTTACAAAATCCTCATACATTGCAGGAGGTACAGTAATACCAAGTGGAACAGTAGGGCCTCCATCTCTGTTGAAATAGTTCACAATATTTGCCAATGGAGCAATACCCGACTCAACAAATTTCTTGCTGCCCCACAAACCGAACTCCTCAGCAGCCCAAACGCAGAACAGGATTGTTCTCTTTGGTTTTGCACCAGCCGCAGCCAACAATCTTGCAGCCTCCATTGTAGGACCAACACCAACATTACAGTCAACACCACCAGTAGCCACATCAAATGCATCAAGGTGTCCTCCCGACAATACATACTCATTAGGATATTTGGAGCCCTTCATAACTCCAATGTAGTTGTGGAATTTCACAGGACCCATTTTGAAGTGGTTTCTGATATCAAACTCCAACTGGAAATACTCTCTTCTCTCCACCATCTTCTCAATCTCCTTGTACTGGTCTTCGTCCAATTTGATATCGGGAGTAGTAGGAAGGGTTTCCCAAGTCATATCCATACAGTTCTTTCTGTCATACAAAGCCCTGATTGGAATGGTAGAAGACTGGATAATACCCAAAATACCTGCATCAACCATCTGTCTGTAGAACAAAGCAGGTTCATACTCCATTTTCTTCATCTCCTTTTTGTCATTAGGGTTTGCACGGTTATGGGCCATAATGGCTCTGTTCTCTTTCTCAATCTCGGCATTTCTGGCAATCATTGCAGCTCTGCTACTGTCTGCTTTTGGCGAATAATCAATTGGCCAACCGGAGTTCTCACCGCCAATAAGTACCCAAGCACCTTTAAGCACTCCAATCATTCTGTCAAACTCAGCCTGAGTTTTTGGCTCCTTTACAACATGACCTCTTTGTACACCTTTAGTACCTGCAGTATACGATGGAGTAGCAAAATGAAGAGTCTGACCGCTGCCACCCAACATACGCCCGAACCAAGGACCTCTGTTAAAACCTACAGGCATCTCGCCAACTTCCTGTTTCCAAACTTCAAGGCCCCATTTCCTGAACATATATTCAATCCAGTCACCTGCATTCTCATATGCATCAGAACCTACAAGACGACCTCCAAACCTGTTTGAAAGGACATCCTGATGATCCATTGTCTGATTGTCTGTTTTGGCAATCTCTATAACCTTGTTTATTACAGGGTCATTCTTTTGCGCAAACACACTTGTTGCGCACAAAACACACAGAGCAACAACTCCTGTGGAAATTTTGAAAAATCTCATAACAGTATATTTAAGTAAATTAATTCTTTTCCCTTTTACAGTACAGATGTATGGTAACTCCTATACCCACAATTGCCAGAATAGCCACCACGTGAATCTTATTATGAGTTATGGCCATACACCCCAACAAAGTGAGCCATAAAGTTAGCAAAATTCTCTTTAACCGGTGCAAGGGAATCCCTTTTCTGGAGAAATATGACCGTACATACGGCGCCAGATACCTGTTGCCCAATATCATTTTAACACCACTCTTGGATGAGCGCATAAAAAGCCATATAGCCAAAAGGAGAAAGGGAGTAGTTGGCATTACAGGAAGAAATATCCCTGCAAAACCCAACGCCACACATAAAAAGGCCAATATTGTATAAATGT
This sequence comes from Candidatus Egerieisoma sp., assembly GCA_045645465.1. GTDB lineage: Bacteria > Bacteroidota > Bacteroidia > Bacteroidales > UBA932 > Egerieousia. The sequence goes on from JAZRIV010000045.1 coordinate 29,262, forward strand.
ATTTTCTCACCATTTTTTATTATATTCGCAAAGATAAACCTAATCTTAAATCTATGTCAAGTTTTTCAATCCTATCGTTCAACATCACAGGTTTTGTTGAAACACTATCGGGAGTACTTTGGGGATGGCCAACAATCATCCTTCTTTTTGGAACCCATCTTTTCCTTACAGTGGTTCTCAAATTCCCACAGAGAAAGATTTTTACTGCAATAAAAATGTCTTTTACAAAAGATAAGGATGCCTCTGGTGATGTGAGCCAGTTTGGAGCATTGGCTACCTCACTTGCTGCTACAATTGGAACAGGAAACATCATTGGTGTGGCAACTGCCATTACACTTGGAGGCCCGGGTGCAGTGCTGTGGTGCTGGATGGCAGGATTCTTTGGCATTGCTACCAAATATGGAGAGGGTCTGCTTGCAATAAAATATAGAGTAAAATCACACGACGGCACAATGATTGGTGGCCCTATGTATGCCTTGGAGAGAGGACTTAAAATGAAATGGCTTGCTGTGGTATTCTGTATCTTTACTGCACTTGCAGCTTTTGGTATAGGTAATACCGTACAATCCAATGCAATTGCATCACTGCTTGCCCAACCAGGTCTGTTTGGAGAGGGCTTTACCGGTATATCAACCCAAATTACAGGAGGAATCACAGCACTGCTTGTTGCCCTTGTAATAATATTTGGAGTAAAATCAATTGCCAGAGTATGTGAGGCATTGGTTCCGTTTATGGCAATATTTTATGTTATAGGTTGTGTTACAATACTTGTCATAAACTGGGAATATCTTGGAGCAGCTATAAACCTTATAGTTGATTCTGCATTCTCTCCGCAAGCAGCCGGAGGCGGATTTATAGGCAGTACTGTAATGATGGCAGCAAGATTTGGTATTGCAAGGGGATTATTCTCAAATGAATCAGGATTAGGTTCTGCCCCAATTGTTGCAGCCGCTGCACAAACCAGAAACCCGGTAAGACAAGCTATGGTATCATCAACAGCCACATTCTGGGATACAGTTGTAGTGTGCGCCCTTACAGGACTTGTTATTGTAAGCAGCATTATTGCTTACCCGCACATTAGTGTAACAGATGGAGCACAACTTACTCACCTTGCATTTGCTGAAATACCGTATGTTGGAACGCCAGTGCTTATTGTAGGTCTTGTTACATTTACTTTCTCAACAATTCTGGGATGGAGCTACTACGGAGAAAAAGCAATCCAGTACATTGCCGGACGCAAAACCATTTATGTGTTCAGAGCAGTTTGGATAATTATGGCATATGTTGGAGCAAATGTAGACCTTGCGCTCGTTTGGAGTCTTGCAGACTGCGCCAACGCCCTTATGGCATTCCCTAACCTTATCTCACTGCTGTTCCTAAGCGGAGTAATCATAAAAGAGACAAACAAATACCTTTGGGGCAACAGATTGGACGAGTATTCAGATGAAGAACCACCACTTGTAGAGGATTAACTCCTAAAAGAAAGGGGCTGACCTTTTGGGTCAGCCCCTTAGCGTATATTGTGGGTATGTTATTTTGCAAGTGCAGATTCGTATGAGTATTTTTTCCCGTACTCCATATGCTGCTCCAAGAAGTCATTGTGATATACAACCTCATAATCTGTAATCTCGCCCTGTTTGTTGTAAACAGGAGTGATTGTTGGGTTTATGAAACCTTTATATGGTTTAAGGTTCAATGAAGCATATCTCTCTTTAACCTCTTTGTGCAAAGCAGGGTCTATATGTACGGCATATTTTTCTACAAGTTCTTTACCTGCCTTGTAGTCGCCCTCAGATTTTATCCTCTGTACTTCAGCCAAAAGTTTGCCGAACAGTACGCGCAATGCTGTGTAGTCATTTATTACAAAATAGGTCTTGCCATCTTTTGTAACTTTCTCAATGACATCTTTCTCTGCACCTGTTTTCTCTTTAAGGCCATTCTCATAGCACCACTCGGCAATAAGTTTTCTGTCTTGCATATGTGCCTCTGTATTGGTTTTGCCAAGTTCAATCCTTACAAATTGGGTAAACAGTCCGTTCAGGATGAAACTGATGTACTCTGCTTTGTAAGCCTCTTCGTCGGGAAGAATGCCCAATTCAACCAATTTTTTGTCTGCGATGTAATACAAACCAAACAAGTCAGCTCTGGTCTCCTCCAATGTGGAGTTGTACTCCCCAAGAGCTGTTGCTGATACCCCCGGAAGTAACTGTCCTGACCCGTGGCCAAGGCACTCGTGCAAATCTGTGTGCAGGTTGCCGGTAAGTGAGCCGTATTTCTTTGTAAGTTCTTTTTCTGTATCACTCCAAGAGAACTCGTTTGTTATGCTGTTAGGAGATTCCTCTGCAGCTTTGTTGTAAGCATCAGTAATGTTGGCAATAGTAACAGATTTGGAACCGTATTCTTTTCTTATCCAGTTGGAGTTTGGAAGATTGATGCCAATAGGGCTTGCAGGATAGCAGTCTCCACCAAGGCAGGCAACAGTGATAACCTTTGCAGATACTCCCTTAACCTCTTTTTTCTTGAACTTGTCATCTACCGGAGAGTTGTCTTCAAACCACTGGGCATTGTTGCTTATGGTTTCAGTTCTGCGTGAAGCCTCAATATCCTTAAAGTTTACAATACCCTCCCAAGTAGCTTTTCTGCCAAGAGGGTCGTTGTAATCTTCAATGAAACCGTTTACAAAGTCAACAATTGAGTTGTTGTCCTGCACCCAGGCAACATTATACTCATCCCACATCTCAAGGGAACCGGTTTTATAATATTCTATCAGCTTCCCGATATAATCTTTCTGAAGGTCATTTTCGGCAAGTTCCATAGCTTTTTCCAAATGGGAGATGATCACGTGGATTGAATTGGCATATCTCCCGCCAATTTTATATACTTGCTCAACAAGTTTCCCATCTTCTTTTACAAGGCGGCTGTTTATACCGTAGGCAAGAGGTCTCTCGCCACTGTCCTTTTCCATTTTCTCATAGAATGCATTAACCTCATCTTTTGTAATGCCTGGACCATAGAAGTTGACAGCAGAAGCCAATATTACATCCTCATCTGAGCCGGTATATTTTCTTTGAGGGTAAAGGTCGGGATCGTAAATGATTGGCAATACATCCTCTGCCTGCTTCCCGATACCTGTAGCTGTCATAAGAGATTCAAAATATTCTGGAGAGCACTCAGGGATAATTTTATCCTCTGCATAGTGGTGGTGAATACCATTGCTGAAGAAAACCCTCTTTGCGTAAACAAGGAAATCCTTCCATTCCTGAGAGTTCTTGTCTCCGGTGTAGTTCTCAATAATATTCTCCAGAATTTTTCTGATTCTTATATTGTACTTGAAATTCTGGCTGAAGAGGATATCCCTTCCAGATTTTGCAGCTTCTCCCAAATGGTAGATATACCCTTTCTGCTGCAATGTAAGTGAATCCCATCCAGGGATCCTGTACCTTAGAATCTGCAGGTCTGCAAATTCGTCAACCGTATATTTGAACGGTTCTTCATTTTTCCGGTCGTTTTGTGAGCAGGATGCTGCCACAACGCCAAAGCTGCATACGCATAACATAGTTTTCAAGAAATTCATATTTTTTTTGATTTGATTAAGTCGTTTTGCGGTTACGGTATTCCGTTATTTTCTCCTTTACAGTATGGTATCCTTTATAGAACGAAACAGCAATATCTTCCAATGTGTCCAATTTGGATATGGCAAGGTTTATATATGTTATGGGATTCAGCAGTTCCCTTACAGCCTTTGCATGGGACAGCAGTTGCATCTGTGTGATGTCAATTTTGTGTCTTAGCTCCACTTGGGCCATTTTGAGTTCACCCATATTTCGTATCTCTCTCATATTTGCTGTTTGTTATTGAAGAACATTCTCATATACATCTGTACCATTCTGTTAATGAACAGAGTATCCCGTTTTATATAAATGAGCCACAATGCCATGCCAAAAACAAGAGATACAATTGCAAACCCCAATGCTGTACTGTTGAGCAGCCATCCAATGAAAAATGCAAAAGCAAATCCAATAAGTTGCAGTATCACAGCTCCCAGCATTGTGGCAATCAGTATGACCAGCACTTTATTGGAGATGATTGAGAAATTCTCAACACCTTTGAGCTTGTATTCGTCTATTCTGAGATTCATGTACTTTTTTACTGTTTCTGACATCTCTCCCAGCTGGCTGTTGTTTTCCTTTCCGGTCATGGCTTTATATTTGAAGAATAAGGTCAAGTCGTGGAGTGCTCTGGGGATGTGTTATTCACATTCTCCGTCGGGAGTATCACACCCAAATTTTGTGTGGGAAACTTTCTGTTTCAGATTGTCATATTCCTGCTGGGCTTTCTCCTTAAGTTTCCTGCGGGTATTTTCTCCTGAATCTGGAGCCATTAAAATAGCTGCTGCAGCTCCCACCAATGCGCCTCCAATGAAAGCGATAATTCCATTATACTTCATAATCAACAAATATATGTAAAATTTTTTCTATTTTTGCCAGCTATTAAACACATTGAAGCGCTAAAAGTTTATTCAAAATTAATGATATGGGAAAAGGATTGCTATCAATACTGCTTCTTATTGTATCCAACAGCTTTATGACAGTTGCGTGGTATGGCCATCTGAAGTTTGGAGCAGACAAAATGCTTCCAAAGTGGGGATTGTTTGGTATAATAGCCATCAGCTGGCTCATTGCGTTTTTTGAGTACTGCTTTCAGGTTCCGGCAAACCGTATTGGTTCAGATTTGCACGGCGGGCCGTTTTCCCTTATACAGCTGAAAGTGATTCAGGAGGTTATAACACTGCTCATATTTGTAGCCTTTTCTGCAATTTTCTTTAAGACAGAGAGCTTTAGAATGAACCACCTGATAGCTTTTGTGTTTTTGGTCCTGGCGGTTTATTTTGTCTTTAAACATTAGTTGGATATGAGATTGTTGAGATATATATTGTTTTTGTTTTGTGTAGCTGTTGCCATCTCTTGTTCCCCTATAAACGGGCATGAGCCTGAGTTTGTGCGCAGGGAGAAGACTTTGCTGGTATATATGGCTGGTAACAACAACCTTTCAGATTATGCAGAAATGAATTTGAGAGATATTAAGAAAGGTGTTGTGCCAACAGAGAATAACCTTCTTGTATATTACCACACATATAAAACCAATCCGTTACTGTTACGTATTGCAGAAGATGAGACGGGTGCAGTGGTACAGGATACTGTATATCGTTTTCCGGAGTGCAATTCTGCAGATCCGGCATCTCTGACAAGTGCTTTGAAGGTTGCTGGAACAATGTTCCCTGCAGATGAGTTTGGATTGATCTTGTGGTCGCATGGTACAGGCTGGTTGCCAGTTGGTCATTATTCAAAATCTTTTGGACAGGAGGGAAAAACAGAGATGGATATAAAGGATATGGTTAAAGCATTTCCTTTCAAACTTTCATATGTGGTTTTTGATGCTTGTCTGATGGGAGGGATAGAAGTTGTTTATCAGATGAAGGATTCGGTTGATTACATTGTATCTTCTCCTACAGAGGTGTGTTCTAACGGTTTTCCCTATTCCAAGATATTCAAGCATATTTTTAGTGGAAAGACAGATTTGGTTTCGCTGGCCCAGGAGTATTTCAGATACTATAACAGTATGTCTGGCAATGCCCGTTATGCAACAGTGTCTGTTGTAAATACTTCGGCATTGGATGAAGTGGCTGCGGCTACCAAAACCCTTTTTGAGAAATACAGATATGATATACCAAAACTGCCGGTTTCAAATGTGCAGCCATATTTCAGGGGCAATTATCATTGGTACTATGATTTTGGCGATTTTGTAACTCAGCTTGCCGGTGAGGAGGATGCCGCACCTGTAATTGAGGCATTGCAAAAAGCTGTCATATATAAAGCAGCAACTGCATATTTTTATGAGCTTAAAATTGATCCGGCCAAATATAGTGGCTTAAGTACTTATATACCACTAAGACCGGTTGATGTAGAGCTGGATGCCTATTATAAGGAACTTGAGTGGAACAAAGCTGTGGAAATGATAAAATAAGCGGGGTTAAAACCCCAATCTTTTTTTGCCAATACAAATAAAATAATTACTTTTGCGGCTCACAAAAAGTGGGCCCTTTGTGGTATTGCTTTTTGGTGCAATGGGGTCTGGAAAATCCAGACTGAGTAACACATTAATTATTTATAGAACAATGAAACATCTAACACTTGTAGGTTCTGCCAGAACTATCGGCAACAAACAGAACCTTAAACAGATCCGTAGAAACGAGCAGGTACCTTGCGTTATCTATGGCCAGAACGTTGAGAACGTAAACTTCTCATTGGACGTTAAAGAGTTGAAAAAAATTACTCACACTCCTTCTTCATACATTCTTGATATTGAGGTTGAGGGTAAGACATACCAGTGCGTATTCCATGCTATCCAGTACCATCCGGTAACTGATGAGGCTCTTCACGCAGATTTCTTGGCTATCAACCCAGAGAAACCGGTTGTGATTGATGTTCCTGTTGTTATTACAGGTAACTCAGAGGGTGTTAAATTGGGTGGTAAACTTATGGTTTCTTCAAGAAAACTTAAAGTTTCAGCTCCAATGGAGAACCTTCCTGATACTTTGGAGGTTGATATTACCAACTTGGGTCTTGGCAAAACTATTGTTGCTGGTGACCTTAAATATGAGGGTCTTAACATTGTTTCTCCAAAAGCAACTATTGTTTGTGCAGTTAAGATGACTCGTGCTGCACTAGGTGCTGCTGCAGCTGCCAAAGCTGGTAAGAAATAATTGTAACACCATATTATTGTACAGGGTATGAATTTTCTTATTGCAGGATTGGGCAACATAGGTGCTGAATATGCAAATACCCGTCACAATATAGGATTCAAGGTGCTGGATGCTTTTGCAAAAGCTTCCGGCACCTCTTTTGTTTCCGGTAGGTATGGCTCTACCTGTACTGTATCTGTAAGAGGTCACAAACTTATTCTGCTAAAGCCATCTACTTATATGAACCTCAGTGGAAAAGCTGTAAACTACTGGCTTCAGGCAGAGAAGATCAAGCAGGAGAACCTCCTTGTTGTACTGGATGATCTGGCTTTGCCTTTCGGATCACAACGTATGCGCAAGCAGGGCAGTTCGGGAGGACATAATGGCCTGAAGAATATTGATGAATGTTTGGGGAATAACTCCTATGCCAGATTGAGGATAGGTATAAGTGACAATTTTGCCAAAGGACACCAGGTGGACTATGTGTTGGGCAAATGGTCATCAGAGGAGGAAAAGGAACTCCCGTTCATTGAGGATAAGGCTATAGAAGCCATTAAGGCTTTTGCTACTTTAGGTCCCGACAGAGCAATGAACATTGCCAATGCAAAACCAAAAAAAGAGGAGTAGATCTCCCCTTTTTGTTTATAGTCCAAGAAGTTTCTCTATATCTCTACGTTCTTTCTTTGTAGGTCTGCCAGTGCCTCTGTCCCTTTTCAGAAAAATTATTTCATTTGGAGCATTGAGTTTGTCAAGCTCCTCTTGGGGAGTAATGTTGGCTGCATATTGTGGTACTGAAGGTGCTCCTTGCCGCTTGTCTATTGGGCATATAACCTGATACTGGTATCTGACAGCCCCTTTACGTACAGTGATTATATCACCCTCCTTTACATTACGTGAAGACTTTGACTCGCTCCCATTAACATATACCTTGTTGGTTTTACAAGCTTCGGCGGCTTCAGAGCGGGTCTTGAAAACTCTTATAGCCCACAAGTATTTGTCTATTCTTACTTCTGGAACCATAACAGCTATTTTCTGAAGAAAGATTCGCCAGGATGATTGCCGGAATGATCATGTCCGCAATCGCAGTCATCATCACAATCACAGTCATCACCCTCTTCATCATCCCATACATCCTCACAAGTCTCCTTATAAGAGCCGTGGGCCTCATCTTCCGGCTCATCATAGTTCAGGTAAAGGTCTGGGTCATCAAAGAGTTGGGGCATTGATGCTTCAAGCAAAATGGTCCCCTCCTTATCTGGCAAAATGGTGAAATCCTCCATTGATGAAGGGATAAGCACAGTTTCACCTTTTGTTATATTGAATTTTGTTCCATCATTGAGTCTGATGGTTGCTTCCCCCTCAAGAGCCAAGTAAATAATGAAACTGCCTGAAAGAGATGGTATAACAGTGGTTGCTCCATCAAGTTCTACAGCCTTTACAATAAAATTGCGTGTGTCAACAATTGTTTTGTTCCCTTTAACCTGTGGAAAATAGTATTTTTCAGGGTCAAATTTAGAGTAGTTTATTACATCAATGGCATCTTCAATATCCATTCTTCTGGCTGTTTTAGGGTTATTTTCCCTTCCCCAGTCATAAAGGCGGTAAGATATGTCGGAGCTTTGCTGTATTTCTGCAATCACAACCTCGCCTTCAGCTGCATGTATGCAGCCCGGTTCTATATATACGCAGTCTCCTTTCTGTGGTGTAAAGCAGTTCAGCAATTCTGTTACAGTACCATCCTTGCATTTGTTGTACAACTCTACAGGAGAAACTTCTTTATTGAATCCTACATATAGTTTTGCACCCGGCTTGGCATCCATTACATACCACATTTCTGCTTTTCCGTATGAATTTTCCCTTTCATATGCTATTTCATCAGAAGGGTGCACTTGAACTGATATTTTGTTTTTGATGTCAAGAATCTTTACAAGCAGAGGAAAATCGCCTCTATAGAAATTGAATACATTCTCACCTACAAGATCTCCCAGATATATCTCCATAAGTTCATCAAGGGTATTGCCGGCCAGAAAACCATTTTGTACAACAGAACTTCCGCCATACATACTCCATATTTCCCAGCTCTCTCCAATGGCTTTATGTGCAAATTCTTCATCATACTCCTTTCCTAAAATTTTGGTAAGATAGTCTCCTCCCCATACTCTCTCTCTGGGATCTGCAATGAATTTTATAGGATACAGTTTGTTCATAAATCTCTAAAAATTGTCTTTTGGCAACTTTTTCTCAAAAAAATACATAATCAGTGCCAATAAAACTGCAAATATAACAAAAACTGTCCAGTATAGGTTGGGTGAATGGAGATTAAGCAAATCTTTATATGTACTGTCGGGAGACAGACCAGGGTTGAGCAACTGTATGAAATATGCTGTTCCGTTGTTTATGGCATGTATGAATATGCAGGCAACCAATGAGTGTGTCCTCCAATATATCCACCCTATGAATACCCCTGCAATGAATGCTCCAATGGCTTGCCAGGGATTCAGATGTATGATTGCAAAGAAAAAAGAACTCCATAATATTGCTTTTGCCGGAGTAGTATGTTTCAGCAACCCCCTCTCTATGATTCCACGCAAAAGGAATTCTTCTATTATTGGTGCTGCAACAACTGTTGTGATGAATGCCCATACAGAGTTGCTGAGTATTTTTTCAAATACATCCTTAATGGATTCCGGCATAGGAAGCCAGCTGGAGAGAGGTTCGCTTACAAATCCGAGTGCTATAGTTGCAATAGCCATCATCAGATAGGTGGCAAAGATGTTCAGGGAGCCAAAGTCAGGTTTCTCCAGCAGTATTGTTTCTTCAGGATTGCTTTTTGACAGCAGAATATAGATGAATACAGGTAAAATGGGAACTGTGTATGATATAAGCGGGTTAAGGTCCGAAACATCATATCCAATCCATAAGCATACAGCAGACAAGAGTGTGCCGGCCCCAATACCTCCAACAACTATCAGGGTAAAAACAATTACCCAGCATTGTGCAAGGCTGGGTAAATAACTGTTTATTTTATTTTTCATATTCCTATTCAAAAAGAGGTGATGGGTATAATCCCTCTTCAGTCATCTTTTTCAGTTTCTCAACAACAGAAGGCCTGTCTTCCTGGAATGTCACTCCAAACCAATTGCTTGAGGTAGACAATACCTTAACTGAGCATTTCCCTGTTTCAATGGCATTGTTTACTACAAATGGAATATAGAATTCTTTTTTAGGGTCATTCTCATTTTTTTTAAGAAAGTCTATGAACAACTTTTCTGTATGCGGAAAAATATCGGGAGTAAATCCCCACATATTCATTGACGCATAAGCATCAGCTGGGAGGTTATGTCTGATACCGTTCATTCCAATTCCGGAAATTTCCCCATCGGCCTCTGTAATCTTATGATGCTCTTCTACTGTGGTGAGGTAATTGGTGGAGTCAACTGTACAGATCCCTCGTGAAACCTCTCCGTTTTCAGAAAGAGTCTTGTTCAAGAAGAAACCCACCATACAGTATTTCCCTTTTTCGCCAGTATTTGCTGCAAGGAATTTGCCAAGCTCTTCAAATGACTGCTTGCCATAGAAATCATCTGCATTTATAACAGCACAGGGTGTGTTAACCACATCTGCTGCCATAAGCATTGCGTGTGCAGTGCCCCAAGGTTTTTCTCTGCCCGGATTGAGTGTGAATCCGTATGGCAGCTGGTCCAGCTCCTGAACAACAAAATCCACCTCTATATGGTTATGATATTTTTTTGCAATCTTTTCTTCAAACTCTTTTCTGAAATGATTTCTTACAACAAAAACAACTTTGCCAAAACCGCCTCTTATTGCATCATATACAGAATAATCCAGGATCGTTTCACCGTTTGGGCCCACACCGTCCAATTGTTTCAAACCACCATACCTGCTTCCCATTCCGGCTGCCAAAATTATTAATGTAGGTTTCATTATTAATTCTTATTTTTGCGTTAATATTCTGCTAAATTAGTAAAAATATGGCAAAAAAGGTCATTCAACCCATAAAAAGGATGCTCTCAAATTCAAAAGTGCTCAAAGTGGTCAGAAACAAATACTTTGTAGTAACCTTGTTTTTTGTTGTGTGGGTGTTGTTCATAGATACAGGTAATCTGTTTGTGTGGATGAGAGACTTGAACACAGTATCGGCCCAGGAGCAACAGAAACAGTATTATAAGGAGGCCATATTGAGGACTGATGAGAAACTTAAGGAGCTGGAGTCAAATAAAGACAGCCTTGAGAAGTTTGCAAGAGAACAATATCTTTTTCACGAGGCCGATGAAGAGGTATTTGTATTGGTAAAATAATACCCTTATATATAGTTCAGCAGATCTTTCAAATCTGAGCTATGATAGGTTGGGCCTCCGTCACAAGGTTTGTTGTACGGGTTATAGTAAAACTGGTCTATACCAAATATTTGAGCCCCCTCAATATCATTGGGAAAATCATCACCAACCATAATTGCCTCATTCCTCGCACGGGATGGGGCATTCTTATAATATTCTTCTCCGCAAATTGCCTCCAGTGCCTTTCTGAAAATTACAGGAGAGGGTTTCATAGCCCCAACCTCTTCAGAAACAACAACCGCATCCACATATTTATGTATGCAGGTGGTGTTCATCTTACGGTATTGTACACCCTTGAATCCGTTGGATATGACGGCAATTTTTCCGCCTTGAGATTTTATGGTTTCAAGAACCTCCTCAGCTCCAGGGATAAGAGAGGTTTCCATTGCCATAAATTCAAGATACTTTTCTCCAAATTCAAGGGCAAAACGGTGCAGTTGCTCAGGTGTAAAAGAGTGGGCCTGAAGAGAATCCGCAGGAGCCTTAGCAAGTATATCCTGCAATGTGAAAAGAAACCTGTTGCAGCGGAGCTCCTCTTTGAGTATCTCTCCCCGTTCGTACTGTTTCCACAAGGCCTGGTTTATCTCTTCATATCTCTGAAAAAATTCCTCTTTGTCCGTTACACCAAACAGTTGGGGAAGCTTTTGGGAATCCACAAGCTTGAAAAGCGCACTCTTGGCATTTTTGTCAAAATCCCAAAGAGTGCGGTCCAAATCAAAAAGAAAATATTTGTAGTTTTTCCTGCACATTCCCTTACAATACTCTTCCCGACAAATTATTTGCAGTAATACTCAATCATCCTCTCAATTGCCCTTTGGCATACAGGGCAGAAAGCAGCGGCTGTGTTGGTTTTCATACGGCAATCCATAACCGGACGGAAAATGCCTTTAGCCATATATCCGCCACCCTCATATACACCAACAGTGGTGTTGTCGCGTCTGTTATCCAGCGGAGCACTTGGAATTGAGGTACCTGCATCAAGCATATCTTTCCATTTGGACTCAAAATTTACAAGGGTTGTAATGTTTGGCTCCCAAGGCTCAATTTTAATATTGTAGAACTCTTCGTATGAAGTGCTGGAATCGTAATATTCATCACCAAGACCTGCAAAACTGTGTCCGAACTCGTGGATGAATACAGGTTCTGCAAATCGGCAGTCACTGGCACTGAGACCATAGAAATTGTAGATGCCGCCACCTCCATATTTAGGGCTGTTTACAAGAACATATAGAGCATCGTATGGTGCTGCTGTTGCAATCTGGGCTACAGTCTTCTGGTTCTGGGCAGTAAGATAGCGGTCACTGCGGAAGGTGTAGAAGTTTGAGTTTGCAACGGTCTTTTTCCACACATCCTCGTGAGGGATATCTGTACCGCTCTCCTGAGAAATTGATTCAACAGCCCAAATGTTGAAGTCATCTTTATGTTTGTCATAAGGGGCCATTGTAAAGAGATAGTCTGCAAACCGTTTTGCATCAGCCCTGAATTTCTCCATCTCAGCCTCCGTATAGCCCTCTGCAATGAAAAGGAGATCTACTTTATTTGAAGGGTTGCCATTGTACATTATCTGAGTTACCTTAAAGTCATTTGTAACTTCTTGGCTGATAAGTTTGTCGGCAGGATCTATACCAATAGAGAAGATCTCATTATGCATACCCGTTGCCTTTACCCTCTCATATACTTTAAGTACAACTTTGTTTTTAGGGTAAGGGATAACATATGAGCTGTTGAATGCTTGAGGTGTTGTCTGAGCCTCTGCAGTGGTTCTCCATTCCTGAAAAAGTGTGTTGAATCCTTTGGAGTAAATGACTTCTCCCTCCGGTGTCTGTACCTCCATATAGTACTCACCGTATTTGAACGGATCTACAAGATTTGTTTTTGAGCCGCTCCAGGCGCACTCTTTTGTAAGTCCGTCCAGGAATATTTTCTGAAATGATGCGTCTCCGGCAAAAGTAAGGTCAACCCTTAATCTGTCGGGAGTAAAAAATTCATCATATTTTGGTTGTTGTGCAAATGCCGCAACACACACTATGATGGTTGCGGCAAGTGTAAATAATTTTCTCATATTATTTTCCTACATAAGTTTGAGGGGTGATAACTAAAATCTCCTGTTTTACAGAGTCTGCCACATTCAGGTCCTTGACAAACTCCTGGATTCCCTCTTTGGTAATGCCAGCATTACCGCGGGTAAGGGCTTTAAGTGCTTCGTAAGGGTTAGGGTAGCCCTCTCTGCGGAGAACTGTCTGGATACCCTCTGCCACAACTGCCCAGTTTGCCTCAAGGTCTCTGTCCAATGCTGCTTCGTTAAGGATAAGTTTGCCCAAACCTTTTTTCAATGATCTGAGAGAGATGATCGAATGCGCCAATGGAACACCTACATTTCTCAGAACAGTAGAGTCTGTAAGGTCTCTCTGAAGCCTTGAGACAGGAAGTTTGCCGGCAAGGTGTGCATAGATGGCATTTGCTATACCAAAGTTACCCTCTGCGTTCTCAAAATCAATAGGATTAACCTTGTGAGGCATAGCAGAAGAACCAACTTCGCCTGCTTTAACTTTCTGGCGGAAGTACTCCATAGAGATGTATGTCCACATGTCGCGAGACAAATCTATAAGGATAGTGTTTATTCTCTCAAGATTGTGGAACAGTGCGGCAAGATTGTCGTAGTGCTCAATCTGGGTTGTAGGATATGAGCGTTTCAGACCAAGTTTGCCTTCCACAAAGTCTGCGGCAAATTTGTTCCAGTCAATGTTAGGGTAGGCAAAGTTATGTGCATTGAAGTTGCCTGTTGCACCACCAAATTTTGCAGAGTACGGAACCTGCTCAAGAAGTCTCAACTGCTCTTTAATGCGGGCTACAAACACATAAATCTCTTTGCCAAGGCGGGTAGGGGAGGCAGGCTGGCCGTGAGTGTGGGCAAGCATAGGGACATTCTCCCACTCTTTTGCAAACTCTTCAAGGATACCAATCACCTCATTTAGGGCAGGCATATATGCATCTCTTATTCCCTCAAGCAAGCTTAGAGGAACAGAGGTGTTGTTTATATCCTGTGAGGTAAGGCCAAAGTGTACAAACTCTCCATATTTCTCAATGCCCAGTTTCTTGAACTCCTCCTTAATGAAGTACTCAACTGCTTTAACATCGTGGTTGGTAACTTTTTCAATATCTTTAACCCTCTGTGCATCCTCTGTAGAGAAGTTCTTATAGATATTTCTCAATGTTTCAAAGTTGGAGTTGTCAAAACTCTCAAGCTGCTCCAAAGGAAGCTCGCAAAGGGTAATGAAATACTCAATCTCAACCCTTACTCTATATTTGATAAGTGCGTACTCAGAGAAGTACAGGCTTAAATCTTCTACTTGTTTGCGGTATCTGCCATCAATCGGAGACACTGCCATTAATGCGTTATTTGACATAGTGTGTTCTAATAAAAATTTGGGTGTAAAGATAGGTAAAAATGAAACAAAAACATAGTTGGGGTGTTTGGTATTGGTAAATGTTTAAAAAAGATTACAATATGAACACAAAAGTTTTGGCTTTGGGAGTTGCTGCGGTATGCAGTGCGGCAATTCCGGCAGGGGCATGTACAGGTATAGCACTAACGGCAAAAGATGGCAGCTACATTCAGGCAAGAACCATTGAATGGGCAAAGGGGTACCTTGAGAGCGGATATACAATAATTCCACGCGGAGAAAAGTTGTTTTCTTATACTCCCGACGGAAAGGAGGGTATTCATTTTACCGCAAAATATGGAGTTGTGGGGCTTACTGTAGCCGACAAGAATTTCATTGCAGAGGGGATAAATGAGGCAGGCCTTTCGTCGGGGTTATTCTTCTTCCCCGAGTATGGGTCATACAAGAAATTTGACCCTGCCAACAGGGATATTTCTGTTGCAGATATGCAGTTCAACCAGTTTCTTCTTTCACAATATGCTACAATAGATGAGGTTAAAGATGCCTTGTTGAGTGGTAAGGTTGAGGTGGTTGGTCTTGTTGGCAATGCGGTGGTACACTGGAGGATAGGTGAGCCATCGGGAAGAGAGGTAGTATTGGAAATTGTAGATGGGGTGCCTCATTTTTATGAGAACCCTGTGGGGGTGATTACAAATGCTCCAGGTTTTGAATGGCATCTTACCAATTTGAGCAATTATGTGAACCTTTATGGCGGAACAGCTGCTCCTCAGAAAATGGGTGACTTTACTGTAAATCCTATTGGAAGCGGTTCAGGCCTTAGAGGTGTACCTGGTGATGCAACCCCTCCTTCACGTTTCATACGCGCCGCTTTTATCCGCAATACTGCCCCACAGTTGGATGATGCATTTGCAACTGTAACCCAGACATTCCACCTTTTGAACTTCTTTGATGTGCCGCTTGGGTTTGAGACCAATGTTGGAGCGGAGTTCCCAAATATTCCAAGTGCAACCCAATGGACCAGTTCAATAGACCTTACCCACAGGAAAGTATATTACCACACTGCGTACAATGTGAATATCCGATGTATAGATTTGGCAGAAATTGATTTTGGAAAGGTAGCCTGTCAGTGGCATCCGCTTGACGGGAGTCAGGTGCAGCCGGTGGAGATGGTTGTGGTTAAATAAAAAAAATCCCCAACAGGGGATTTTTTTATTCCATTGGCGTTCTTGGCAGGTAAGGGTATCCGTCATTTATTGAATCGCTTATTGCCCAGGTGCCTCCGCTGAAATTGAATCCGGAGTATGTGCCGGTGTTACCTTTGTCAGCGTTGTTGAAAAATGTTCCGTTCCTCCAGTCGTTGCCAGTGTCCTTTTCCACATACAGATTTTCCATTTTACCATAGAGCACTTCTCCATTTTCGTGTGTTCCACATATGCCGTTGCTGAGTTTTGTGCCGTAGCTGTCGCTGTAAACTTTTCCGGAGCTGTAGCATCTTTTCATTGTAATGTAGAAGCTCACCTTACCAGCAATGCCTCCGGCATTGTCCTGTCCGCTTGATCTGGCTGTGACAGTTCCTCTGTTAAAGCAGTCAGTAATTATCACTTCGCGTGTGCTGGTTGCTGCATCTTCGAGGTGCCCTACAATTCCACCAACAAATACGGCATTGGAATTTCCTGTTACAGATACTGTTCCAGTATTATAGCACTCGTCAATTTTAAGGTAATTGTCGTACCCGTGGCTGTTACGTCCAAGATATCCTGCAATGCCTCCAATGTGATTGAATCCAGTTGAGCCTTCAACCTTACCTCTGTTACCGCAGTTTACAGCTGTGAATGAGTATTTGCCCTCTCCAATGATACCTCCCATTCCGTCTCTGTCACCAGAGCCTGAACCGGTACCTATAACTTCTCCATTTACATCATTGAAGCAAAGTTGGAAGTTTATGTATGCAGAGTTGGATTTGCTTGTTTCAATATAACCGCATATTCCTCCCAGGCATCGTTTGCCGGCTGTCACGTACCCTTTGTTAATGCAGTTGCTTACCTTGATTTCACCTCCGTCATTGTCGTGAATCATATAACCTACAATACCTCCAGTATCCTGTCCACCTTCTACTTGTCCTTCGTTAGTAGAGTCTGAGATGCCACAATGTTTCAATCCTCCTGCAATACCTCCTGTTCTGTTGGCTCCAATTATCTTTCCTTTGTTTTTCAATGATTTAAGTACTCCTGCATTTTGTACCCATCCCACAATGCCACCTACGAATTCAGAACTTCCCACTCCTTTCACTTCCTTTCCATTGAAGATGCAGTTTTCATAAGTGCTGTAGTCATCATAGCCTGTTATGCCTCCAACATATTGATTGCCATATACTGAGCAGTGTACGGTAATTCCCTCAAATTTGCAGTTCCAGGCACTTCCTGCTATTCCTCCCACACTTACAGAACTTTGGGATACTTGTTCGTTGTTGTTTATTATTATAATGAAATCCCCATTAAATGTAGAATCTGTCAATGTGCTGTTTTCCATGCGCCCGGCAATGCCACCTGTATCGTATGGGCCATTTATGGTAACTCCACTTCCAAACTCACATCCGGTAATACTCAAGCTTGTAACGTTTCCAGCAATTCCGCCAGTGTATTTTCCTCCACCTGTTATGTTGCAATTTACCTGAATGTCAGATAATTTAACATTGCTGTTTAAAGTTGCGGAACCAACGATGCCTCCAGTACTTTCGCCGGTACCTGTAACGTTGCACAATTGTTGGCTGCCGGTAATTGTTACCAAAGCACTGGAATTTCCTATGAATCCTCCTGTGTTTTTGTTTCCTTTAATCTGGGACTTGCTGGAGTTCATGCTGTTGTTGATCTCTACCGCATTCATGGCACAGCCAACAAAACCTCCTGCATTTTCATTTCCTGAAACGGGTGTACAGGTTGTTGTATTTGTAATCTTTAAAAATAACTGTGAATAACCCACAAGACCACCAACATTATTTGTACTGCTGTTGCCAATGACAGCTTCCTTGTAATTTTCAGATGATGAGTGAAATACAGTACAACTGTCAATTGTTGAAATATTGGATATGTAACCGGCTATACCTCCGCAAAATTCTTCTGCTACAATGGAATTCGCCCTTACATAGATATCGTTCAAATCAGATTCTCCTATTTCTCCTGAAATGCCGCCCGCCTTCTTTGTTGCATAAACGGTGCCGGTGGATTCACATCCATCCATATTGGTGATTTTGGCATAACCTACAAGGCCTCCAGCCTGCTCTCCAGTAGTGTGGATATTCATAGCTGCATTTCTGCCATTCTTGATGATAGTGTTGGAATTTGCATAACCGACAAGTCCGCCGTAAGATGAACCGCTTCCGCTTATCGTGCCGGACTCAGCTGTACAATTGACAAGCTCTATATTTGCTTGTGCCAGTCCGATAAGTCCGCCAACATTATTGCCTGATGCATTGATATTTCCTATTACCTTTACATTGTCTGCTTTTACAGAACCGGATGTGCATCCAGCCAAAGCGCCTACATTATTTCCTGCAGCAGTAATGTTTACTCTGTTCAGTATGAGATTATAGATTTCTGCCCCTTCTCCCAACTCCTTGAACAAACCTGTGTTGTCTGTACTGGAATCTGAGTGCTCAAGGTTGCTTATGGTGTATCCGTTGCCGTTGAATACTCCTCTGAATGCTCCTCCAATACCGCACCATCCCTGGTCCATAACTCTACCAGGGTCTTCATAATAATTCACCATATCTATGTCGGACTCTAAATTGAAATGTACTCCAAAACCACTCTCGGGGTCTTTCTGTAAATGTCCCGAAAATGTTATCAGACTTGTATGTGAAGTGATTTTATATGGGTCGTCTTCTGTGCCGGAACCTCTCAGACCTGTATACTCATATTCGCTGATTGTAGCTGTGGTCATACAACTGTTGCTCATATTGAGCACCATACGGTTATAGAACTTCTTACCGTTGGGAGTAAAAATTGATACAACCCTGTACTCTCCATCTTGTGGAATGTTGTCTTCAGGAAGATATAATGTGTATTCCAGGATTTTTTCGTGGGTTTTAAATGACATCCAGAAGGAATATGTCACATCCCACTTATCTTTTGTAGACAAATTTATCATAATGCTGTCCGCCTGAAAGTTGGTGGGCCATCTTTCAGGCAATGCTATTGCAGATGAAACAACCAGATATTCACCCCTGTGTTCAATTACAGGCTCTCTTGTTTCATTTTTACCAAGAATTTCCTCTTTCTGGCAGGATATTGCTGCAATAAGCGCCATCACAGCTGCCAATATGCTTATGAATTTGTTTGCCAATCTCATATTCCTGTTGTTTTGTATAGGTTAATGTTATTCTTCCTTAAAAGTCATTTTAGATTTGTCAGGCACAGGATAATACCCTTCTTTTTCTTCCAGAAACCATATTTCATCAAAGTCCCAACCGCTATATGTCTCCTTTTTGTATATGTCGGATTTCGTGACATCCTTGCCTTCGCTCTTCTTCATTTTGTATATGTCCAGACTATGCTCAATTGTCACCTTTCCACCCTCTTCTCCTGCAAACGGTTTTGTCTTGTCCGGGTCATAAGTACCACCATTGAGGTTGTTGCTCAGCAGACTGAAATCTGCAACCTTTCCCGCAATTGAACCTGCATCGGAGCCGTCAATGGCAGAAATTTCTCCAAAGTTGACGCATTGTGAGATCTCAAGGGTATTGGCATCGTAGTTGCGGACCCCTTTTGATATGGAATTGGCTCCACTTACAGCACCAACAACAATGCCGGCTGCCAAAAGAGCTGTTGCAGTTCCACCAGTAACTGCTGAACCTACAACCAACGTAACAAGACTTGCTACCATACATACGCCTTGAATGATTGTATGGACAAGCTCTTCCTTATGTTTGTTCTCTTCCACCTCTTCATATCTCTCCTCCATCACTTCATATATCCTCTCGTTGAAAAATTCATGGTTTTCTGAATTTGCATTATAGAAATTTATTACGCTCGTCCTGTTGGTCTTCAATTGTGTCATTGGAATATCTGACAAGCCCAAAGTGGAGGCTTTGAAAGGGGCAGCAGTCATATATGTGTCAAACTTTGCCTCCATTGTCTCAAGATGCTTTTTGCAGATGTCCTCAAGTTCTGCCCTTCTCATCTCTGCCTGTTCCAAATGGTCGCCATCGGGAGGAAAGTTGAGAAGATTGGCAGTGTAGGCATTGGTGATTACATTTGAAGCCAACAATACTGCATCACTAATTGAATGGGCAATATGTATTACATGCATGGCATGTGACAATGTCCCTTTGGCTGCGTATACAATGAGGGATGCAGAACAGGCTACAGAAACTGCTATTTCGGCAGATCCTATCACCACCTCGGCAATATCCCATCCGTTCCACTCTCTTGGATCACCAATTTCTCCGGCTATTCCACCTATCTTCCCTTTGCCGCTTAAAGTTATCTTGCCGTAGTTGCCGCAATAGTGGATTATTGACTGGTTTCCTGTTTTTCCAAATATTCCTCCCACCCAGTCTTCGGAGGCGGTGATGTTTCCAAAGTTGGTATTTATTGCATAAGAACCCTCCTGTGTCTTGCCTGCTATACCTCCAACATTCTTGCGTCCCGAAACATTCCCAAAATTTGTTGCAATGTGCAATACAGAGGCAGATGTGGCCCCCAGGATACCACCTGCATAATCTTCAACTGCTTTTACTTCTCCTTCGTTATAGCTTTGGAATACTGACAGTTGGGCTTCTCCGCACAGTCCTCCAATAATTTTGTTTCCAGATATTTGTCCACTGTTGTGTGAACTTTGTATATGGGCATTGTTATACACAGCATTGCTTCCATCTTCATTTGCTGAAATGATGGTACTTCCCAAAATGCCTCCAACACCTTTATAGCCTTCAATATTACCCTGGTTGTGAGCATCAATGATATTGGATATGCCGGCACCACCAACTATGCCTCCAATACCTCTGACATTCTCGTCTGTTGCAGATGCTGTAATATTGCCGGAATTATGGCAGGATATCACAAACAATGTATCTGCACCTCCAATAATACCCCCTATATTGGCAATCCCTCCATTGACAGGAGCTTCGTTACGGCAGTTTGTAACTGCAAGAGAAGAATTGGTCACTCCACCGCCTACAATACCTCCAGCGCCATAGCTTGTTGTTGTAATTGAGTTGTCGGCAGTTGTTTTGCAGCTGTCTATCTGAACATATGTAAGTACATCTGTAAGTCCCAGAATTCCACCAACGCCGGCATTGCCAGTCAACTTGCTGTTAGAGACAGTACAGTTTTTTATCAAAGAAACGCTCGCCTGCTTTCCGTCACCCCTTACAGCACCTGCAACGGCTCCAACAGCTCCGTCACCCGATATTTGCACATCATCTACATTAAGATTTTGTATTACCGCATTATAGAGTACACCAAATACTCCCAGCCCGGACTGATTTTCCCTGTTTATGAACATTCCGGTAATTTTATGTCCTTTTCCGTCATAATGTCCCTGGAAAGGTTTTGTGTAACTCTCTCCAACAGGAAGCCATCCGTATTCAAAGTTTACGTAGTATGAATAGTCCCACAAGTCTATGTCCTGAGTCTGCTCAAAATATGAACCTACAAACAACTTGTCTCCACCATCTGAATTGATATAAGCCTGCAGGTTGTACAAGTCTGTATCGCAGTTGATTTTATAAGGATTCTCCTTTGTGCCGTCACCGCCAAAATTGTATACGCTGCTATATGCTCCTTTTACCTGTATTCTCTTGTCTGTAGCCTCAAGTGTACGTCCTATACCAATTCTTATTACACCATCTTTGTCATTGGGATTGTCTGTAACAAACTCAATGGCAAGCAGACTGTATCTTCCTTCTGCAAGGCCAATGAGGAATTTTATAATATTTCCCTTTTTGGTATTCTTGACAGTTGCCTCACGTTTGAAGATATTGTTCTGGCTGTCTTTAAGGATGCAGACAATACTGGTTATATGGGGATGTATATCATCTATCTCTCCATCCGTAAAATTGAACTCATAATGATCACCAGTGTTGAGGGTCCCTTCAGGAATGGGAATTTCATTTTTGTCTAAGCAGGATGTTGCTGAAAATGATACCAATAAACTCAGAAACAATATTCTGAAAAATACTCTTTTTTTCATGGTGGTAATTGTTTGGCTGTGGAAGCGAATTTATAAAACAGCAGCTATATAAGCAAAATTTTGCAATGATGCTTATTTCATCAATTCATCAATTCTTCAATTATTCCAGGAATTTCACTGTTCTTAAAGATCCCGGCAAATTTTTCAGAGCCTGCCCCGTAGGCAAAGATTGGAACCACCGTACCTGTGTGCCCTTTGGTACTGAAGGTTAGGGTAAGCCCTTCGGGCTGGTTAACGGAGTGTGATTTGTAGCCCACTGCGGTACCGCCAGTTTCGTGGTCAGCGGTAACTATAAGAAGAGTTTCAGGGTGTGCATTCACGTATGCAACCAGTGCTTTAAGGAGGCCGTCAAATTCTTTCATCTCTACTATCATCCCCTCAGAATCGTTATTATGGCCATAACCGTCTATGATTGCACTCTCTATCATAAGGAAGAAGCCGTCTGGCGCATTTTCAGATAATTGCTCAATAGCCTTTATGGCAGCTTTCTGCAAATAAACAGTTGGCTCAGAGAATCTTGTGGTATCCTGGTTGTCAGCATCCGCTGCAAGGCGTGCAGCAAGACAGACTGCATCACCCTCTGCAGCCTTTGCAGTGGTATTTGAAGATTTGTTCCTGCGGTGCACATCACTCATTTCCAGTATCCCCACAAATTTCTCAGAGTTTGTATTCAGTACAGATTTCCAGTCCAAATACACATTGTAACCCTTTTCAATAAGGGTGGCTGTAAGGTCTGCAGAATCTGGGCGGTTGATAAATACAGAAAGACCTGCACCAATTGCCACATCCACTCCACTTTCACAGAACTGCTCTGCAATTTTATATCCCATAGAACGGGATGGGACTCCAGCATAGAATGCACCTGGAGTTGCCTCTGTAAGGGTGGTGTTAACTACAATTCCTGTTTTTTTGCCCATAGCCTGAGCTTTTTTTAGAACGCTTGTAAGCTGCAGGGTATCCGGGTCAACACCAAGGAAGCCGTTACAAGTACGGGTGCCGGTTGCAAGGGCTGTACCTCCTGCAGGAGAGTCTGTCACATAGTTGTTGGCAGATTGGGTTTCATTAAGGCCAATTACAGGTGCCATTTCAAATCCTGTCTGCTCATCTTCAGAGAGAAGCAGCGTGGAAACGGCGCCAAAGCCCATACCATCCCCAATAAGGTAAATTATATTTTTGGGTTTTTGCTGTTCCTGCTGTGCTGTACAGCCAATTGCAATAACCACAATGGCAATTGCAAGAAATAATTTGTTGAAGGTTTTCATATTTTTGTTTCAGTCTTATCCAATGCTGCGGTTTCCTCTTGTACTTCAGATTGCGCTCCAGATTCTGTTTCAGTTTGTGCCCTTTTGGGCGAATGCCTGTAGATGATCTTTGAAAAGAACCGTACAATAACAATCAGGAACAATATTACAAACAGTGATATTTCTGCAAAGAGCCGCTCGTAGATTTGGGTTTTGGCGGTAATTATCTCCGGGTCTGCCTGTAGAATCTTCCCAATGGAATCTGACGGGTAGTTGCCGCGGGCCCATTTTTTTATGATTATTCCGTTGTTTACGTATGTAAGTCCTCCGCTGGAGCGGTTGAATGAGATAACAGCCTTGTAGTCTGCATAAAGTATTTCATATCCGGTCCCCTCAAGCCCTTTGTATGGTTCAAATAAAGCTTCTGTCTCCTCAACAGTATTTGCGCTTATTATATAAAGCTTAAGATTGTGTGCATACAGTGTGTCTGCCAATGCCATTATCTTTTTTACGGCTTTTTTGCCCAGTGCCCTGGCATTGTATATAGAGATGAAAAAGACCGGCCCCGGGGTACTTGCAATTTCATTTCCTACGGTATTCCCTTCTGTGTCGATGAATGAAAAATCCACACTGGTATCTTCTACCTCTCCTCCTACCAGAACTGACCGGGCATCTACAAATGTCCAGGTGCTGTCGGGAATATTATTTAAAGTGAATTCTTCAGTCTTTCCGTCTTTTGAGTATATGAAGGTGGTTTCATATTCCCTCTCCTGGTTCTGTTGCTGCTTGGCGATAAGGTCTGTGCCAGCCTTGTACACTCCAAAATCTATTTGGGGAATGTTGCGCAATGAGTATCCCTGAAGAGCAATTATAAGCACTCCATATGCTACAATGTAGCTCCACTCAACTTTTGGGGAAGCGATAGGGAGGAATCTTTCACGCTGGAAATATACTGAAAGGGCTGCCCCAAGTAGTATGAGGTTCTTTATGAATGTAGCTCCATTGCTCAGGTGCAGAGCTTCTCCAAAGCACCCGCAGTCACTTACGGGATTGAATATCAGTATTACAAGTGTAAGGAGTGTGAAGAAAGAGATGAACCATAAGGCTATTTTGGAGAAAAACTTTATCCTCAATCCTTTAAGAATTGCAACTCCTACAATGAATTCTGCCGTTGAAAGAAGTATGGCGGTTGGTATTGACAGGAAATCAATGAAATCCAGATGGAATGCGCCAAAGTATTCCTTAATTTTAAGAGCGTTTCCAATAGGGTCAATAGCTTTAATGAACCCCGAAAATACAAACAGGAGTCCAAACACAAATCTGCATATTGCCCTTAAAATTCTCATTTTTTCAAAAAATTATGGTCTCTCAGACAGCTCTTAAAACAGTTTCCCAACATGCTCCCTTATGTTTCTGAATATATCAGCAGGAGGGAGCATATTCCCTTCAGCATTCTCACAATGTACCTTTACAAAATCTTTATCTTCTTGTGTCTGTTTCAAATAGAACTCACGTACACTTATTTGAAATTTTATATCAGCCTCGTGAATGTCTTCTTTGCCGTTCAGGTAATCCCTGTCATCATCTCCCTGGCGGCTCTCTTTAAGTTTGGAGTCTACAAAACTTATTGGAACATCCAAAAAGAGATTCAAATCTGGTTTTGGAATTCCATATTTCTTGTATTCAGTATCAAAAATCCACTTCCTAAGTTCTTCTGCCAGTTCCTCCTTTTGAGGACCAAACTGCTCCTGGGTAGCCATTTTTGCGCACTGGTATGCAATATTGGAATATACATAACGGTCCAGCAGCACGCAATCTCCGGCAGCAAGCCACTCTTTTATCTGGACAGAGGCATCCATACGGTCAAGGGCAAAAAGGAGCGCAACAATCTGGGGATGCACCTGCTCAATGCTCCCAAAATCTCCACGCAGATATTTTCCAATCAGCTCTCCATATAATGGAGCATCATATCTTGGGAAATGGAGATAGCGTAAATTTACCCCCTTCCCAATCAAAAATTCCTTAAGCAGTTTTACTTGTGTGCTTTTGCCTGCTCCATCAAGGCCTTCCAATACTATTAACATTTCAGTCTGTTTTTTGTATGTAACAAAGATACTATTTTCTAAGCAACTCCCATAGTTTTACACATTGTCCGGCTTCAATTACATCGTGTACCCTTATGATGTCTGCCCCCAGCAGTAGTGCCTGCAGGTTGAGGGCAACCGTGCCGCATAGAGCTTCATCGGGAGTAATGCCCAAAGGTTTCCATATCATCCCTTTGCGGGAAATTCCCACAAGTAATTTTCTCCTTGTCCCTGCAAATTCTTCAATTTGGGAGAGCAGTTTGGGAATACCGTTGAACAGTTCATAATTTTGTGCCAGATCCTTTGCAAACCCAAATCCAGGATCCATTATATACTCCTTTATCCCATATTTTGCTGCCCTTTCTTCAAATGCCTTAAAATACTCCAACACAGCATTCACTACCCCATTTGGGTAATCTGTAAGCTGCTGCATTGTGCTCGGAGTCCCCCTTTTGTGCATTGCAATGTAAGGCAACCCCAATTCACCTACGGTACATAGCATCATTGGATCATCCTCTCCGGCAGAGATGTCATTAACAATAAAATCACCCAGTATATCATATGCTCTCCGCACAATTTCACTTCGGAAAGTGTCAATGGAGATTTTTATTCTTCTTCCCGACAGTTCCTTTCCCTCCAGATATTTCTCTACTATGAGTTTCAGCGGCCCATTAAGATACTCCCATTCCTGTTCCATAGAAACCGGGGTACTCCCGGGACGGGTAGAGCAAGCTCCAATATCAATAATATCTGCCCCTTGTGCAATCATATTGCCAAAAGCAGCATCCACCTCTTCCAATGCAGTATGTCTGCTCCCCTTAAAGAATGATTCATTATTGATATTCAGTATCCCCATCACTTGTGGGGTATTGCATTGCAGAAGCTTTTCCATTGTACAGTCAATCATTGTGAATGTAAAAATACATAAATCCCCACGCTTTTGTGCAAAATCTTCCCGTTTGCTTTACAATATTCATCCAACAAAGGTCTCTTTGTGTAGAAATACCCCATTTGCTGCACAATCATTTTATCTTTTAATGAAAAAAGCCGTGGCAAATCACTTAGCCACGGCCTCTTCTACATTCTTGCAAGAACTGTTACAATGTTCTCTTAATCTCCACAATCTGGTAAGCCTCAACAACGTCACCAACTTTAATGTCGTTATAACCATCTATGTTAAGACCGCAATCGTAACCGCTGTTAACCTCCTTGACATCGTCTTTGAAACGTTTCAAAGAACCAAGTACACCGGTGTAGATTACAATACCATCTCTGATTACGCGCACTTTTGCAGTTCTGGTAAGCTTGCCCTCTTTAACCATACAGCCGGCAATTGTACCAACTTTAGAGATTTTGAAGGTCTCACGTACCTCTGCAGTAGCTGTAACCTCCTCTTTCTCCTCTGGAGCAAGCATACCCTCAATACCACTTTTAACCTCATTGATGGCATCGTAGATAACAGAGTAAAGTCTTATTTCAATCTCTTCGTTGTCTGCAAGTTTTCTTGCATTTGCAGAAGGCCTTACCTGGAATCCGATGATAATTGCATTTGATGCTGCTGCCAAAAGAACGTCAGACTCAGAAATTGCACCTACAGCCTTGTGGATAACATTCACGTGAATTTCCTCAGTAGAAAGTTTGATCAATGAATCAGACAACGCCTCAATTGAACCGTCCACATCACCTTTAATGATAACGTTAAGTTCCTGGAAGTTTCCAATTGCAATACGGCGTCCAATCTCCTCAAGGGTAATATGTTTCTGAGTTCTCAATCCCTGGATACGCAACAGCTGCTCTCTCTTGTTTGCAATATCTTTGGCCTCTTTCTCGTCTTCAAACACATTAAAGTTCTCACCTGCGTTAGGTGCACCGTTCAAACCAAGGATTGAAACTGGAGTTGAAGGGCCTGCTTCAGATACTTTCTGTCCACGCTCATTGAACATTGCTTTAACCTTACCTGTATAGCATCCGCTCAATATAACATCACCAACTCTTAGAGTCCCGGCCTGTACAAGGATAGTTGCAAGATAACCTCTACCTTTATCCAATGAAGACTCAATTACAGTACCTACAGCCTTTTTGTTAGGGTTGGCCTTAAGCTCAAGCATATCTGCCTCAAGAAGTACTTTCTCCAAAAGGTCTTCAATACCAATACCCTGTTTTGCAGAGATCTCCTGGCACTGGTATTTTCCACCCCAATCCTCTACAAGGATATTCATCTGAGAAAGCTGCTCCCTAATCTTGTCCGGGTTTGCTGCAGGTTTGTCAATCTTGTTTATTGCAAAAATCATAGGACAGCCTGCTGCCTGTGCGTGGCTGATAGCCTCAATAGTCTGTGGCATTATGGCATCGTCGGCAGCAACAATGATAATTGCAAGGTCTGTTACTTTTGCACCACGGGCACGCATAGCTGTAAACGCCTCGTGACCAGGGGTGTCAAGGAATGTAATCTTTCTGCCGTCTGGAAGTTTGACATTGTATGCACCAATGTGCTGGGTAATACCACCAGCCTCACCGGCAATAACATTGGCTTTTCTAATGTAGTCAAGCAAAGATGTTTTACCGTGGTCTACGTGACCCATTACGGTAACAATAGGAGGTCTCTCTTCCATCATCTCTGGAGTGTCCACATCATTCTCCTCATCTATTGTCTCCTGAATCTCTGCAGTTACAAAGTCTATTTTGTATCCGAACTCTTCTGCAACAAGTACAAGAGCCTCTGCATCAAGCCTCTGGTTGATTGATACCATAAGACCAAGATTCATACAAGCCTCAATAACCTTAATGACAGGAGTATTCATCATAGTTGAGAGGTCATTTACAGTAACGAATTCAGTAACCTTAAGAACGTTGCTGTTCATCATCTGCATCTCTTCCTCCTCCATCATCCTCTGAACATTCATCTCCCTCTTCTCCTTCCTGTATTTTGAGCCTTTGGTCTTGCCCTTACCCTCTACCATTCTCTGGTAGGTCTCTTTTATCTGTTTTTGTACAGCATCCTCATCAACCTCCACTTTTACAGGTTTGAACTTGTCCTTTTTGTTCCCTTTACCGTTATTGTGGTTCTTGTTGTTCTGCTGTTGCTGCTTGTTCTGGTTATTGCCACCATTAGGTTTGCCCTGGTTGCTGCTGCCAGCATTAGGCTTGTTGTTCTGTTTTGCCTCTTTTACAATATCAACTTTCTCGTTCTTCTTGTGGATTCTCTCTCTCTTCCCTTTGTTGTTCTTATTGTCGTTAGAAGGTTTTTTCTTTTCAAACTGAGACAAATCAATAGTACCGCTGATTTTCGGACCGGTAAGTTTTTGAACTTTAGTCTCAATATGTTCAATAACCTCTTTTTGTTGTGGCTGAACTGTTGGGGTAACAGGTTTCTGCTCTGCCACATTGGCAGACTGGGTTTTTTCTACAGGTTTCTCTATTGGTTTTACAACAGGCTTTTCTGCCGGTTGAATTTTTGCAGCAGGTGCAGGTTGCGGCTTAACCTCCTCAGCAGCAGGTTTTGGCTCAGATTTTGGTTTGTCAAGGTCTATCTTGCCAACAATCTTGGGACCTTTAACCTCCTCTACAGTTGTTTTAATGAAAAGTTCCTTTACAGGCTCTTCCTCTTCAACAGCCTTACTCTTCTTGTCTGTAATGTCCTTAACCTTAATGGCAACTTTCTTTGACTCCTCCTTAACTATCTGCTCCTTTTTGAACTCTTTTGCAACTAAAGCATATTGTTCTCCAGTAAGCTTTGCACCCGGATTAGAATCAATGTTAATCCCTTTTTTTCTGAGGAAATCAACAAGGGTACCCATTCCTATGTTGAACTCCTTAAGTACTTTGCCTATTCTGATATTTTCGTTTCCTGTCATATTTTATCCCCCATTTTAAATTCAACCAAAAATTATTTCTCGTCCTCAAACTCAGACTTAAGGATGTTCTGTACCTCAATAACAGTCTCCTCTTCCAAATCTGCCCTTTTTACTATATCCTGTACAGAAAGTGCAAGAACACTCTTTGCAGTATCGCAGCCGATTCCTTTGAG
The DNA here is from genome assembly GCA_045645465.1 of Candidatus Egerieisoma sp. Lineage (GTDB taxonomy): Bacteria > Bacteroidota > Bacteroidia > Bacteroidales > UBA932 > Egerieousia. The sequence continues at coordinate 58,309 of JAZRIV010000045.1, forward strand.
TGCATCAATGATCCACTGGTCAATCTCATCGCTGAACTCAGCCAACAATACATCCTCTTCCTCTTCATCAAGCTCTCTGAACACCTCAATTTCCTCACCTACAAGCATACTTGCAAGTTTGATATTGCTTCCGTTCTTTCCAATGGCAAGAGATACCTCATTAGGTTTCAGCCAAACGCTTATTCTTCCCTCTTCAACTTTAATTGAAGATATTTTGGCAGGGCTCAGTGCTCTCTGGACAAGAAGCTGGGTATTGGAAGTCCAGTTGATAATATCTATGTTCTCATTCTTCAGTTCCCTTACAATACCGTGGATACGAGAACCTTTTACACCAACACAAGCTCCTACAGGATCAATTCTTTCATCGTAAGACTCAACAGCCACTTTAGCTCTCTCTCCAGGAATGCGGACAATTTTCTTAATGGTGATAAGTCCGTCAAAAATCTCAGGAACCTCCTGCTCAAAAAGTCTCTCCAAGAATACAGGTGCTGTTCTTGAAAGGGTAATTACAGGGTTGTTGTTCTTCATTTCAACTCTCGAAATTACAGCTTTGACAGACTCTCCTTTACGGAAGAAATCAGAAGGAATCTGCTCAGATTTAGGTAGCAGCAACTCATTCCCCTCCTCGTCAAGGATAAGAACCTCTTTTTTCCAAGCCTGGTAAACCTCTCCCACTATAATTTCACCAATTCTGTCTCTATAGGCATTGTAGAGATTACCTTTCTCAATATCCATAATTCTTCCCGACAGATTCTGCCTTAGATTAAGAATGCCCCTTCTGCCAAAACTTGCAAGTTTGACCTCCTCTGTAAACTCCTCGCCAATTTCGTATGAACTGTCAATCTTGTCAACCTCCTCTTTTGAAATTTCAGTGACAGGATCCTCTACAGTCTCAACAACTGTTCTGTTTCTCCAAATCTCAAAGTCGCCCTTGTCTATGTTTATGATGATGTCAAAGTTCTCGGCACTGCCGTACATTTTCTCAAGCTGTGCTTTGAAGATCTCCTCCAGAACACTCATCATGGTTGGACGATCAATGTTTTTAAGTTCTTTAAATTCAGCAAATGTGCTAATTAAATTCAGACCTTCCATTTTATATCTGTTATTTTATTTGTTGTCTTTTTATTTGAACTTGATTACCGGTTTGCATGATTTGATACCTGCATATGTATACTCTGTAACGGTATCCTGCTGCACTTTCTTCTTGCTCCCCTCAACTTTTACCATTTTTGAAGTTGTAATTTCAAAAGAGCCTTCATTTGCACAAGTAAGTATTCCCTTAACCTTGCCGCCACCCTTAACAACAACTTCAACCTCACTCCCGATAAATTTCCGGTACTGCTCCAAAACCTTGAAAGGCTGGTCCAATCCTGCAGAGGTTACCGTTAGTGAGTAGTCCTCAACATCCCTGTCAAATACACCGGCAATGATTCTGTCTATGTCTATACAGTTGTCTATGTTAACATCACCCTCTCTCTTTTCAATGGAGACAGTAATGTCATTATCTTTGGAAATTTCTATGTCAACAAGAAATAATCCGTTGTGCTCCAAGTAATTTGCAATAGTGTTGCCTATAGCTTCTGTGGTAATCATAATCTTAGCAATAAAACATAAGGGCAACCGCACGCGGTCACCCTCAAGCCTCTCATTTCAAGTGCAAAGTAACAAAAATAATCTTTAAAATACAAATCATTCAGGGATTTCTATATGGTATTTGGTCCAAATATCCATATCTGAAATGTCTTGTGTATCAGATATTGTAACTTTTGTTTTGTGCATTGCTCCAAAAATTCCTTTGCCGTTGTGGATATTGCTGTAAATTGAATGATATGCCCACGGGTAACTTATATTATGGAGAGAAAATCTCTCTGTTCCTGAGAATGCCGCACATCCTTCAAGAAGGAATTTGTCATAATCTTCATTTACTATATCAATGATAAAGAAAGATTTGGGGTGCAATGTGTATGCCTGTTCATGTTCGGGTAACGATGAACTGTATCTTCTGCCGTCCATCCCTATCATTCGTTGCCGGTTACTTGAAGGATATATACTTCTGCTGCTGTTGCAGGGGTATAACTGTTGTCAGAGGCCTGGAAATTCATAAGTTTCACCTCCTGCACAGAGCTGTTTGTAAGTACAGATTCAACTATGACTGTGTCTGCAGGCCTCTCCTGCTTTTCTGTACAGCCAAAGACGGTTGTGCAGATTTTCTTCAGTTATGATAAAGTTGAAGGGTTGAGAGTTTCGGGGTTATGTGAATTTTACAATTTTTTGTATATTTGTAAACCTTATAATTCGGTAATATGGAAGTAACAGCAGAAGTGATTGCCCAGCATTTTAATGGCGAAATAATAGGAGATCCTAATGTAAAGGTGTCGTCTGTGGCAAAAATTGAAAATGGCAAACCTGGAAATGTGTGCTTTTTGGCAAATCCCAAATATGAGCAGTATCTGTATACATGCAAGGCCAGCATAATAATAATCAACAAGAGTTTCAAACCTAAGGAGCCGGTAGAGCCTACACTTGTTCTGGTGGACAATGCATATGAGGCTGTGGCTTCATTGCTGGATCTTCTGAACTCTTTGAAGAGGGCTAAAAGAAGTGGCAGATCCTGGAGATCGAGTTGTGCCTGGAGTGCAAAATTTGGGAAAGGTGTGTATGTGGGTGAGTTCTCAACTGTCGGGAAGAAGAGTGTGATTGGAAAGGATACCCAGATTTATCCTCAGGTTTATATTGGAAATGATGTTACGGTTGGGGCGAATTGTATCATATATCCAGGTGTTAAAATTTATGACGGGTGTAAAATTGGAAACAACTGTATTCTGCATGCAAATGTTGTGATTGGATCTGATGGTTTTGGTTTTGCCCCAAGAGAGGACGGTTCATACAAGAAGATACCTCAGACCGGTATTGTAACAATTGAGGATGATGTGGAGATTGGTGCAAATACTGTTGTAGACAGGGCAACTATGGGTACTACGCTTATAAGAAAGGGTGTGAAGCTGGACAATCTTATTCAGATTGCTCATAATGTTGAGGTTGGTGAGCACACTGTAATGGCTGCACAAACGGGTGTGGCAGGTTCTTCTAAAGTTGGTGCAAAATGTATTGTTGGAGGCCAGGTTGGTATAGCAGGACATATCTCAATTCATGATAAGACAAGCATTGGCGCTCAGGCCGGTATACTTGGAAGTACAAAGAAAGAGGGTGAAACTTTAATGGGTAGCCCTGCATTTGATTACAAGCAGTATCTGAAGTGTTATGCAATGTTCAGAAAACTTGCCAAATAAGCTGGGAGTAAAGATATTTTATTACATTTGTAGCGTTAATAAAAATTGGTTGATTTGAAAATGACAGAAAGACAACACACGTTAAAGTGTAAATATACATTCAAAGGGAAGGGACTGCATACAGGAAGGAACGTGACAATGGTTCTGGAACCAGCTTCAGAGAATCATGGTATAAAGTTCAAAAGGGTTGATTTGGGTGAGAATGCTGTAATAGACGCCCTTGTGGATTATGTAACCACAACTGCCAGAGGTACAACCTTGGAGAAGGATGAGATTAAGATCTCAACTTTGGAGCATCTTATGGCTACATTCAGCGGTTTGGGAATAGATAATGTGCTGGTTTCAATTGATGCACAGGAGGTGCCTATACTTGATGGAAGTGCCAAACCTTATGTGGAGGCTATATGCAAAGATGGGTTGGTTGAGCAGGAGGCGGAAAGAAAGTATCTTGAATTGAAAGAAAAGATTGTCTATAAAGATGACAAGAGCGGTTCGGAAATCATAGTGATGCCTGATGACCACTTTTCTGTGGATCTTATGATAGATTTCAATTCAAAAGTGTTGGGTAACCAGTATGCAAGACTTGATGACAATACAGATTTTGCAAAAGATATTGCACCTTGCCGCACGTTTGTGTTCTTCCACGAGTTGGAGCCTCTTTTTAAGAACAATCTCATTAAAGGCGGTGATTTGGACAATGCTATTGTTATAGTTGAGCATCCTGTTCCTCAGGAAGAGTTGGACAGACTTGCAGCCGTATTCAATACATCTTCTTTGGAGCGTGCGCCGGAGGGTTATCTTAATCATTTGGAACTCAGATTCCAGAATGAGTGTGCAAGACATAAATTGCTTGATCTTATCGGTGATTTCTCTTTGGTAGGAAGTCCTATAAAGGCGAAAGTGATTGCATACAAGTCTGGCCATAGAATCAATACGGAACTTGCCAAAGTTATAAGGCAAAAATGCGATGAGTAACAAATAAATACAAAAAGATATGGATAATAATGTACCTAAATACGATCCCAATGCAGTACCGGTGATTGACATTAACGGAATTAAGAAACTGTTGCCACATCGTCCTCCATTTTTGATGGTAGACAGAATTACTGAGATAGGAGAGGATTATATTGTTGGTATCAAGACAATTGGTGTAAATGAGGGATTCTTCCTTGGTCATTTCCCAGAAGAGCCTGTAATGCCTGGCGTGCTTATTGTAGAGGCAATGGCACAGGTAGGTGGTATCCTTGTGCTTCACGGTTTGGATGAGCCTGAGAAATATTCTACATATTTTGCCAAGATAGATAATACTAAATTCAAAAAGAAAGTTGTACCGGGTGATGTGCTTGTATTCAAACTTTCAATTACCCAGCCTTTGAGAAGATCTATCGTATGTATGCACGGAGAGGCATATGTTGGTGATACATTGGCTTGTGAGAGTGATATGGTGGCACAGGTTATCAAGAACAAGGAATAATAATTAATCATACAGATATTATGGAGAATTCATACGTACACCCCAATGCAAAAATAGGAGCAAATGTAAAGATTGGTCCGTTCTGCTATATTGCAGAAAATGTAGAAATTGGTGATGGGTGTGAAATTGGTCCCAATGCCACAATTTACGATTACGTAAAAATGGGCAAGAATTGTAAGGTATTCCCTGGCGCAGTTGTTGGAGCTATTCCTCAGGATTTGAAGTTTGAGAATGAGATATCATACGTAGAGATTGGTGACAATGTTACAATAAGGGAGTGTGCTACAATTAACAGGGGTACTGCAGCCAGCGGTAAGGGAAAGACTGTAGTTGGAAACAATACTTTAATTATGTCATATGCGCATGTGGCTCATGATTGTGTCGTTGGTAACAATTGTATTCTTGTCAGCTATGTGGGCATAGCAGGTGAGACTGAGGTTGATGACTGGGCTATAATAGGTGGAGCTTCTGCTGCCCATCAGTTCTCAAATATTGGAACACACGCTATGGTAGGTGGCGGTTCCCGTATCAGCAAGGATGTTCCCCCATATGTTCTGGCAAGCAAACTGCCTCTTTCATTCTGTGGTATAAACATAGTAGGTTTGCGCAGAAGAGGTTTTACAGTTGAGCAGATAGACAGAATCAAAAGCATTTACAAGGTAATTTACCAGAGCGGCCTTAATGTTTCTGATGCCTGCAAAAAGGTTGAAGCAGAGTTTGAGGATAGTGTAGAGAAGAGAACCATCCTCGATTTCATTGCTCGTTCAAAGAGAGGAATTATAAGATACAACCCTAAAGCTGTATCAGACGAATAAGATTTTCTGAAATGATTTTTGAGACATCTCTTTTAAGTACCGCATATTTTCCGCCTGTTGAGTATTTTGTGGCAATTGCCAACTCAGCAAGGGCAGAGATTGAGAGCGGGGAGATGTATCAGAAACAGTCGTACAGAACCCGTTGTCACATAAATGGTGCCAACGGGCTTCTTGTTTTAACTTTACCGGTGCTGAGAAGTGCAGTAAGGGGGGAGGAGTGCAGCCATAAGATCCCAACCTCCGAACTTAAGATAGACTACTCTAAGCCGTGGCTGTTGCAGCACAAGAGGGCTTTGGAGGCAGCATATATGTCGTCTCCTTTCTTTGAATATTATATGGATGACATTTATGGGATTCTTGACAGTGGAGAGGAATCATTGTTGCAGTTGAATACCTGTCTTACCGTAAAAATAGCTGAACTGATAGGAATTGAAACCCCAATAACACTTTCTGAGGGAAATTTCCTTGTACCGGGTTCAGAGGTTATTAAGGATATTGGTATTGAAGATTTTAGAGATTCCATACATCCCAAAAAGCCTGCACTGCTGTTGGAGAGGCTTAAAATGAACAAACCCTACTGGCAGGTTTTTTCTACCAAGCAGGGCTTTGTCCCTAATCTTTCTGTGTTGGACCTTCTGTTCAATGAAGGCCCAAATGCAATATCTTTCTTAGAATCTGAACCCCAAAGATAACAACAGTTTCCAGTTGCTGCTTTCAGATTCCCCTACGGGGGCAGCAATGTCTGTATCTGAATATAACGTGAACATCTCCTTGTTCTTTTTAATCAGCTGCTGATAGGCAAGATCTACAAAAAAATCACTTGCACCGCATTTTACAGAATAACCGGCACCCAAGGAGCCAACATGTCTTGCATCATCGGAAGATCCGTTGGCATAAGGTGAAGAGTAGTACTGGTAACCGGCTCTAAGAGCAAACGCAGGACTTACATTTACCTCTGCACCAGCCCTTATTATATTCTGTTTTGCAAGGAGTTTTTGTATATCATCATTCTCATCTGCATACCCATAAAAAGATGATCCATCATTAAGTCTGGCTTGGGTATAATTTACACTCTCATAATCAACACTGAGCACACCCAAAACTCCTAATGTGGCAGCTGCACCTACATTCCATCTGAAAGGGGCAGTGAGATTATAGTTGTAGGTGCCTAATGGGGATGACAGATTTTGAGAATATCCGTCGCTGAACTGGCTCTGCATATTGTTTTCCCACTCCTCATTCAAATTCATCCAGGTAGGAGTTGAAATGCCAGCTCCAATTCTCAGCCAACTGGTAGGAAGGTAGATCAAACCAGCCTTGAGATTTACACCTGTACCTGCTGCACGATATCTGTAACCTGCTTCAAAACATTTGAACCCAGAGTTGAATTGGGAAAAGTTTATAGCATCCTCACCATAATGTTCCTCATATTTATACTGGATGCTATGTATGCCAATGTTCACACCAAAAAACAGCTTGTTTGAGAAATTGCCTCCAAAATTTATAGTGGCTTCTGTAATGTTTCCTACAGATATGCTTTTAAAGTGCTGGTCCAAATCCCCACCAACAGAAATAAGATCACCATTAAGATTCTCTGTTGCAGCAATATACTGGTCTGCAGTACCAGGGAGAGTGTCAAGCAGAGAGGTATTCCATCCCAGAATTGAGTTCCACGAAGCATTGCTGCTGAAGAAAGGATTATTGCTGTCATTTATATCCATTTCGGGGGCATATATTCCGTCAGTATTGTAAGCAAGGCCTGATAGCCAGCTGCTGCTGTTTGTCCTGCCAAATACCTTCATGGAGTTTGTAAAGTTGTTCTGTTTGGTAAGAACAAGACCAAAGCTCCAGCTTACAAGTCCTGCATGTTCTCTGCCGGTATTGTATGAACCGACAAATCCAAAATTTGATATTCCGGCTCTTGTCTTGGCGCTTGGCTGTGATACTCCAAGATAAGGATAAGAGGTGTTGGTTGAAGCATTTGTTACAGAAGGGGTAATGATAAATTCAGAGTACCTGTAAACGGCAGAAGATGCAGGGTTGACAGTTATACCACCCATATCTCCACCAAGAGCTGTAAATGCGTTTCCCATTGCAACACTCCTGGCTGTTCCCTCCGTATATTGCTGGGAGAACCTTAAAGCATCATATGCATTCTGGGCTGTTGCCATAACCCAACATAAACATAGAGCCGAGCATATTGTAATTTTCTTAAACATCATTTAAAATCAATTAGTTAAACATTTTTTCTTCCCGATAATTTTTATCTCCTTCTGTAAGAAGAACCGCCGCCATTGCTTGAACTTCCTGAGTTTCTGTTGCTGTTGTAGCTGCTTCCGCTACTGTATGAATTCCTGCTCTGGGAGCTTGTGCTTCTGTTGTAACTTGAAGAAGTGTTGCTGTTCCTGCTGTTGTCCCTGCTGTAAGAATTGTTGTTCTTGTTTGCAGGTGAAGTTTTTTTGGCAGTAGAGTTACCTGCATTGCCATTATTGTTTGCAGCTTTGTCGGGAGTAACTCTTCTATATTGTCTGTCTGCATTATTACCCTGAGGTGCATTGTTGTTGTTCTGTGGTCTGTTGTTGCCTTTAATATTCGTCTGTTGTGTCTTGCCACCTCCGTTTATCTGGTTGATATTAGGTTCTCTGCGGGTTACACTGCCAGTATTGGGCCTTGATGCAGGATTATTGCTTACAATGTTGTTTTTCTCTTTATGGGCGTTGTAAGAAGGGGTGCTGTTCCGTTTTCCGTAATATATATCCCTTCCAGGAGCCGGTTTTGCACCAGGGCCGTGACCAGGATAGTAACCAGGTTTGTATGAAGGATGCATTCCAGGTCTGTGTGATGGCCAGTAACCGGGCCAGTAACCAGGCCAGTAACCAGGCCAGTAACCGGGATAATATCCGTACCAATAGCCTGGGCCCCACCAAGGGTCATAGAAAGGATCATATATTCCCCAATTGTAATGCCAGTTCCATCTCATTGACCAACTTGGTGTGTGCCACCAATAATAACTCAAATACCATGGGCGGTGCCAAGTGTCATACCATCCGTATCTGTAATCATACCACGGGTTGTAATCATTTATGTCTATATTGATTGAGTAAAAAGGTGAGTCAAATTTTCTCAGCCTTGCCTCATAACTCTCCTGATCATCAATAATCGTATATGTAGTACCAGGTGTTGCATCTATGTTTACATAATTGTTTTCGCCAACATAAATTTCTTTTGTATTGGTCTCTCCATTATAATTATATGACTGGCGGGCAACTGTGTTTTCTGTTGCCGCAGCAGTTCTCTCCTGTAACCCCTCAAGATACCCGGTTTGTTGCGCATATTCGTTTCTCCTTGCACTTTCTGGGGTATAATATATACTGTTTCTCAACTGAGAACCGTTGTAGTATGCGGAACGGTTGGCCGTGCCACAAGAGAACAAAGCAAAAACGACTGCCAATAGAATAAATAAGTTGCTGTTTTTCATTTTTACCTCCTGTGTTTTAATTTATTTGTGTATTTTTGTGATTCAAATTACTAATAGCAAATATATCAAAAATTATTCCATTTGTGTAATTAAACGTGTATTGACTGCAGATACTGAGCGTTAATGGAAGAGAATAATGTAAAAAAACAAATATAATGGCAAAAGAGGTAACAAAAAGAGAGGATAATTACTCACAGTGGTACAATAACCTTGTGGTTAAGGCAGATTTGGCAGAAAACTCAGCAGTTAGAGGCTGTATGGTAATCAAACCGTACGGTTATGCTATATGGGAGAAAATGCAGGCCCAATTGGATAAAATGTTCAAGGAAACAGGACATCAGAATGCTTATTTTCCACTTTTTATACCTAAGTCATTCCTTAGCAGGGAGGCTGAACATGTAGAAGGTTTTGCAAAGGAGTGTGCTGTTGTTACACACCACAGACTTATGGTAGACCCGGAGGGTAAAGGTGTAGTAGTGGATCCTGCAGCAAAATTGGAGGAGGAGCTTATTGTAAGACCTACATCAGAGACTATTATCTGGAATACATATAAGAATTGGATCAATTCATACAGAGATCTTCCTATCCTTTGTAACCAATGGGCAAATGTGGTAAGATGGGAGATGCGAACCAGACTGTTTTTGAGAACAGCAGAGTTTTTGTGGCAAGAGGGTCATACTGCCCACGCAACAAGAGAAGAGGCAATTGAAGAGACAGAGAAGATGGTTAATGTGTATGCAAAATTTGCAAGGGAGTATATGGCTGTCCCTGTTGTTGTTGGCTTGAAGTCTGCAAATGAGCGGTTTGCAGGAGCTCTTGAAACATATTGTATTGAGGCAATGATGCAGGATGGAAAAGCTTTGCAGGCTGGTACATCTCATTTCTTGGGTCAGAATTTTGCAAAGGCTTTTGATGTAAAATATGCCAGCAAAGAGGGAACCCTTGAGTATGTTTGGGCTACATCGTGGGGTGTTTCTACCCGTCTGATGGGAGCTCTTATTATGGCTCATTCAGATGATAACGGTTTGGTACTTCCTCCAAAATTGGCCCCAATTCACGTGGTTATGGTTCCAATATTCAAGACAGAGGAGGAACACACAGCCATTATTGCCAAGATGGAGGAGCTTAAAGGTGAGTTGGAGAGATTCGGCCTTACAGTTAAGATAGATGACAGAGATAATCTGAGGAGTGGCTTCAAATTTGCGGAGTGGGAACTTAAAGGTGTTCCGGTGAGGGTTGCTATGGGCCCTAGAGACTTGGCAAATGGAACCATAGAGGTTGCAAGAAGAGATACTCTTACTAAAGAGTCTATGCAGCTTGAGGGTGTTGCAGAGGTTGTCAATGGCCTTATGGAGAAGATTCAGGATAATATCTATCAGAAGGCGTTGGACTTCAGAGCTGCAAATACAATATCAGTGGATACTTGGGATGAGTTTAAAGAGAAGATAGAGCAGGGTGGATTCCTTCTTTGCCACTGGGATGGTACTCCTGAAACAGAGGAGAAGATTAAAGAGGAGACTAAAGCTACCATCAGATGTATCCCATTGGATACTAATGTGATTATGGAGGAGGGCAGGTGTGTTTATTCGGGCAGGCCTTCTAAGCAGAGAGTTATTTTTGCAAGATCGTATTAATGCGGAGCTAAATTTTAATGTTTATATATGGCAACAGATCCTTTACCGAAGCAGCAGAAACTTATTCTTGAGGGATTGCAGAATAAGGCTCATCTGAAATCTTGTGTATATGACCAGTCGCTTGAAGTTTTTAACGAACTTAAAGATGTGCTGAGTGAGATAAGCAATGACTTGAATGATATTCTTTCTGAATCTGAGACCAACCGTAGAATCAGATTGGAGTACAGAGACCGCGGAAAATTTGAGGCTGAACTCAAATTTGCGGATGATGTCCTTATTTTTAGTATGCATACCGATATTTTTCAGTTTGACAGAGATCACGCAATATGGAAAAACGGTTATGCTAAGGAGTCTCCATACAATACTTATTGTGGTGTGATAAGTGTTTATAACTTCCTGTCAGATTCCCTCAAGTTCAGCCGTAACGAAGATTTGGGATATCTTGTTGCAAGAATGTTTGTAAATAAGGAGAAGAAGTTCTTTATTGAGGGTAAAAGGCAGACGAGACAAAAGATATCCAATTTTGGAAAGATTGACATTACAAAAGAGGAGCTTGTAAGTTTTGTGGAATCTGCAATGATGTATTCGTTGTCATTTGATTTGCTGGTGCCTCCGTTTGACCTTGTAAAAGTGGCAAGTGTAGAGCAGATAAATGCAAAAATTGAGAGTGCGAGGATGCGTACCGGCAAGCGTATGGGTTATAAATATAACTCAGATGATGTGTTGGAGAATTAGTGGAAGCATTAAATACAATGAAATTCGGATCAGTTAAGTTCTTATGTCTGTTGCTTGTTGCCTTTTTGGCGGCAGGGGTGTCTTCTTTTGCTCAGATCAAGGAGAAGAATACACTTAATGAGGAGGCTATGGAGCAGGCCCGATTATCCAATCTTAATACAGCACAGGAGATGTGCCGCATAATAGGTTCACAGTTTGCAGTTCCAACCATAAACTATGAGCCTGTTACACCTCCAAAGTTTTGGACAAAAGGAATGCTTACAGAGGTAGGTTTCTCGCAGATATCCCTTACAAACTGGGCTGCTGGAGGTTCTGGATCGGTAGCGTTGAACAGTTATGTGAATGCTCACGCCAATTATGCGAAAGGGGATATGTTCTGGGATAACAGGGCGCAGCTTTCGTACGGGTTTCTTCAGTCGTTTGAGGATGGCTACAGGAAGAGTGATGACAAGATAGTGCTTGACAGCAAATGGGGTTACAAGGCTGTGAGCAAGTTCTACTTTTCAGCCAACTTCAATTTCAGGTCGCAGTTCTCGCCAGGTTTTGAGTATTCTGGCGACAATTTAAAGAAAGTGTCCCAATTTCTGGCTCCTGCATATTTTACCCTGGGTCTTGGTATAGATTACAAACCGGGAAACGGGAAGGAGTTTGCACTTACTTTTGCTCCATTTACAGGAAACCTTGTAATAGTTACAGATTCATTGCTCAGAACCAAATATGGTAATAAACCTGATGAGGCAGCAAGGTGGGCACTTGGTGCGCAGTTGAAGGCTACTTTGAATAAAGATATCTTTAAGAATATGAAGGTGTCTTCAACACTTTCTTTGTTCTCCGATTATCTTAACAAACCCCAGAATGTACAGGTTAACTGGGATATGCAACTCACATATAAGCTGAACAAGTACTTGCAGACAGGTTTGAGAACGAATCTTATCTATGATGATAACATTCTGATTACTGATAAAGACGGGCACGCTGCCCCCAGGGTGCAGTTTAAAGAGGTCTTCAGTGTGAATTTCGCTTACACGTTCGGAATGTTCAAGAAATAAACAGATGGCAACTGACAAAGGGTGCAGTTGCCATCTGTTTTTATTTTCCAAAATCCTGGCTTTTCTTGTAATTCAATAGTTGAAGCAGTAGTGGAAAGGATTACGGGCATATACCTTAAATTTACCGTCCGCTTCAATTTTTGAGTAGATGTTCCTGATAGCATCTTCTGGTGCTGCAATGGCTTTTGCAGTTGCCTGGGCACCGCCAAGCATCTCCATAAACTGTTCCACAGGGGTTTTGATTGCAGGGTACTCTACAATTCTGTAAGCATTAAGGTTTGCAGCTGCTGCCGCATAATCAATGGCGTCAATGATGCCGCCTTTCTCATCAGCCAGTCTGTTCTCAATTGCATCGGCACCTGTCCATACTCTGCCCTGGCCAACCTCATCTACATATTCAACCGGAAGAGCTCTTCCTTGCGCTACAAGGTCTGTAAATTTGGTATAAATATCTTCAACCATTCCCTGCATAAATGCCACTTCTTTTGCATCAAGCGGATTTATTCCGTTCATCATATTGCTGTGCTTGTTTGAACCTATATCTGCAGTGTTCACTTTCAAGTGCCTGTTGAGTCCTTTGCCATAGTTCATTGCCATACTGAACACTCCTATTGAACCTGTGATTGTAGTATTGTCTGCAAAAATCTTCTCAGAATTTGCAGCAATCCAATAACCGCCGGAAGCGGCGTATTCTCCCATACTTACAATAAGGGGTTTGTCTGTACGCAGCAGCTGAAGCTCCTTGTTAAGTATCTCTGCAGCCTGGGCATCGCCACCAGGAGAATTGATCCTCAATACTACAGCTTTTATGCTGGAGTCATTTCTGATATCTCTTATTATAGGGTAAAACTTCTTGGCCGACAATCCTTCTGAATCAGACATTGTAATTTCACCGTCGGCATATATTACCGCAATTTTCTCTTTTGCCTTAATGTCAGGTTTCACCACAGCTCCTGCATAATCTGCAAGTGATATCATTTTAAGGTCCTTGTCTTTCTTTACATCAAAAAGGGTGCGTAGAATGGTGTAGATATCATCTCTTGTTGCCAATTCATCAACAAGCCCCTTCTCTTTCAATGATTCAGCTGAGAAAAGTTCAAGATTGTCCACCATCCCATTGAAATATTCAGGATCAATGTCTCTGCTTTCGCATATCTCATTTGTCCAGGTCTCCCAAATGGAATCAATCATCTCCTTGTTCTGCTCATAGTTCTCCTTGCTTATACCTGATGCTACGAACTGTTCTGCAGCTGCTTTGAATTTGCCGTGCCTGATCAGCTGTACCTCTATTCCAAGTTTGTCCAGAAGGTCTTTGAAGAACATCATTGTGGAGCCAATACCAACCATTGCACCGGATCCGTCGGGATTGAGATAAATTTTGTCAGAAACAGATGCAAGGTAATACCCTCCCTGGGAGAAATTGTCTGCATAACTGATAATTGGTTTTCCACTTCTTCTGAATTTGTATAGGGCATCCCTTATTTCCTCAAGGTTTGCCATACCGATATTCATCTGGTTCGGATTTATATATATGAACTTTATTGCAGGGTCTGATGCTGCATTCTCAATTGCCTTTACTGCCTTAAGGATGCCAAGAGGTTTGGTTGAGCTGAAATTCATACTCTGGAATGCTGCCAGAGCATCCTCTTGTCCCAATTCTGTAACAGGTGTGTTAAAATCAATCTTAAGGATTGCTTTTGCAGGAACCACAGGCTCTGAACTTTCAGCAAGGGATGCCAGAGAGCCTATAAGCCCAAAAAAGAGGAAAGAACAGGTCAGCATTGCAATCATAGAGCCGACAATGACTGCAAATGTGGTTTTTAGAAAACTCTTCATAATCTTTATGTTTTAATTTTTTTTACAACAAATGTGGTTGGCCGAACGTTCTGTATCACTCAACTTTCCATACGTATGAGGCCTTATGCAAATGTAGGGAATTTTTTATTACCTTTGCGGCGAATGAAAACTTTGATGCGAAATATATTTTTTGTGGCCATGGCGCTTTTGTACATTGTATCTACAATGGGATATGGTGTGCATACCTGCACTTCAGATGGCTCAGCATCGCTTGTCCTTCTTTTTGGCGAGTCGCCTTGTGAATTTGTACATTCCCATATAGATGAGCACGGGAATTGTATAACCCATTCGCATCCGCACAGCAGTGAACATCATAGTGATTGCAGTGAGCATCATAATGACGGTTGTAACCACAGCCACAGTGACAATTGCTGTTCTACAGATGTGTATGTGCTCTCGCAAGATCAGAATACAGCTGAATACAATATTATAATTGCCCCGCAAGCATGTGATGCCTTCTATTTTATGGCAGATGTTCCGGAGATTCTTTCTGAAACTGCTGTAGTTTCATACAAATCATACAACTTTGCCTCACGGGATTGTGAACCACAGGTGTCCCAGGCCGTACTGTGCTCTTTCAGAGTATAGACAATTCTTCATTTGAGTGGCCTGCAGGGCAGGTTTGAGCTATTGCAAGCCGGTATCCGGCATTTAAAATCAAAAAAGACAATCAATGAAAAAAATATTTACACTATTACTATTGGTGTTTGCTTGCAGTACGTTTGCTGCAGCACAAAAGATTCAGGGCAAAGTGTTTTTCCTCACCTCTACCGGAGAGAAAGAGGCAGGTGCATTTGCCAATGTATGGTGGGTAGAGGGGAAATCTGCAGTTGAGGCGGATGAGGCAGGAATTTTTACAATAAAATCTGTTAAAGGAGACAACATAACCCTTATCGCAGCATATGTGGGATATGCACAGGATACTGTAAAATTGTATGAGAATGGGGTAAATCTTCTTCCCGACAAAGAGATCATCTTTAACCTTACCCCAGAGAATGAACTGGAAACTGTACATGTTGTAGGAAGACAGGAGGCCAATTTCCTTTCCAAGACAGCAAGCATAAAGACTGAGGTTATCTCTGCTGCCGGATTGTGCAAGATGGCCTGTTGCAGCCTTGCAGAGAGTTTTGAGAGTTCTGCAAGTGTGAGTGTGGGTTACTCTGATGCTGTTACCGGTGCCAAACAGATAAAGTTGTTGGGCCTGTCGGGAAGCTATACCCAGATGTTGGATGAGACCCGTCCTGTGATGAGGGGTCTTGCGTCTCCTTTTGGATTGAGTTATATTCCGGGCCAGTGGCTGGAGAGCATTCAGATTGCCAAAGGTCCTTCGTCTGTGGTTAATGGTCTTGAGGCAATTACCGGGCAGATTAATGTGGAGCACCGCAAGCCTACGGCTGAAACACCTTTTTTTGTGAACCTTTTCCTTAACAACAATATGAGAGCTGAGGCAAATGTAGCTTCATCGTTACAGTTGAATGAGAAGTGGAGTACGGTTATGATGGGACATTTCTCAAAGGACAATATGGTACACGATGCAAATGGAGACAGCTTCCGCGATGATCCTCTTACCCAGCAGATAAACTTTGACAACAGATGGCTGTATTTCAGCCCTAATGGTGTACAGGTGCGTTTTGGAGCCAAATTTGTGAATGATACCCGTATTGGTGGCCACAAGGATTATAAGGAGGGGATGAATGATCACGAGTATCCTGCTTCCGGCAAATTGGATGAGCTGTATATGGGAGAGGCTTTCAAAAATGGTATATGGGGTAATGAGATTCACAACACTGGTGTAAGCGGATTTGCCAAATTGGGTATTCCACTCAATGAAGAGCAGAGCAAAAACATTGCATTTGTAGTGGATTACTCTTATTATGATATGAAGAGCAGCTATGGCTTGAAGGATTTTGGTGGTTACCAGAATATGGGATTCTTTAATGCAATGTATCATAATGATATAAATGAGAACCATAAATATACTTTGGGCTTGAGCGGAAGGATTGACGATATAAGCAGCGTGTATTCCGATTTCTCAAATTGTTCCAATGGCATTCCTTCCTATGGTGTTGAAACCCGCGTGTTTACTACTGATGATAAGGTAATTGGCCCGTATGCCGAGTATACATATACATTGGATGAGAAAGTATCCATTGTTGCTGGTTTGAGGGCAGACTACAGCTCGCAGTGGGGATGGCAGGTTGCTCCAAGGGCAAGCTTCAAGTACTCTTTTACAGATGAAACTGTGGTAAGGCTTACAGGAGGAAGGGGCTTTAGAACTCCTCACGTGATTGTGGATAATTTGGGTGTATTGTCGTCGGGAAGAGGATTGAGAGTTTCGGATAATCTTAAGGCGGAGGATGCCTGGACTTTTGGTGGTAATTTTACCCAATATTTTACCATTGGTGAGTTGACAAACAATTATTTCAGCTTTGATTATTTCCATACAGCTTTCAATCATAAGGTGGTTTATGACTGGGACAGCGGATTGCAGGACAGCGTTGTTGACATTTATGATTTTGCTGATGCCACTATGGGCAACAACAGGGCATACACAAATACTTACCAGGTTGATTTCTCCATTGAGCCTGTTGAGAGATTTACCGCTATTGCAACTTTCCGTTATAGTGATGCAAAAATCTCAATGAAGAATCAGGGTTTGGTGGATGCTCCTATGACAAGCAAATACAAGGCTGTACTTAACTTGCAGTATGCAACCCCAATGAACAAATGGATTTTTGATGCTACAGCACAGCTTAATGGCCCTTGTAAACTGCCAGGGTTTATGGGTGGCGGAGAGAGTGATGTCTATCCTATGATGTTTGCTCAGATTACCAAGAAGCTGAGTGCGGTTGATGTGTATGTGGGAATAGAGAATATAACCAACTATACTCAGAAAAACCCTATTATGAATGCAGACAAACCTTTCTCAAAGGATTTTAATGCGGCAATGGTTTGGGGGCCTCTTATGGGGAGGATGTTCTATATTGGAATGAGATACACTATGTGGAAGAAATAACAACATTAAAAAAATACAGATATGAAAGCAATTAAATTTATGATGGTTTTGGCTGTAATGCTTTCGGCCGTTACATTCAGTGCTCAGGCGCAGAACAAGAAAAAAGCTTTGGAGGAGGTTACTTTTAATGTTTCCCTTCATTGTAATGATTGTGTAAAAAAAGCTGAGAATGTGGTTCCAGCCGCAATCAAAGGTATTAAAGACTTTAAGGCAAGTCTTGAGAACCAGACTTTCTGGATTCAGTATGATGGAAAAAAGAATACAAAAGAGAACATTATTGCAGTTTTGGCAAAGAAAGGTTACCAGGTAACTGAGGTTAAGGCTACGGAGACTCACCACGCAAGCTGTTGTGAGGAGGATCATCCAAAAGATGAGAAACACACCAAGGAACAGAGTCACAAACACGAGCATAACCACAATCACGCTCATTAATTTTAATTGAGGACAAATATTGGAGGGCAGCTGGTAGGTTGCCCTTTTTTTGTAATGAAAATCTTAGTATTTTTGCTGTTTATAAGATTTAAAACTAACACTCAATAAACTATTATGAAGAGAGCTTTATTTTTTGCAGTTCTGGTAGCTTGTTCATTGCAGGCTGCTGCTCAAAAATGGGTGAGGGTAAATACTGTGGGTTATTTGCCTGATGATATGAAGGTGGCCGTATTTATTTCTACAGAACCATCTGATGCCAAGACTTTTAACGTGTGTGATGCCGTTACAGGAGAAGTGGTTTATACTGGCAGTACAAAAGCTGTAAGTGGAGAGAAATGGAAAATGGCAAGTGCATTCAGATTGAACTTCAGCCCTGTAAAAAAAGAAGGAGGATATTACATTGAGTGTGCAGGGGCAAAATCTTCTAATTTTAAAGTTGGTGCAGATGTGTATGACGGTCTTGCTGATTATATGCTTGTGTATATGAGACAGCAGAGATGTGGAGATAACCCTTATACAGATACATTGTGCCACCAGCACGACGGTTATATTGTAGATCATCCTACCCGCAACGGAGAGAAGATTGATGTGAGGGGTGGCTGGCACGATGCAACAGACTATCTTCAGTATCAGACAACTTCTGCAACAGCAACTTATCATATGATGTTCGCTTATCATATGACAGAAGACAAATCTGTATTTAAGGATGAGTATAAAGCCAACGGACGTAAAGGTCCAAATGGTATTCCCGATATTCTTGATGAGGCAAAATGGGGTCTTGAGTGGCTGAATAGGATGAATCCTGAAGATAAAGTGATGTTTGCACAGATTGCAGATGACAGAGACCATGCGGGAATGAGATTGCCCAACAGGGATTCAGTGGATTATGGTTGGGGCCCTGGTGAGGGCAGACCGGTTTATTTTGTAACCGGGAAACCACAGGGATTGGGCAAATATATAAACAGGACAACAGGTGTGGCATCTGTAGCAGGCAAATTCTCTTCAACTTTTGCGTTGGGTGCCCAGTTGTTTAAGGATATTGACCCCAAACTGGCTAATGTAATGCAGACTAAAGCGGTACAGGCATTCAATTTTGGTGAGGAGTTCCCTGGAAATACCCAAACAGCTTGTCTGGTTTCTCCATACTTCTACGAGGAGGATTCGTATGTTGATGATCTTGAGTTGGCTGCAGCCACATTGTATGAGTTTACGGGTATTCCGGAGTGGGCTAAAAAAGCTGATTATTGGGGAGACCTGGAGCCTGTAACCCCTTGGATGGAGAATGGTATCAGGGGTGAGTACCATCACTACCAGTGGTATCCTTTCATAAACTTGGGACACTTTCTTCAGGCTAAGAGCCCTAATGAAACTATTGCTGCCAAATATCAGAAATTTATGAGACTGGGCTTGGATGAGATTATGGCAAGAGGTGCCAACGATCCGTTTATGCATGGCATTCCATATTTGTGGTGCTCAAACAACCTTACATCTGCCGCAGTGACATATGCAAGATTGTATAATGTGGCATCGGGAGATGACTCATATATTGAGTTGGAAATGGCTTTGAGAGACTGGCTTTTGGGTTGTAACCCTTGGGGTACAACAATGATTGTGGGTTATCCTGCAGATGCAGATTATCCGGTTGAACCTCACTCATCATATGTGCGGGTAAATAATGATCTTCCGTATGGTGGACTTATTGACGGGCCTATTGACAGACCTTTGTTTATGAGCAGAGCCGGTGCAGCTCTTACAAGAGATGATGAGTTGGCTGTATTCAACAATGGAGAGGCTGTATATCACGATGATATAGGAGATTATGCCAGCAATGAGCCTACAATGGACGGTTCTGCCGGTCTTACCTATTATTTTGCTGCAATGGAGTCTATGGGCAAGAAGTACAAGACTCTTGATGTGGTAGAGGACAGATACGGTTGTGTTGTAAAGTTAAATCCGGATTCTAAAGATATTTTCCTTGTGTTTACAGCAGATTCAATGTTTCAGGGGGCAGACAAGATTTTGAAAACTCTCAAGAAGAGCAAGATTAAAGGTTCATTCTTTTTTACAGGAAATGCATTGAGACTTGATGAGCATAAGAATACAATTGAAAAGATAATTAGAGAGGATCATTATGTGGGTGGTCACTCAGACTCTCATATGCTTTATGCGGAGTGGGGCAACAGAGATTCTTTGATTGTTACTCCGGAGCAGGTGGCTGAGGATATTATTGCAAATGCCAAGGAACTTGAGAAATTTGGTATCACAAAGGAGAAATCTTTGTGGTTCCTGCCTCCGTATGAGTGGTATAACGAAATTACTGTAAGAATTACAGAGAAACTTGGTTACAGGGTGGTTAATTTTACCCCTGGTACAGGTACTTCAGATGATTATACCACACCTGCAATGACAAATTACAAAAGTTCGCAGCAGCTTATTGACAGACTGTATGCTTTTGAGCATGCGCAAGGGCTAAATGGTGCGGTAATTTTGATTCATCCTGGTATTCACGAAGATAGAGTTGACAAATTATACGACAGGTTGGGTGAAATCATACTTTATTTGAGCAAGAAGGGATATACGTTTAAAGCGTTGAACGAGATTTAATTAATTTAAGAGATATGTATAAGATAGTAAGAAAGGAGACTCTTACACCAATTATAACCCTTATGGAGGTTGAGGCCAGACGTTTGGCCAATGCCGCTTTACCGGGTCAGTTTCTGATTGTAAGAACAGATGAGGATGGTGAGAGGGTTCCGCTTACTGTTTGCGATTATAACCGTGAGAAAGGTACAGTTACTATTGTAACGCAGGCAGTAGGGGCAAGCAGTAGAGAAATTTGTGCATTGGAAGAGGGGGACTGTTTTACAGATGTGGTAGGTCCGCTTGGACAGCCGTCTGAGTTTATAGCACTCTCTGATGAGCAGATTAAACAGATGTCTTTTGTATTTATAGCTGGAGGTCTGGGAACAGCTCCGGTATATCCGCAGGCAAAATATTTTTATGCGAAGGGTGCAAAAGTAGATGTTATTATTGGTGCCAAAAATGCGGATATGCTCATTTTGGAGGAGGAGATGTCTAAGGTATGCGACAATCTGTATATCTGTACCGATGATGGTTCCAAAGGTTCCAAAGGGTTGGTTACAACCAAATTGGAGGAGCTGATGGCTGAGGGTAAAGGATACACGCAGGCAGTTGC
The DNA here is from genome assembly GCA_045645465.1 of Candidatus Egerieisoma sp. Taxonomy (GTDB): domain Bacteria; phylum Bacteroidota; class Bacteroidia; order Bacteroidales; family UBA932; genus Egerieousia. The sequence goes on from JAZRIV010000045.1 coordinate 79,285, forward strand.
CATTGGTCCTATGATTATGATGAAGTTTGTAACTGTGAGTGCCAGGAAATTCAATTTGCCTCTTGTGGTCAGTTTGAACACCCTTATGGTTGACGGTACTGGAATGTGCGGGGCGTGTAGAGTTACAGTAGCGGGAAAAGTGAGGTTTGCGTGTGTTGAGGGGCCTGAGTTCAATGCGTATGATGTTGATTTTGACGAGGCAATGAGACGTCAGGCTATGTACAAGGGTAAAGAGATGGAAGAAGATCATAAATGTAAAATAGGAAGAGGGAGATAATTATGGCAGGAAAAATTCCAAGAGTTCCGGTTAGGGAGCAAGATCCTCAGATAAGGGCAAAAAACTTTAAGGAGGTTTGTCTTGGCTATTCAGACGAAGAGGCAATGCTGGAGGCCAGAAGATGTCTGCAATGCAAGAAGCCAGCTTGTATGACAGCTTGTCCGGTATCGGTGAAGATACCGTTCTTTATTGCAGAGGTGGCAAAAGGAAATTTTGCAGAAGCAGCCAGAATTATTTCTATAGACAGTTCGCTCCCTGCAGTTTGTGGCAGGGTATGTCCTCAGGAGAACCAGTGTGAGGGGTCTTGTGTAATGGGTGTTAAGAATGAGCCTGTTGCAATTGGCAAACTGGAGAGGTTTGTGGCAGACTGGTGCAGGGAGAATGGTGTGAAATTTACAGAAAGAGAGCCTGCAAAAGGTAAGAAGGTTGCAGTTGTGGGAAGTGGCCCCGGTGGTTTGGCCTGTGCCGGTGATCTGGCAAAAAAAGGATATGATGTTACCATTTTTGAGGTGCTTCATAAAGCCGGTGGTGTGCTCACTTATGGTATACCGGAGTTCAGATTGCCAAAAGATACTGTTGTGGCATCTGAGATAGAGAATCTGAAGGCATTAGGGGTAAAGATTGAGACCAATGTAGTGGTTGGTCGTACGCTTACCATAGATGATATGTTTGATAAAGAGGGCTTTGAAGCAGTATTTGTTGGAAGTGGAGCCGGACTTCCAAAATTTATGGATATTCCTGGTGAGAACCTTAATGGTGTTGTTTCTGCAAATGAATTCCTTACCAGAAGCAATCTTATGAAGGCATACAAAGAGGGGGCCAGAACCCCTATATATGTGGGGAATAAGGTGTGTGTTGTTGGTGGTGGCAATGTGGCTATGGATGCTGCAAGGACTGCATTGAGACTTGGTGCAGAGGTTACAGTTGTGTACCGCAGAACTGAGAAGGAGCTGCCTGCAAGGGTAGAGGAGGTTCATCATGCCAAAGAGGAAGGTATAAACTTTATGCTTCTTACAAACCCTGTTGAGATTGTTGGAGATGAGAAAGGTTGGGTGTCGGGAATAAAATGTGAGAAGATGGAGTTGGGAGAGCCGGATGCAAGTGGAAGAAGGTCTCCTGTTGCCATTCCGGATTCCCATTTTATTGTAGATGCAGATGTGGTGATAATGTCATTGGGTACCTCTCCAAATCCTCTTATTGCCCAAACTACCCCAGGTCTGGAGAGAAACAGACGTGGTGGTTTGGTTGCAGATGACAATTGTGCAACAACCAGAGAAGGTGTTTTTGCAGGTGGTGATGCGGTGACAGGTGCAGCTACTGTCATTCTTGCTATGGGTGCAGGAAGAAAGGCGGCAGCATCAATTGATGAATATTTAAAGAACAAGAAATAGAGATGGCTCAGAAACCAAGTATTCCAAAGGGAACCAGAGACTTTGGACCTGCAGAGATGGCAGGAAGGAACTATATATTTGATACAATCCGTTCTGTATTCAAGAAATATGGCTTTAACCCCTTAGAGACTCCTTCAATGGAGAATCTTTCCACATTGTTGGGAAAATATGGAGATGAAGGCGACAAACTTCTGTTTAAAATTCTTAACTCAGGTGATGCATTTGCAAAGGTACAGCCAGATGAGTTGGAGAACAGCAATGCCCTTTCTTTGAAAGTTTGCGAGAAAGGTTTGAGATATGACCTTACTGTTCCGTTTGCAAGATACGTTGTGCAGCACCAGAATGAACTGGCATTCCCGTTCAAACGTTATCAGATTCAGCCGGTATGGCGAGCAGACCGTCCTCAGAAAGGAAGATACAGGGAGTTTTACCAGTGTGATGTGGATGTAATAGGAAGCAAGTCTCTTATCAACGAACTTGAACTTGTGCAGATTGTGGATGAGGTGTTTGCAAAATTCGGCATTAATGTATGCATAAAGATAAACAACAGAAAGGTGCTTCAGGGTTTGGCAGAGGTTATTGGTCATCCCGACAAACTTGTGGACATTACAGTTGCAATTGACAAGATAGACAAGATAGGCCTTGATGCTGTTAAGGAAGAGTTGTTGCAGAGAGGAATTGATGAGCAGGGAATTGCTACAATTGAGCCGGTATTGCTTTTGAATGGTACAACCCAGGAGAAACTCACCGTAATGAAGGGTATTCTTGCTCAGAGTGAGGCAGGAATGAAAGGTCTTGCAGAACTTGAGGAGCTGTTTGGATACATATCTGTTGCAGGAATAAAGCAAGAGGTTGAGATTGACTTGTCTTTGGCCAGAGGTCTGAACTACTACACTGGTGCAATCTTTGAGGTAAAGGCTAAAGATTTTGCAATTGGAAGCATCTGTGGCGGTGGAAGATATGATGACCTTACAGGTATCTTCGGGTTGCCAGGAATGAGTGGTGTTGGAATCTCATTTGGCGCAGACAGAATCTACGATGTGCTTCAGGGATTGGACAAGTTCCCTAAAGAGGCAATTGTGGGTACAAAAGTGCTGTTTTCAAATATGGGAGATGCAGAGGTTGCATATTCACTCCCAATCATTGCCAACTTGAGAGCACAAGGTGTAAATTGTGAAATTTATCCCGACAAAACCAAACTTAAAAAACAGTTTGATTATGCTGCAAAGAAAAATATCCCATATTTTGTAATTGTGGGAGAGCAGGAAATAGCTGATGGTGTGGTAAATATAAAAAATCAGATAACAGGCGAGCAGATTATTTGCAAAAAAGATGAAATAAAATTTGCATAATTAAAAGATTGTCTCTACTTTTGCAATCCAATTCGGAAACAAAACCCCTTGGGGTAAGACATACATCGCGGAGTAGAGCAGTTGGTAGCTCGTCGGGCTCATAACCCGGAGGTCGTAGGTTCGAGTCCTGCCTCCGCTACTAAAATGAAAAAGAACAATTCGAAAGAGTTGTTCTTTTTTTTGTAATCTATTAGTGCTATTTTTGCATAGTCCAAGAGGGCATCGGGAAGAAAAATAATTAAAATTATAAAGAAAGTATGAAAGGTTTTAGAGGAATTAAGGTACTTATGGCGCTTGCTGTGGCTCTTTGCACATCACTTGTAGCCAATGCTCAGGAAAAAAATGGATTGAAGTATGTTGATGCGTTGGAGTTCCAGATTATCAACAAAGGATTTGAGAATACGTATAGTCCTTATACACGACTGCCGCTAAATGTTGAGGATAGTGTGAAGAGGCTTGATAGAGGTGCTTTGTTGGATAGAGGACGCAACAGTGCAGGTATGGGTATCCGCTTCTCATCAAACTCTGCACGTATTGGAATCCGCTACAATCTTACCTGGAATTTCCATATGGCCCATATGGCAGATACCGGAATTAAAGGAACAGACCTTTATATCCTTAATGATGAGGGTGTATGGGAGTATGTGAATACCAACCGTCCGTATTTGAAGGATTCGGTTCAAACAAAGATTTATGCAGATGCGCTTCCTACAGACAGAATGCGTGAGTATATCATTTATCTTCCCCTTTATGACGGTATAAACTGGATGGAGATTGGTGTGGACAGTTCGGCTGTAATTGAGAAACCTCTTTTGAACAATCCTCGTAAAGAGAAAAAGGTTGTTTTCTATGGTACAAGTATTCTTCAGGGAGGTTGTGCTACCCGTACCGGAATGGTTGCAACAAATATGATTCAGAGAGATTTGAATGTTGAGTGTGTGAATCTCGGGTTCAGCGGAGAAGGAAAAATGGATATGTTTATGGCAGAGGCTATGGCTACAATTCCAGACGTGGTTGCCTATGTGCTTGACCCTATACCTAACTGTACTAAAGATATGTGTACAAACCTCACATACGATTTTGTAAAGAAACTAAGGGATGAGCGCCCTGGTATTCCAATCATTATGGTGGAGGGCCCTATGTACAGCTATACAAAATACGACAAGTTTACAAAGAACTACCTTGCAGAGAAAAATGCAGAGTGGAGAAAAAATTATGAAAAATTAAAAGCTGATAATCCCGATAATTTGTTCTATGTAACAGCAGAGGGCTTGAGTGGTAATGATAACGAGGGTACAGTTGATGGAATCCACTTTACAGATATGGGCTTCCGTGCCTATGCAAACAAGCTGATACCTATATTGAAAGAGATTGTTAAATAAGAGGTGATTTTATGCAGGAATTGGATTATAATACACAGAGGGACAAATTGCATATGCCCGAATATGGAAGACACGTGCAGAAGATGGTAGAGTATGTGGCAAGTCTTCCCGACAAGGAGAAGCGCAATGAGCAGATACAGGCAGTTGTGCAGGTGATGGGAACGCTTAATCCCCAGTTGAGGGATATCAATGATTTCAAGCACAAGCTGTGGGATCATGTACAGGTTATTTCGGATTTTAATATTGATATAGATTCTCCATATCCAACACCAACAAGGGAGAGCCTCTCAACACCACCGGAGCCGATTCCTTTGCAGAAGACCCCAATAAAAGCAGCCCATTACGGACGGAATATTCAGAATATGATTGATGTTATTGCTGAACGTGAGGATGATGAGGTAAAGACATATATGATAAAGACACTTGCCTCATATATGAAGCAGCAATATCTTATCTGGAACAAAGATTCTGTTTCTGAAGAGACAATATTCAATGATATTTACAAACTCTCAGAAGGAAGAATAAAAGTTCCTGAAAGTGTGCATATTGGAATGGGTATGGCAGACACACCGGTACATTCGAGAAGTATGCAGGGTAATGGCCAGAGAAACCATAGGAACAATAACCAAAAGGGTAAACAGAACGGAGCCAATAACGGGAAAAGGTGGAAAAACAGTAAATGACAATGGCAAAAAAAGAGAAAACCAAACTTACAAAACAAGAGCAACTGAAAGCCAAGGCAGAGACTCAGGTCCCCAAAAAAAAGGATGCATTTTATCTTTTGTGCGGTCTGTTTTCGCTTGCCATATCTGCATATACTTTTTTTTCATTGTTCTCATATGTTTTCAGTTGGGCAGATGATCAGAGCCTGTTCTATAACAGGGATATGTTGGATCCCTCTGTGGAGGTGGCAAATAATGGTGGAAAATTAGGGCTTATATGGGCTAATTTCCTTATTTCAAGGCTGTTTGGCTTGGGAGCCTTTATTGTGCCTGTTTTTTTTCTTGGAGTTGCGCTTTACTGCCTCAAACTTAAGAAAATAAAATTGCTGAGGTTCTTCATATTGTCGTTATTGGGATGTATTGTTGTGTCCCTTGTGTTCTCATTCATCTTCTCTTTTACCATGGTTGATGACTGGTTTGGAGGTGGAGCCGGTGGGTCATACGGGTATTTTGTAATACAGTGGCTCATCAATATGACAGGTCCTATTGGAACAGGTTGTATAATCTTTATACTGCTGGTAAGTTGGCTTATTCTTGTAAACGGCAAGATTATCACTGCATTTTTTTCTTGGATAGACCGTATTACTGCACCAAAACCTGAAAAGGAGAAGGAAAAGGAGGTATTTAAGGAACTTGAAGCAGAATCAGATACCGAGCCTGTTGGCAATCTTTATACTGATTTGGATTCAGAGATTCCTGCAACTTGTGAGGAAGAGGGTGATAATGATCTTGCTCCTGCATTGGAAATTATTGGAGGAGAGGTTGCACCAGAGGAGACACTTCCTCAAAGCAGTCAGGTTGAAGTTCTGTCTACCCCTGATGAGTTGCCGGTAACCCAGGAGGATGCGGCAGAGGAGGAGGAATTTGGTGAGATGGAGGCCTTTGACCCAAGACTGGATCTTTCATCTTATCAGGCACCGCCACTCACTTTGCTTGAGGATTACAAAGACAAATGGTATGTGGTTACAAGGGAGGAGCTTGAGAAGAATAACAGACAGATTGTTAAAACACTTGCCAACTACAAGATAGGAATTACAAAGATATCTGCCCGTGTTGGACCTACTGTAACTTTATACGAAATAGTACCGGCACCTGGTGTAAGAGTTGCCCAGATAAAGAGACTGGAGGAGGACATACAGCTTTCACTTGCAGCTAAGGGTGTACGCGTTGTTACCCTTCCAGGGACAAATGCCATAGGTATTGAGGTGGCAAATGAAAAACCGAGTACGGTATCGATGCTTTCTGTTCTGGAGGATGAGAAGTTCAGGAGCCAGAAATATGACCTGCCTGTGGCATTGGGTATGACAATTACCAACGATGTGATGCATTTCGATTTGGCAAAGATGCCTCACTTGCTTGTGGCAGGAGCTACAGGACAAGGTAAATCTGTTGGCTTGAATGCCATACTTACCTCTTTGCTGTATTACAAGCATCCTTCAGAGATGAAGCTGGTACTTGTAGACCCTAAAAAGGTGGAGCTCTCTTTGTACTCAAAACTTGAGAAACATTTCCTTGCTCAGCTGCCTGATGCAGATGAGCCTGTAATTACAGATACCCAGAAGGTGGTTTATACCCTTAAGTCTCTATGTATTGAGATGGACAGCAGATATGATTTGCTTAAGCTGGCATACGTAAGAAACATTAAGGAGTATAATGAGAAGTTCCTCAGCAGGAAACTGAATCCTCTTAAAGGGCACAGATTCTTGCCATATATAGTGGTGGTGATTGATGAGTTTGCAGATTTGCTTATGACTGCGGGCAAGGAGATAGAGGAGCCTATTGCCCGTTTGGCACAGCTTGCCAGAGCTATTGGTATTCACCTTGTTATAGCCACGCAAAGGCCTACCACAAGTGTGATTACAGGTAACATTAAGGCAAACTTCCCGGCCAGAATTGCATTTATGGTGCGTTCGAGTGTGGATTCAAGAACTATTCTGGACCAGACTGGTGCAAACCAGCTTATAGGTAGAGGTGATATGCTGATCTCTAATGGTGGAGACCTCACCCGCGTGCAGTGTGCATTCATTGATACAAAAGAGGTGGAAAGGGTTGTAGATTATATTGCAGAGCAGAGGGGCTACACTACGGCACACTATTTGCCTGAATATACAGGTGAGGATAAGGAAGATGACGGAGGAGTAGGGGAGGTTGACCTTAACCGCAGGGACTCTCTGTTTGAGGATGCTGCAAAACTGGTGGTAATGCATCAACAGGGTTCAACATCACTTATCCAGAGAAAGATGAATTTGGGATATAACAGAGCAGGGCGCATTATGGACCAGCTTGAGGCCGCCGGAATTGTTGGGCCATACGAGGGGAGTAAGGCAAGACAGGTTATGGTAGGAGATCTGAGTGAACTTGATGCGCGTCTGGCTAATATAAAGGATATTTATGGTTAGTAGATTTATAAATACTTTGGTGGCGTTCCTTATAGGTGGCGCCACTTTAAGTTTCCATTTTACAGCTGCAGATTCTGCAGGTGCGGAGCAGTATTCGCAAGATGGAACAATAATGTGCGCAGGGGAAAACTACCGTGTGGAAACAGATGATGCTCTTATTGTTTCCGATGGTAAGGTAAAGGGGGTATATCAGAAAGGAATTGATGAGATTGTATTTATGACTGTATCCAAAACTTCTGATGATATAATGGACAACCCTTTTGCAATATTGCAGAATCCGGGAGATGCATATACTGTTACGGCAACAGATGCTGATGCCAATGGTATTCCCAGAAAGATTATCCTCAAATCAAAAACAGGAACCCTTTATACAATTGTTGTAAAGGAGTATTCAAAAGTTCCTGCACCGGATGGAAAGCAGTTTGTGATTGATGAGGATAATTACCCTACAGCAGTAGTTACAGATCTTAGATAAGGCCTGTTTCTGCAAATACTTGACGGATTGAAGGATAAGTGTCTTTGAGGTATTCGGCAAGTTTGTTTGCAGGTACCCATTCGCATTGTCGAATGCCCTCCTCTTGCTGAGGTGTCAGAGAAGAAGTTTCTCCGTTATACTTCATTGCATACCAATAGGTGTGTTTTAACATAAACAAACCGTTCATACGGTATGTGTGGTGGGTGATGCACAGCAGTTCACCTTGTTCAAGTCCGCCAATTCCACATTCTTCTTCAACTTCGCGTAGGGCAGTAAGGGCAATGTCTTCCCCCTCTTCCTGTTTCCCTTTTGGCAGATCCCATATGCCGTTCCTTAAGATAAGAAGGTATTCTCCTTTGCTGTTCTTTACCAGTCCTCCTCCGGCATTTATTGGGGTAAAGGTAGAGGTGAGAGCTTGGATGGTGTGTGATAAATTGTCGGGAAGAATGGGAATGTACAGCATTTTAATATTTTCAGACTTCTCAAATAAACAAGGGAGCTCTTTGAGTGTTTTATCATTAGCAGAGTGGAGCACTACGGCATTGGGGTTATACAGAGTTTTCACTTCTTTATTACAAACTCTTATAATTCTGTTGTTAAAGTAGATGCTGTACATAAAAATTTAAACTTATTTCATTATATTTGCAACAAAGATACAGAGGAATTATGGAATCTATAGAAAAAATCATTGCCAAACAGCTTTTGGATATTAAGGCTGTTAAATTGAACGTTGAGAATCCGTTTACTTGGGCTTCCGGTTGGAAGTCTCCAATTTATTGTGATAATAGAAAAGTTTTGTCTTACCCGGCTGCACGTAAGGTTGTTTATGAGGCATTTGTAAAGATCATTGAGGACCGTTTTAAAGATGTTGATGTAATTGCAGGTGTTGCTACAGGTGCAATTGCTTACGGTATGATGGTAGCTGAGGTTCTTGGCAAACCGTTTGTTTATGTAAGGCCAAAACCAAAGGATCATGGTACAGGTGCTCAGGTTGAGGGTGATCTTCATCAGGGCGCAAGGGTTGTTGTAGTTGAAGACCTTATCTCTACAGGTGGCAGCAGTTTGGCAGCAGTTGACGCTTTGCAGAAGAGCGGTGCAATTGTACTTGGAATGGTTGCAATCTTCTCTTACAACTTCATCAAATCAAGAAGAGCATTTGAGAATGCAAATGTTGAGCTTCATACTCTAAGCCATTATGAGGCTTTGTTGGAGCAGGCAGTTGAGGAGAACTACATTAAGGCAGAGGATATGAACGTCCTTAAGGAGTGGAGAATCAATCCTGAAACTTGGGGCAAATAAGTAATGGGAATTACACAGATTAAAGGGAAGGTTGTTACAGTTGAGCAACCTTCCTATGTGTTATATACAGCCTTCTCTGATATGAGAAACTTTGTAATGGCTCTTCCTCCCGACAAAAAAGAGGGTATTGTAGCCACAGAGGATACTATTGAGGGTGAGGTTCAGGGAATCAGAATGGGACTGAAAATAGCACACAAGACACCTTTTTCTTCTTTGATGTTCCAAAATTTTGGCAACACTCCATTTGAGTTTGCCATAACTATTTTCTTTGATGCGCTGGATTCATACAAAACAGCTTTCCATATGGAGGTTAATGCAGAACTTCCAATGATGGTAAAGATGATGATAGGGGGTAAATTGCAGGATGCTGTAGACCAGATGACAGAGCAGCTTGGACTTGCTTTCAGTGGAAAGATTGATCCTTCAAAGATAGATCCGGAGGCTTTTGCTGAGGAGATGAAAAAACGTTACAGTTAGAATTGATGAAATATAGAAGCTATTTCCTTTTACTTGCAATCTTTTGTATTGCCGTTACAAGTTGCGGCAAACAACAATATGCAGAGGTTAATGTTAATGCAATTGTACCTCACCCTGCAAGTATTGAGGTTTTGGATAATGGGGCATTCCTGTTAAACGGGAGTGCCGCTATTGTTTATAAGGGTGAGGGTACGGAGAATTCGGCATCCTGGTTGCAGAACTACCTTAAGGAGTACTATGATATCACCTTGCGCAAGTGGGGCTTAAGGAAAATTGAACTTAAGATTACAGAAGATTCAGCTGCTGTTGAGGGGGCATATTCTTTAAGTGTAGGTCCTAAGCGTATTGTGGTAGAAGGCAAGAATGAGGCAGGCTTGTTCTATGGAGTACAGACTCTGGTGCAGTTGTTGCCGGTAGGAGATACCACGTCAGTGGGAGAAACTGTCGGGAAGAAACTGATGGTTCCTGCTGTGGAGATAGAGGATGCTCCGGCATTTGAGTACCGTGGCATGCACCTTGACGTGGCGAGACATTTTATGCCTGTGGAGTTCATCAAGGAGTTTATAGATTATCTTGCAATGCATAAGATGAACTATTTCCATTGGCATCTTACTGATGATCAGGGATGGAGGATTGAGAGCAGGAAGCATCCACGTTTGAATGAGGTTGGCTCGTACAGGGATGCTACAATTATTGGTATTTACCCTGGAACTGGTATAGATTCTACCAGGTACGGTGGGTATTATACAATTGGGCAGCTGAAAGATGTTGTGGAGTATGCTGCCAGCAGGTATATTACAATTGTTCCGGAAATTGATCTTCCGGGGCATTGTATGGCTGTTCTTGCAACATATCCTCATTTTGGCACAGAAGATAATGCTGGGGTGAAAACAGCCCATACCTGGGGGATTTTCAATAAATTGAACAATGTGTTGGCCCCAAGTGAAGAGGTGTTTGCTTTTCTTGAGGATGTGTTCAATGAACTTATGGATATTTTCCCCGGACCGTATATTCATATAGGGGCAGATGAATGTGCCCACAAATGGTGGCGCAATTCACCTAAAACTCAGAAGTTCATAGAGGAACATAATTTGGTGGATGAGGATGGCCTGCAGAAATATTTTGCAGCAAGGGTTTCTGATGTGGTTAAGGGGCGCGGAAGGATTCCAGTCGGTTGGGATGAACTGGTAGATCACGGATTGCCGGAAGATGTGGCTGTAATGGTATGGAGGGCCCGCAGCAAGTGGATGAGGGCGGCAGATGCCGGACACAAGATAATAATGACACCTTCTACAATGAATTATCTTAACCGCCAGCAGAGGCCTGATGAGACCCGCCTTGCACACAGAGGCAGACCTCTCACATTGGAGGTTGTGTATAATCAGGATCCCACTCCCGACAGTTTGTCTGTGGAGCAGCAGAAGTGTATCATTGGCGGACAGGCTTGTATGTGGACTGAATATTTCCATACTCCGGAGGATGTTGAGTATGCAATATTTCCAAGAATGTCTGCTGCAGCTGAAGTATTTTGGACACCGGAGGAGCTGAAAGATTACAACAGGTTCCTGCAGGGTTTGCCTGATATGTTTGCCCGATACGAGCTATGGGGTGTTGAGCCTTGCAGATATATTTTTGAGGAGCAATCTTTAGAGGAGGAGAAGTAGTATGGAATTGCCTCTTGAATTTAAAGAATATGCTGTTGCCGCCTTGGGTGAGGATGTTGCCGGAAGACTCTTTGTGGAGATAGAGGAGGGTGTGGAGATGACCTCTTTAAGGGTAAATCCATTAAAAGGTGTTGAGGTAGGGGATCTGAAAAAAAGGTTTGAGGATGAGGGTATAGATCTTTCTCAGGTAAATTGGAGCCGTAACGGGTACTACCTTTCCCGGAGACCTGTCTTTACATTGGATCCGTTGTTCCACGCCGGTGCATACTATGTTCAGGAGGCCAGCAGCCAGTATATGGAGCTGGCAGCTGAGGCAATTGAGAAGGATTTTGCCCGGAGAGGAACATTGCGGGGAGGAACATTCTTTGGACAAAGGCTGAATGCTTTGGATTTGTGTGCAGCTCCGGGTGGAAAGACAACTCATCTGGCTTCATTGATTGGAGAGGATTCATTGCTGGTTTCCAATGAGGTGATCAAGAGCCGTTCTGTCATACTTGCAGATAATGTTGCAAAATGGGGTGCAGACAATATTGTTGTAACCAACAACGATCCCGCAGATTTTGGCCCTTTTGAGGGATTTTTTGACCTTGTTGTGGTAGATGCACCTTGTTCAGGTGAAGGGCTTTTCCGCAAAGATTCGGCAGCTGTTGGGGAGTGGAGCCCTGCAAATGTCAATCTTTGTGCCCAAAGACAGCAAAGGATTCTGGCAGACATCTGGCCTGTCCTAAAACCAGGAGGCTATCTTGTATATTCTACTTGTACATACAACAAGTTTGAAAATGACGGGAATCTGGCTTATTTGAATGAGAATTCTGGTGCTGAGATTGTGCCGTTGCATTTGCCTGATGGGGCTGGAATTATTCCAACCTCCATTGGCGGAGCACAGTTTGTTCCAGGACAGGTGAGGGGTGAGGGGCAGTTTGTAGCTCTGGTACGCAAGGATGGGGAGTGGGAGCTCTCATCTTTCGGAGGAGCAGTGCCGGGCAAGAAGAAAAAGACTGGCAAGGATTCCAAAGGAAAGACTCAGGTTCTGGTAGAGAAAGGATGCAGTTATCTTCCCGATAATTATATTAAAATTCTTCAGGGAGACCTTGTAAAAGGATATAGGGATGAACTTTATGAGAGGATAAGATTTGTGGAAGACAACTTGAGGACAGTTTTGTCGGGAATAGCCATAGCAAACAAAAAAGGTAAGGACTACATACCTCATGCAGATTTCGCTTTGCAGAATGTGGTTGCCTCAATGGTTGCTTGTGGCAGTTTGCCTGCCGGGTTCTCAGCTGTTGAGGTTGGCAGGGATGATGCCCTGAAATTCCTGGCCAAGGAATCTTTGGCATTGCCTGATGCACCTGTGGGATATGTGCTGCTGGTGTATTGTGGTTTGCCGCTGGGTTTTGTGAAGAATCTGGGAAACAGGACAAACAATCTGTTGCCTATGGCCCGAAGGATACGAATGAACATAAACGGGTGATGCCCGTACTGATACAAAGAATGCCGGACTATGACAAACAGCCCGGCATTCTCTTTTTATATTATGTTCCCTAATTCTTGTTCAGAATTATCAGTGCGGCTATTACTCCAGGTACCCATCCGCAGAGGGTAAGGAGGAAGGTAATGAGGACCGAACCGCAACCTCTGTCAACAACAGCAAGAGGTGGGAACAGAATTGCCAATAATACTCTCAAGAAAGACATATTGTATTTGTTTTACATTACCACATATAATCCCAAGCAGGAAGCATTACAGGAGTCTGTTTTGCAGCCTCAAGAGCTTTTGCGTTCAAGTATTTTTTGTTGATTACAATACGGAACATATACTCGTCAAACCATTTGTCGGTGAAGGTAAGGTAACCGTTGACACCCGACTGTGGACCCCAGCTGTTCTCAAACTGCCATTTTACAGGTTTGTCGTTCTCGTCTGTATCGCAAGCCATAAGCAACATAGCGTGTGAAGAGCCGCTGTAACGGGTAAGGATTCTTGCCTTTTTGTCCATTTTAAGGTCAATGCCAAGGAATGACTCATAATCATACATATTGTCATCACAAACACCAACTTTAGAGTCGCTCTCTTTACCTACATCACAAGATGCATACATAGGCTCGTTAGCTTTGATAGATTTAAGGGCAGCCTCTTTAATGTCTTCGTTAGGAAGGTTAAGGTATACCCAGTTGATGCCCTCAATGGTATTTCTGTAGTTTGCAATCTCGTAAACTTTGTAATACTCACGGGTAGGGTCATTCATAATCATTACAAATGTCTCTGGATTGTAGTTCTCAGGTTTAAGACCCTCGTAGAACTCTTTAGGGGTACTCTTTACTGTTACAACCTCACCTTTGTTGTTTTTATATTTCCAGGTGAACTCTGTAGGTGGCTCGCCAAGGCAAAGTGCCAATACACGGTATACATCCTCCAAAGCCTCCATTTTGGCAGCTTTCATAGCAGCAGCAAGCTCCTCCTGAGATTTCTTGTTTGCTTTTTTGGTAGCAGCAGTTTTCTGCTCATAAACCTGACGGATGTCATAACCGGCTTTTTTAAGTCTGCGGTTAATAACGCCCAACATCTGGCCAGTACTGTTAGAGTGTTCAGTCTCAGGCATAACCTCTTTTGGAACTACACCATATTTCTCACCCAAGTTGTAGAAAAGGTTCCATACACCGCCATCACCTACAGGTGATTTAAGATACCATACAACCTCCTCATCATTGATGTCCTTACCTGCAGTTCTGATAATGTTCTCAAGATAAAGGTTTGATTTCTCAAGCATATCCCAGAAGTAGTTGTAGTTGTGTGAGAAATCAAATTTGTTGTAGTCATATTTTTTCTGAGCGGTAGGTCTGATAGCATTCAAAGAGGTGAACATCCAGCAGCGGCCAGAGCCATACTGGTTGGTAATACCTTTAACGTCAACTCTGTATTTGAAGAAATGGTCAACAGCATTAACCAGATTCTTGTTCTGAGTCTTGTTCTTTATATTGCGGTCACCCATAAGGATATTCTGGGTTGCAACAGTCTGGGCATCTTTAACAAAACTGCCCTTAAGCTGTGAAAGCTCCTGCTCCCCGATAGTCTGAGCGCTGGCAGTGGTAACGGCGCCACAAGCAAGAAGAGCTGCCAATAAATAACGTAGTTTCATATCTGTAGTTTTTTAAGTGATTTTTTCTATTTGTTAAAGAACAAATATAGTAAAAGTTTTCGGATGAGAAATAATGGTCAGTAGGATTATCGTTCACAATCAAAATCACTAAATTTGTATAAAACGTCTTATTGATATGATTAAAAGTATTGTCTATTCCCTTTTGATAGGGACATATGGTTCAATGGTATATAAGGTGGAACTGGATACGGGTTCCGGGGTGATGAAAGTATTGGAGAGGTTTGAGGCTGAAAATGCATCTTATGTTATTGGGAGCGGTGATGCAATTTACACCTTCAGTGAGAGCGGAGAGAATTCAAAGGTGTATTCCTTTGTGGATGGGGTGCGCACAGAGGTTCCTTGCAGTGGGGACAATCCTTGTTTCATCTCTCTTTCTCCCGATGAAAAATACCTCTTTACAGCTGATTATTCGGGTGGATCTGTAAGTGTGTACCCATTGCAGGGTGGAGCAGTTGGTGAGAGGGTGCAGAAACTTGTATTTGAGGGGAGCGGACCCATTACCAGAAGACAGGCTTCTCCGCATATTCATCAGGTAAGGTTTCTGCCCCCAGTGCAGGGAGTGGAGGGGGAATGGATTCTGGCCCCTGATTTGGGAAGTGACAGGATAAGGATATTGAGGTACCGGCAAGATGAAGTGGAGCCTTTGTCCCATATTGGAGATATTAAGTTCCCGGCAGGAAGCGGTCCAAGGCATATTGAGTTTGATGCTGAGAGGCAAATGTTGTACTGCATCTGTGAATTGTCGGGAAAATTGGCTGCCTTCAAAATCTCTGCGGCAAATGGTGTTCCAGTATTTGAGTTGGTGCAGAGTGTGGTTGCAGATGAATACAATAGTGGTGGAAGCGGTGATATACATCTTCATCCGTCGGGAAAATTCCTGTATACCTCACACCGTCTGCAGAATGACGGACTTGCGGTTTTTGAAGTAGGTAATGATGGGAAAGTGAAGAAAACAGGGTATGTCCCAACACAGGAACATCCAAGGAATTTCTTTATTACCCCTTGTGGAAAATATATTCTTGTGGCCTCCAAGAACGAGTGTTCAATACAGCTCTTTGAGGTGGGTGAGGGTGGTATTCCACACCCTACAGACAATATTCTGAATCTTTCTCCCGACAGCCCTACCAGCATAGTTCAGGTTCAATGTAGATGAGATGATATAAAAAAACTCCCGCCATTTCTGACGGGAGTTTTTTATGTTAAGGCAGCTATGAATTAACCACCAAAGTTATCGAACAGGATGTTCTCTGAAGGAACTCCAAGGCTGTCAAGTAGGTTAACTACAGACTGTGCCATCATAGGAGGTCCGCACATCAAGTATAGGATATCCTCTGGAGCCTCGTGGTTCTTCAAGTATGTCTCGTAAAGGACATTGTGTACAAAGCCTGCTACGTAAGGTACACCTGCTTTGTCTGCCTCTGGATCTGGTCTGTCAAGAGCCAGGTGGAACTTGAAGTTAGGGAACTCTTTCTCAATCTGAGCGTAATCCTCAAGGTAGAATGCCTCTTTCAAGCTGCGGGCACCATAGAAGAAGTTAACTTTTCTGTTGGTTTTCTCAGTCTTGAACAAGTGCATGATGTGAGAACGCATTGGAGCCATACCAGCACCACCACCAATGAATACGAACTCCTGGTCACCAGGGCAGTTGTCTGGAACAAAGAACTCTCCGTAAGGACCTGAGATTGTCACTTTGTCTCCTGGTTTCAATGAGTAGATGTATGAAGAACAGATACCAGGATTTACATCCATAAATCCGCCTTTTACTCTGTCAAATGGAGGTGTTGCAATACGTACATTCAATTTGATGATATTACCCTCTGCAGGGTATGTAGCCATTGAGTAAGCTCTTAGTGTAGGAGTAGGGTTAACCATCTTAAGGTTGTAGACACCCATCTTCTCCCAATCCTCACGGAACTGAGGGTCTACATCAATGTCTTTATAGTCTACAGTGATTGCAGGTACATCAACCTGAATGTATCCGCCTGAACGGTAGTTAAGAGTCTCTCCATCTGGAATCTTGACGCAGAACTCTTTGATGAAGGTTGCAACGTTGTTGTTTGAGATAACCTCGCACTCCCATTTCTTAACGCTCAATGCGCTCTCAGGAACCTCAATCTTCATATCCTCTTTAACTTTAACCTGGCAACCAAGTCTCCAGTTGTTAAGGATCTGTTTTCTGTTGAAGAAGCCTACCTCTGTAGGAAGGATAGTTCCACCACCCTCCATAACACGGCATTTGCACTGTCCGCAGCTACCTTTACCACCACAAGCTGATGGAAGGAAGATCTTTTCGTTACCAAGTGTTCCCAACAATGATCCGCCTGGAGCAACCTCCAATACTTTAGAACCATTGTTGATATCAATTTTTACTGTACCGCTTGGGGTAAGTTTAGCCTTTGCAAATAGCAACAGCCCTACAAGCAATAGGGTTACCACCAAAAAGGCTACTACTGAAATTACAATAATCTGTGTCATATCTTTTTACCTTTTTAGTGATTATAGCTGAATACCCATAAAGCCCATGAATGCGATACCCATAAGACCTACAATAATAAATGTGATTCCCAAGCCTTTTAGAGGAGCAGGCACATTTGAGTATGCCAGTTTCTCTCTGATAGCTGCCAATGCAACGATTGCAAGGAACCAACCGATACCTGAACCAAGACCGAAAGTTGTAGCCTCTGCCAAAGTCTCATAACCTCTCTGCTGCATAAATAGTGAACCACCCATAATTGCACAGTTTACAGCGATAAGTGGAAGGAAGATACCAAGCTGAGAGTAAAGTGCTGGAGCAAATTTCTCCACAACCATCTCTACAAGCTGTACGAAAGCTGCAATTACCGCAATGAAGATGATGAAGCTAAGGAAACTCAAGTCAATTGTAGCATACTCCTCACCCATCCAAACCAAAGCACCAGCTTTAAGTACGTACTCGTTCAAAAGGTAGTTCAGTGGAACAGTAACACCCAATACAAAGATTACTGCTGCACCCAAACCTACTGCGGTCTTAACATTTTTAGATACTGCCAAGAATGAACACATTCCCAAGAAATAGGCAAATATCATATTGTCCACAAAAATGGACTTAACGAACAAACTGATTAAATCTTGCATAACTGAATGTGTTTATTATTTCTTATCCTCTTTCTGGAAGCTTCTCTGTAGCCAGATAAAGCAACCTGTAATAATCAAAGCCATAGGAGGCATGATGAACAAGCCGTTGTTCAAGTACCAGCCACCCTCTGCCATATACCAGCTTGAAGGGATAATCTGAACACCGAACAATGAACCTGAACCAAGAAGCTCTCTAATGAACGCAATTGCAATTAGAATAAGGCCGTAACCTGCACCATTTGCCAAACCGTCAATCAAAGATGGAAACGGTTTGTTACCAAGTGCAAATGCCTCAATTCTACCCATAATGATACAGTTTGTAATAATAAGACCAACATATACAGAAAGCTGTTTGCTCACATCATAAGCGTATGCTTTAAGAATCTGGTCAACCAAAATTACAAGAAGTGCCACAATCACCAACTGCACAATAATACGGATTCGGTTAGGAATGGTATTTCTTAGCAGTGATGCGATAAGGCTGGCAAAACCTGTTACAGCAGTAACAGATATAGCCATTACACACGCTGGCTCCAATTTAACGGTAACAGCCAACGCAGAACAGATACCCAATACCAGTACGGTTACAGGGTTGTTCTTTAAAATTGGGTTTGTAATTAAATTCTTATCCATTACTGTTGTGTTTAATTGTTCTCAACATTCTCCTGGGTTGCAACAACATCTCCCTCAATTGGCATTGGGGTAGCTGCAAGAGCCTGAAGTGATTTAATATAAGGTAGGTAAGCCTCAAGCCACATAGCAATTGAAGCCTCCAAAGCCTTACTTGTAATAGTACCGCCAGAGATGGCGTCAACTTGATTTGTGCTACCCTCTTTAGCACCACCTTTTACAATGGCAACAGAGGCAAACTCACCGTCAACAAAAATCTCTTTACCAGGGAACTGGCCTGAGAAAGCTGCAGTTGCAATCTCTGCACCCAAACCGGGAGTCTCACCTGCATGGTCAAATTTTACTCCCGATATAGTGTTCAAATCAGTTTTCAAAGATACCCATCCCCAGATAGGTCCCCATAGACCTGCTCCGTATGCAGAGAAGATATATGCCTGTGAACCGTCGGGAAGATCAGCTACAAATACTGGAAGTCTCAAATCCTCTTTTGGTGCACCGTCTTTAAGCAGTGTTGTCTGCTCAGATGTACTGATGTTGAATGCTTCACTTGCAGTGATGTCTGAGGTTGCAGTGTTTACAACTTTACCGTTGCCGTCTACAACAATAGCCTCTTTAATAACCTGGTCAAAGTTGGCATCTGCGCCAAGGCCAACACTGGCAAGAAGGTACTGTTTTTTCTCGTTGCTTATATTCTCGTTCTGTTTGTCTTTTAGGCTAAGAGAAACAAAAGCAAGAACAGCAGCAACTATTACAACCATTACTATTGAGTAAATGATGGTATATGAATTTTTATTTGTATCCATTTCTGTGTTGCTTATTTAATTGTTGCTCTTTTGATTCTCTTCTTGATGTTACCTTCAACTACATAGTAGTCAATTAGCGGTGCAAATGTGTTCATAAGAAGGATGGCAAGCATCATTCCCTCTGGGTAACCAGGGTTGAACAGACGGATTATAACTGCAAGAGCACCTGTAAGGAAACCGTAAATCCATTTACCTTTCTCTGTCTGTGCAGAGGTTACAGGGTCTGTAGCCATAAATACTGCTCCAAATGCAAAACCGCCAAGTACAAGGTGCCAGTATGCAGGAACTGCAGCAAAAGTTTCTGGAGCTGCAAAACCGTTGATTAGGAAACCAACGCCCAATGCACCAGCAACGCAAGAAAGCATAATTTTCCAGCTTGCCCCACCTGTCCAGATAAGGATAACTGCACCAATAAGGATTGCAATTGTAGATGTCTCACCAATTGAACCAGGCATTGTACCTATGAAAGCCTGCATAAGTGAAAGAGGCTCACCGGTTGTGGTGGTGAACTCTACAACACCGTTTGCAGCCTGTCCAAGAGGAGTTGCACCTGAGAAACCGTCAACTACCTGCATTGCGTTTGCTTTAGCCGCATTAAGGCCCTCTACCCAGATGGTGTCACCTGAGATTTGTGAAGGATATGCAAAGAATACAAATGCACGTGCAATAAGTGCAGGGTTCCAGATGTTCATACCTGTACCGCCAAATACCTCTTTACCAATGATTACTGCAAAAGCAACTGCAAGTGCAAGAATCCATAGAGGAACATCTACCGGCATGATCATAGGGATAAGCATACCTGATACAAGGTAACCTTCGTTAACCTCGTGTCCGCGTAGCTGGGCAGAAATGAACTCAATACCCAAACCTACAACGTATGATACAATAATAAGAGGAAGTACTTTCAAAAGGCCGAACCATACTTTACCCCAGAATGACATATCAAGACCAAATGCAATTGAATGCTGCTCACCAACATTCCAGATACCGAATGCCAATGCAGGCATAAGGGCAATGATTACAATGGTCATTACTCTTTTAAGGTCTACACAGTCTCTAATGTGAGAACCGCTTTTTGTAACTGTATTTGGAACAAAAAGGAATGTCTCAAAAGCATCAAAAGTAGAGTGTAGAAAACTCAATTTGCCTCCCTTGCTGAAGGTTGGCTTGATTTTTTCAACTAAATTCAATAATGATTTCATACTACTCTATGTTTTAAGCCATTTCTTTAATCATTGTTGCAATACCTTTTGAAACGATATCCTGAATGTCAATCTTAGAAGGACATACATACTCGCAAAGGGCAAGGTCCTCTTCAATCACCTCATAGATACCAAGCTGCTCCATCTTGTCTATATCCTCTGCAAGAATAGCTTTAAGAAGGTATACAGGGTAGATGTCCATAGGAAGCACTTTGCCGTATACATCTGATACTACAAATGCTCTTTGTCCACCGTTGGTATTTGTATCAACTTTATATTTCTTCTTAGGAGTAAGCCAAGAGAAGTAAGATTTTGAGAAGCTGAATTTGCCAAAACGCATAGGTTTAACCCATCCGAACATCTCATAATAGTTACCCTCAGAGATTACAGAAACCATATTGCTGTAGAAGTCCAAAGAACCCTCGGCTCCTACATTGCTTCCTGTAAGAATGTTACCGCTGATGTAACGGCAACCGCACTCCTGGTCAAAAATCTCAACCTCTTTTTTGCTCACCAAGAAATCAAGGTCTTTAATCTGAGTACCTGGAACGCAAGTTACATAACAAGGTTTCTCCACTCTGTTACCTGCAACAGCAATAGTTCTTGTAACATCATAGATGCCTTTTGTAAAGAGCTTCCCGATAGCAACCATAAACATAGGATCTATTGTCCATACAATCTCTCCCTTGTTGATAGGATTGATGTGGTTAATTTGTACACCCACATTGCCGGCAGGATGTGCACCGCTGAATCCGTACAATTTGACATTGTTCAATTTGTTGAACGGAGATGCGGAAGCATTTTTGCCGTTAACACCAACAAACACGCCACCTTTGGTAAGCTTGTTTAGTACATCAACTGCAACCTGAAGGTTTGCAGCCTCATCTTTGAGTGTAAAATTGTAATCAGGAGCAAGAGGCGCAGAATCAAAAGCAGAAACAAAAATTGCCTTTGGCTCATCTGCAGGATTTGCCACAATACCATAAGGCCTCTGTTTCAGGGCAACCCAAAGGCCGCTCTCCAAAAGAACCTTCTTAATCTCCTCAGGCGTTGCTTTGTCAGCCTTTGGAGCATCAAATTTAATGTAATCTGTAGTTTGGGCCGCTTTTACACGCACTTCAAGGAGCTTGCGTTTCTCGCCTCTCACTACTGACTCGACAGTTCCGCTTACAGGAGATGCAAAGCCAATCTCCGGATGGTATTTGTCTACAAATAAAATGCTGCCAGCTTTAACCTCATCACCCTCTCTTACAAGAAGTTTAGGGGTAAGATTCTTAAAGTTGACAGGTTTTACCGAAACAACCTCCGAGTTAATGGTCTTTTCAATCTTAAGCTCTGCTGCACCCTTTACAGGAATGTCCAGTCCCTTGTTTAATTGAATATGTTTGATCATTATTTCAGAAATTTTGCGCAAATGTAAACAATATATTGCTAATAAATAAGTATTTTGAGTTTTGTTTTTGATTTTTTAGCCAGTAGATTTGCACTATTATGGAACAGGTGAACAAACAGATTTTTGACGGATTGAATCCGGCGCAATATCAGGCAGTTAGTGATATTGAAGGGCCGCAGCTGATTATTGCCGGAGCTGGCAGTGGAAAGACTAAAGTACTTACCTGCAGGATTGCAAACATTTTGGATAAAGGTTATGCTCCCGATACCATTCTGGCGCTTACTTTTACCAATAAGGCATCCAGAGAGATGAAAGAGCGAATAGCCTCACTTATAGGAGATTATAAGGCAAGGAGGCTGGTTATGGGAACATTCCATTCCATATTCATAAGGTTTTTGCGTGATGAAGCGGAACTGCTTGGATTTCCAAAGACCTTTTCCATTTATGATACTACAGACAGCCGCAATGTAATAAAAGCTTGCATCAGGGAGATGAAGCTTGATGACAAAGTGTATAAGGCCAATGAAGTTCACAGCAGAATATCTATGGCTAAAAACAATCTTGTTACAGCAGAAGCCTATTCCCGCAACAGTACCCTTATCCAGAATGACTCCGCAGCAAAGAAACCAAGACTCTGGGAAATCTATCGGGAATATGCAAAAAAGTGCAGGCAGGCCGGTGCAATGGATTTTGATGACATACTCCTTTATACAAACATTCTGTTCAGGGATTTTCCCGATGCCATGGTACGGATCAGGGAGAGGTTCAAATTTATAATGGTGGATGAGTATCAGGATACCAATTATGCACAGTATCTGATTATAAAGAAACTTGCCAGTGAGCACCAAAATATCTCTGTCGTTGGGGATGATGCCCAGAGCATATACAGTTTCAGGGGGGCAAGGATTGAGAATATCCTCAATTTCAGAAAGGATTACCCTCAGGCAAAGGAGTACAGGCTTGAGCAGAATTACCGTTCTACCCAAACCATAGTGAATGCTGCCAATTCTCTTATAGACAAGAACAAGATGCAGCTGAAGAAGAAATGTTTTTCACAGCACGAGAGAGGGGAGCTTATTGAACTTATAAATGCTTTTACAGAGCAGGAAGAGGGAATTATGGTGGCATCTTCAATTATGGAGCAGATACACCGCACCCACGAACCCTACAGCAGTTTTGCCATTTTGTACCGCACAAATGCCCAGAGCCGTGTTATAGAGGAGGCTCTGAGGAGAAAGAATATGCCCTACAAGATTTTTGCAGGCCACTCTTTCTACGAGAGGGCAGAGGTCAAGGATATGTTGGCATATTTGAGACTTGTCTCTAATGGCAAAGATGATGAGGCTTTCCGCAGGATAATAAATTTCCCCGCAAGGGGTATTGGGGATACCTCATTGGGCAGGCTTATGGAGGCGGCTGCCTCTAAAGAGATCTCTTTGCTGGAGACGGTGAAAAGTGCAAATCTGGAGGAATTTTCCATTAAGGCCGCCACTGCAGCAAAAATGAAACATTTTGTGGCCGGGATTGAGCAGTTGAAAGAGAAGATGCCTTATACAAGTGCGTATGAGTTGGCAATGGAGGTAAATACCCGTTTTGGTATCATTGATTATATGAAACAGGATACAACTCTTGAGGGGCAAGGGAGAGTGGAGAATGTGGAGGAGTTGTTCAATTCCATAAAGGAGTTTGTTGATGAGGGGATGCTGGAGTATGAGCAGATGGCTCAGGAGGGGTACGATGTGCCGGTTGTCACATTGGATCTTTACTTGGAGAATGTGTCATTGTTGAGTGATTTGGATGGTAATGACAATGAGGAGGACAAGAACAAGATTGCCCTTATGACTGTCCATTCATCCAAAGGACTGGAGTTCCCGTATGTTTATATAGTGGGTGTAGAGGAGAACCTGTTCCCTTCATCGGGAATGGGAACAACTGCACAGCAGGATGTGGAGGAGGAGAGAAGGTTGTTTTATGTTGCCCTGACAAGAGCGGAGAAAGGGGTTAAACTTTCATTTGCAAAATCCCGTATAAAATGGGGCAGTCACGTGAGCAATCCGCCAAGCCGATTTATAAAGGAGATTGACAAACAATACATATTGAACCCTCTTACAGATTGGGAGGAAGAGCTAAGGACAAGATTTGATGAGAATGAGGCTGTTTGGGGAGTACGCCGTGGAAACGGAGGGTATTCGGGCGGTTCTTCCGGCAGATTTGGAACTGTAACCCAAAGTGGTGGTATACAGGTTAGAAAGGAGTCTGTTCCAGGGAACTTTATGCTTAAGGCTCAGTTGGAAAAGAGAGACTTTACACCTGATTCCCCTTCAAAGGTAACAGTGGGTCAAACAATTGAGCATGACCGTTTTGGCATAGGTGTAGTGATATCACTTGAGGGCGACATTGCCAGCCGTAAGGCTATTGTCGACTTTAAAAATGGTGGACGTAAGACACTCCTTTTGAAGTTTGCAAAAATTAGGATTGTGGCACAGTAATTGTAAAAATGACCTATGAAGTTTTTCATAGTTTAAGTTTAGGTTAAGTAGCGGGGCCAGCCTGATTTTCAGGTTTGGCCCCGTGAATTTTTAGGAAAAAGAAATTTTTTTCTTTTAAAACCGTTTTTTGCTTTTTCTGGACTCAGGTCTGTTATTGAACAGATACTTTTGCATCAAATAATTTTTTAAAGAGGAGGAGATATGGAAAAAGTGAAATTTAATCTGAAGAAGTGGTTTGGCGCAATTGTATTTGTGTGTATTCTGCAGGGGTGTACTTCGTTTATGTTAAAGGAGCCGGGAGAAATTCATCAGGCGAGAGGTAGCATTGCACTTGCAATAGAAGGTACTCCCAATGAATACTGGACAGATGGGATCTTTCTTAAAAGTGGCATTAACACTGATACCAACAGTTATATTCTTTCAATTTATTCAACGGAAGGAGAGAAAATTTACGATGGGGCATATGGAGGAAGGCCGGAAGAAATAACAGTAACTCCTGGAGGTTATGAAATAGCACTGTATTCACAGAGGTTCAATCCTCCATCTTTGGATACACCTGTTTTTGGTGACACGCATACCATTGTAGTTTCTGAGAATGAACAAGCTAAGGTCTCTTTTATATGCAGACAGATTAATGCCGGAATAAAACTTGCATTCAGTGATGGCTTCAAGGCCAAGTTCCCTGGCAGTGGGGTTATTATTGCTCAGGGAAAGAAAAGGTTGCAATATGATTATGAGCAAAAAAAGTATGCTTATGTATCTGCAGAACCGTTCCAGATAATATACAATAACTCTGGAGTGGATACAACTTTACTTGAGAAAACATTGGATTCGGGGCAGATGTTGAGTATGAGATTAGAGTACAATGCCAGCAAGAGTACAGCTTCTGTGTTTAAAATAGATATTGACACAGCCAGGGTGTGGTTTGGGTACAATTATAATGTGGGGCTGAAGATTCCTACAGGTGCTGTTTCAATTGAGGAGGCCAAAGAAATGATAGGGCAAAAGAACGTTAAGGTGTTCGGATATATTTTGGGTGGAGATGTGACAACTACAACTGTAAGGGTAGGACCTCCATTTGAGATGAAATCATCATTTGTAATAGCATCGTCAGTATCTGAAAGGAACCGTAACAATATGATGGTGGTGGAGCTCCCTTCCGGTCCTATCAGGGATGCGTTGAATCTTGTTAATAATCCCGACAATTTGGGACGTCCCATTGTTGTTACAGGTACAATAGTTTCCGCATATTACGGATACCCTGGTATAAAAAGTACAAAGAGCTACACTTTGCTGTAGCTCTTTGTCTTGTTGTATATGAAACTTATTTCTTCACTTTTTTTATGTAGAACAAAGAGGTGCACAACAGGGCAACCACTCCACCTCCAATATGTCCGATAATTGGTGCAAGATTAAGTCCACCCTGCACATTTGGTGCTATAAGAAGGAAGCATACACTCATATAAGTGATGAAGATTGCCGGTATTGTCATTACCAGGTGGTTCTTTCCCTTTGATGCAAAGTATGCGGCGCAGGCCCATAGGGTTGTGGCAGCCAGCAACTGGTTGCTTATTCCTACGTATGTCCATATTATTGAGAAATCAATTGTACAGCTCAGGAATGCTACTGCAAAAATTGGAATACATACCATAATCCTGTTCTTCACAGGCTTTTGTGAGTAGTTTACCGCATCTGCAAGGATAAGTCTCAAGCTGCGGAATGCTGTATCGCCGGAGGTGATAGGGCATACAACTATTCCCAGAATAGCTATTATAGCACCTGCTTTGCCTAACCAGCTCTCGCAAATGGCATTTACAATTATTGCAGGAGTTTTGCCTCCGTCAGCTGCTATGTTCAACCCCTCCGGGCCGCCAAAATAGGCCATTGCGGCAGTTGCCCAAATGCACGCCACAACTCCCTCTGCAATCATAGCCCCGTAGAAAATAGGCCTTCCATATTTTTCATTGCTCATACAGCGGGCCATCAGTGGCGATTGTGTTGCGTGGAATCCGCTTATTGCTCCGCAGGAGATTACAATAAAGAGCATTGGTACAAGCATATACTCTGTTCCGTTTGATTTGTAGTTGCGGAAGGTTTCTGCTGTAAGTTCCACCATCTGAAGTTCCCCGTTGAACCCTTTAACCAGCAGTGAGCCTCCTATTGCTACCGCCATAAACAGAAGCACTGCCCCCATATATGGGTAAATTGTTCCTATGATTTTATCTATCGGGAGTAAAGTGGCAATTATATAGTATGTGAATATAACTGTGAGCCAGATTTTTACATCCCAACCTGAGAGTTGGTGCAACAATCCTGCAGGGCCGCTTATGAATGAAGTTCCTACAGCAAAAAGCAGTGCAATGATTACCACTGTGAGGAATTTCTGGAACCCTTTGCCAAGGTACATTCCAATTATCTCGTTAAGGCTGGCACCTTTGTGGCGGAGTGAAAGCATTCCTGCTGTATAATCGTGTGCTGCACCCATAAAGATACATCCCAACACAATCCACAAATAAGCTATTGGACCGTATGCCGCACCCATAATGGCTCCAAAAATTGGACCAAGTCCGGCAATGTTAAGGAACTGGATTATAAATATTTTCCATGGTTTGATTACCTGATAGTCCACTCCGTCTGCCATCTCTATGGCCGGTGTAGTCCTTTTTGGATCTGCCCCAAAGAACCTGTCTATAAATTTACCGTAGGTAAAGTACCCCGCAATGAGTACCGTAATAGAAATTAGGAAGGTTATCATTTTGCTGTATAGTACATTTATTAAATATTACAAATTTATAAAAATTTCAGTTATTTTGTACACTGAAAAAAATGGCCTCACAGGTCATTTTAACGCAACAGTTGATATGAAATCTTTTTGGAAGTCGGGTCCCGACTTCCAAAAAAAATAGGATATTTATGAAAAAAGTTATAATTTTTGGGGCATCATCAGGTATTGGAAAAATGTTGGCCCAGCAGTATGCTGTGCAGGGGTGTATGGTGGCGGTGGCGGCCAGGAGGGTGGAGAATCTGAAAGAATTGCAGAAAACTCATCCGGTGAATATAATTGTTTTCAGGGCAGACCTTTCAGCGGTTCCGGCAGAGATGGGGGGAGAGCTGCAAGAGAGTCCAAGGGGCAAGTTCAGGGAGATGGTGGAGGCGCTTGGGGGAGTTGATCTGGTGATTTATTGTTCGGGGGTTGGAAAACAGAATGCCCAGCTGGAGATGCAGTTGGAGTACAGCACAATAAACGTAAATGTAACAGGATTTACCGCAATAGCGGCGGCAGTGGTGGAGTATGGAAGCACTGCAGGACATCACGTGCAGTTTGCAACAATTTCATCAATAGCCTCAACAAGGGGGATAGGGATAAGTGCATCCTACTCGGCAACCAAGATGTATCAGGTAAGATATATGGAATCATTGAGGCAGCTCTCCAACAGCAAAGGGTGGAATATGTCATTTACCACAATATTGCCGGGTTTCATAGCAACAGATTTCATAAAGGGGCGCAACTACCCAATGACAATGCAACTTCCGTATGCTTCCCGACAAATTAAGCAAGCCATTGATGCCCGAAAAAACACAAAAATCATAGACTGGAAATGGACTGCGGTAGTGGCCTTCTGGCGCCTTATTCCAAACTGGTTGTGGTACAAAATTAAGGTGGGATAAAGGGATAAATTGGGCATAAGAGGGGAAACAACCCTGAAACTGCAAAATGTTAACATTCATATAATCAGAAAAATATCCTGCAAAAGGCCGCAGATGGACCGCATTGGGGATATCACACACAATATACAGGCTGGAAAAGCGGTAACTTGGCAATGAATTAAACATAAATATTATGAGAAGATTTATTGCTGTGTTGCTTCTTGCTACAGCAGGTTGTACAACAAACGCGGGTGTGTTCCCACAACCATTAGAGTATTATATAGGCAATGCCCGCCCTTTGCAAGGGGAGAGGCTTCCTGCAGAGTATCTGATAAACTACGCTTTTGATTGTTTTTATACTCCACAAGGATTTTTTGGCAAAATGGAGTTGCCCAACAAGAGACTCATACACATTGCAGATTTGCAGACGGGTGAAGTAACCCATTCTGCAGTATCAAAGGGGCGAGGTCCAAATGAATCTCTTGTGAACCCTTATATAGATTTGTATGGCAATAATTTGTATGCAAACGATGTTATGGGAGAAAAAGTGCTTAAAATATCAATGGATACAGATACCCTCATAGTAGAGGAGTACTTCAAGCACCAGTTCAGGAAACCTTCTTTTGCCGTTAACCTGCAGGCTGCATCAGATTCATTGTTTGTATTTTTCCTTGGTACACGAACAGGAGGAAGGCTTTCCCTTACCGACAATACCGGTCAAGTGTTGGATACGCTGGTGTACCCTGTATTGGATGATCCAAATCTCGCAAATGACAATCAGGTGAATTTTAATCTTTCAATGGTGCTCTCACCCAGTGGAAGCAAGCTGTTTGTTCAGAATTATAGGTACAGTAATATAAGGAGATACAGCATTGCAGAAAACAAAATAACCTTGGATAAAACATTTACCCTGCTGGAACCGAAATATACCATAAAGAATGGAAGAGAGAAGATGGCGGAGGATAATGTAGTAATGAATCAACCATATTTGGTTGCGGGAGAGAAATATGTTTATATGCTTGCCAATCCGGAAACCCTTAAAGAAAACAGGGAGAGGGGTGTCGGAGACCCACAATCCAATACTTATCTTCTGGTATTTGACTACGATTTCAACCTTGTGCAGTCATATCTGACTGATGCGCATCTGAGCTATCTTGCCATTACCCCAGATCCGGCCACAGTATATGCATCAGACCACGAGAACCATTGTATGCGCAAATATACCCTGCCTCAAATCAGATAATGCATTCTAAATGTTAAATTTGTTACTGGAATCATTTGATGTGTATGGAACAGATATATGTAGATACCCTTAAGACACTGATGGTTTACAAATACGAACTGGAAGCCGCCGTTGTGGAGCTGGAGCGTATTTCACACCATAACACAATCCTGTATTGTGTTATAGTGGCACTTGTTGTAGGTGCCATTATTGGGGCATATTGGTTGGGGCGGATACACAACAGGAGGCTCAATGCAGAAAAGTTTGCCAACAAACTCCTAATAAAGCATGCGGAGAACCTGCCACTGCTGGCAAATGAAGTGAACAAGATATCGGGAAGAAACATAAAACTCTCCGAGACAATGTATGATGAGCTGCAGGATGCCATAAACAGGGCTAAGGCGGGGAGTAAAAGCGGTATTGTTGAGGTGGTGAATGATTCTGAGTTTGTACGTATGTATCCTTATCTTAAGGATTTGGATTTTCTCTCTCCACAAGAAAAGCTTGTGCTTATCCTTACAGAGGAGGAACATCCCATTTCTGAGATTGCATTGTATACCGGTGGTACCGAATCCTCCATAAGGGCAATGAAATCGAGGGTAAGGAACAAAATCTCACAGGCAGAAGACCTCCCTGCCCACTACAGAAAACTGAAAATTTTTAAAAAGAGCCAGATATGAAAAGGGGTATATTTTTAATAATTGCAATGGCTTCAGCACTGCTATGCTGCATGGGGTGCAAACAAAGTTCAAAAGAAGTAGCCGCCCAATTGTACGCAACAGTTGATGAAAAGCCAAGATTTTTGGATGGAGAACCCAACAGTTTTGCCCAATGGGTATATTCAGAACTGAAATATCCGCAGAGTGCATTGGAACAGAATATCACAGGTAAAGTAACGGTAAGTTTCACCATTGCCAAAGACGGCAGTATGACAAATATTGAAATTACTGAACACGCAGACCCTGTATTGGAAAAAGAGGTTATGCGGGTAATTTCAAAAGCCCCAAAATGGACACCAGGCAAATCGGACAGCAAACCTGTAGATGTAAAATATATCTTCCCGATAGTATTTGACAATAAAAAAGCCATTGTGCCGGAGACGGATCCAACTGTACAACCGGCAATATTTATCTCTCCAGATTCCGGCAAGAGTGGTCACGTGGAGTTTATAAAGTGGTTTTTTTATAGAGTGGTATATCCCCTTGAGGCAAAAGAGGATGGGATTATGGGTAGAGGCAAGTTAGCCTTTGAAATAACAGAAACAGGTGAATTGGAAAATATAAGGGTAATACAGAGTGCCCACCCGTTGCTGGATTCTGCAGCTATAAAGGTTGTAAGGGTGTCTCCCAAATGGCAACCTGCAACTAAAGAAGGTGTTCCAATGAAAACAACCTATATATTCCCGTATGTATTCCAATTGAGATAATACTTGAAAAATCATTTGCTATGAAAAAGAACATTTTCCTCCCTATAAGCATATTGTTTGCATTGTTGTGCAGTATAAATTTGTCGGGATGCAAATCTTCAGAAAAACCTGCAGACCTTATTGTTGTAGACTTTTCGCAGGAATATCCTTTGTTGGATTGGAAACTCTCAGATATTGCAGAGATTTCATATATACCGTTGCAGGGTGGGGATTCTGCCAAGTTGCTCTCGTATGCATCTTCATTTGCAAATCAGATACACATAGATGATGAACACATTTTTATTGGAGACTTTTCTCCATATAGAAAAGATGGCGAGTGGCACAGATTCAGCCCCCAAAATGGGAAGCTGGAGCTGTTTGATACTGAAGGAAAACATTTGAAAACAATTTTTAGGGCAAAAGAGGAAAACGAAGAAATATTGTTTGGGCTTGATTGTCCTTATGAAATAGATGAGGAGAAAAAAGAGATATATGCATTTTCCGGGTACGGCAAATTTATACGCGCATTCAACTATAACGGAGACATCCTTGCCAACGGCAGTAAGATAACAGTAGAAAACTGTAAAGACTCAAAACTCTTTGGCGATACACTTGTGCTGTTGTACCTGAATTCCAAATTTGTTATCTCCAATGGGGAGGAGTGGGACGATGGTGCAACAATGAAATTATACGATACCCGTACTGGCCAATTCATTCCACACAAAGGATTTCAATTTGCAAAACCGTATGGGCTTAATGACATCTATATGTCATCCAGCGTAACATATACCGCCAACGGTATATACATACTTACCTCCAGAACAGATACGGTATACTACTTGAACAGGAAACTGGAGATGACTCCAAAATTCCTTAGTGTGCAACAGAGTGAGGATGCAGTAAATCTGGTTTGCCCTTTAGTTGAAACAGAGGATTATATCCTTTTCTGCAACAGTCAGGACAGTAAAGCGAATAGGGAGAAAAGATTCAAAAATGCGAACTACATTTACATGAAAGGGGAAAAACAGATATACCAGCTCCCTTGTAGCAACTACTTCCCGGAGGATAAAGAAGAGATTCTATGGAAAGATGAATTCCTGTTAAGCTGTTACAATCTTACCAAAACCCCAAACACGCTGGCAGCCGTATTGCCAATCCCATTCCTTAAAGAACACTACAACCTTCTTCCCAGTGATCTGAAGCAAATTGCCGCCTCCGCCTCAGAAGAAGACAACCCAGTTCTGATGGTGATGAGGTTTGGAAAGAAATAATCCTACTTATAGCAGCCTTAACTTTAAAGTTAAGGCTTTATTTGTGTAAATATTTGTTTATTATCACAATATAAGTAACTTTGCAGAAATAAGTTGCTGTATGAGGAAGGTAGAGTTTGAACCGTATATATTTTCAGACAATGCGGAGATTTATGTTATAAGGATTGATAATGATCCTTATTCTGAGTTTAAGAAATTCTTTGTAAGATTTAACTCTTCGGATGATGATATTCATAGTGAGATTGTTAATATTAAGTTGGAATTTAATTGATATGAGTAAGGTTACATATATTAACCCTGAGTTGCAGGAAATGATAGCTTTCGTACCTGAGCATATTGGCAGGGAAGTGGATTTGTCATTTGATATTGCCAAAAGGATATACGATATCCTTAAGCGTAAAGGGTGGTCGCAGGCTGATTTTGCAAAAGCGGCAGGTAAGAAGGAGGCAGAGATAAGCAAGTGGCTGAGCGGGCAGCATAATTTTACTATCCGTACCATTGCCTTTATAGAAACGGTGCTTGGCGAGGGGATTGTTTCTGTAAGGAAGTACAGAACCTCATCTGTTGAGTCTAAAAATGTAGAGATAGAGGGAAAAGCTTCGTATACCCGCACTAAAAGACACTCTTCTTATGCTCCGGGTCTTCTGAATGATGAAGGTGGTGGTAGATATTCTTTCAAAAAGAAGAGGTAGTTAAATATTCAGTATTGCACAATTATTAGCTAAATTTGTTTTAACTTTGTAAAAATGCAAAATAATATTTGAATAAAGGTTAGGACGAAGATATGTGGCAGGAAATGACAAACGGAGCTATTCTTCAAACTTTAGGGGAAAGGCTTAAGGAATACCGTATAAGACGCAATATCCAGCAGGCAGAACTGGCTGAAATGGCAGGTGTAAATATCAGTACAATTGTACGTATGGAGAAAGGATGCAATATTATGATAGATAGTTATATCAGAGTGTTGAGAGTGTTGGATATGCTGGATAATCTTAACGAATTCATCCCTGAGCCTCCAAGAAGTCCGTTGCTTATGAAAAAATTGATGGGTAAAAAGAAGCAGAGAATAAAGAAAACGAAGAATGACCATGAATGAACTTATAGTAGATGTAAAGTTATATGGTAAGAAAGTAGGTCTTCTTTCTTGGAATGAAAAGAGGAGACTTGCAGAATTTCAGTATTACCCGGAATTTTTCAAAAGTGGATTGGATGTTTCCCCAATAATTATGCCTTTGAAAAGTTCAATGCGTGATTTTGTCTACACCTTTCCAAATAACAGAAACAATTGTTTCCATGGACTGCCTGGAATGATAGCAGATTCTCTTCCCGACAAATATGGAAATGAAATAATTGATTCTTGGTTTGCTGCCCATGGAATAGCAGAAACTAATGTAACGCCATTGGACCGACTTTGTTATGTGGGAGAAAGGGCAATGGGAGCATTGGAGTTTTACCCAAGCAAGGATATAAAGGAGTTGAACGAATCAACTATTCTAAGAATGGACAGTCTGGTTCAGTTGGCAGATAAAGTCTTTAAGGATAGGGCAGCTTTCAGGGAAAGCATAATACAGGAGGATAAGAATATTTTGAACATTCTTAAGATAGGAACATCTGCTGGTGGTGCAAAACCAAAAGCAATTGTTGCAATCAATGAACAGACAAATGAAATAAGATCTGGGCAGGTAAAAGCTCCAAAAGGGTTTACTTATTGGCTGCTGAAGTTTGATGGTACCACTTTCAATGAGAATGGATCAAAAATAGATCATCCCAAAGGTATTGGCAATATTGAATATGCTTACTATAAAATGGCTACCCATTGTGGAATAAAAATGACGGAAAGTAAGTTGCTGGAAGAGGGAGATTCATTCCATTTTATGACAAAAAGGTTTGACCGTACGGATAATGGAGATAAAATACATATGCAGACTTTGGCTGCCATAGCCCATTATGATAGGGATTCACTGCATTCCTATGAGTCAGCATTTCGTATTATGAGAAAAATAGGTCTGAACTACAATGAAATGGAACAATTCTTCCGTAGGATGGTGTTTAATGTGGTGGCAAGGAATCATGATGATCACACAAAGAATCACAGTTTTCTGATGGACAGCAGCGGCAGTTGGAAACTTGCTCCTGCTTACGATTTGTGTTATTCATATTCTCCAACAGGAAAATGGACTGCAGTACACCAGATGTCCATTAATGGTAAACAAGATGAATTTACCAGGAATGATTTGTCTTTGGTAGGAAAGATGATGGATGTAAAAAATGCTGATTCAATAATTGGGGAAATAGTTGATACGATAAGTCAGTGGAGCAAATATGCCAAGGAGTGTGGAGTACGGTCTGAACATACGGCAATTATAGAAAAGAACCTTTGCTTATTGAGATAACTGTATAAAACAGTTTATTATTCACAACTATTTTATATCAAGACTTTAATGTTGTGTCTTTACTGTATTGGCTTGAATGGAAGTGAAATTTCCAATTATTTGGAAATGAAATCTTTCTATAATTTGAGTAAAGTTATCAGAAGAAAGTTTTATGTAGAAAGGTTTATGAACATAGACACCTTTTTATGCAGGTTATTAGAGAGGTTTAATCAGTAGATTGTTGATAATTAGGATATGTTATGAGGTACAAATGTTTTAAAACAATTGCCCTATTCATTTTACTGCTTACTGGTTGCGGAAACAACAGTCAGGTAGGTAATCTTAAAAATATTCGGATAAATGTAGAAAGTCTATTATGTGAAGAAACTTCGGTATATGATATTTTCTCTGAAGTGGATGT
Organism: Candidatus Egerieisoma sp.; assembly: GCA_045645465.1. Lineage (GTDB taxonomy): Bacteria > Bacteroidota > Bacteroidia > Bacteroidales > UBA932 > Egerieousia. Next base: position 113,847 of record JAZRIV010000045.1, read on the forward strand.
GGTATGCTTGGATGATACTGTTCCCCTTACGTATTCAGTTTTTAATGGCAGCCCGTGGGTTGATTGTAGTGAGGATAATCTTTTTGTTTTGGATCCTCATACTTTTTCTGTTCACGTTTATGATAAGAAGGGCAGGTTTGTTGAAAAAGCAGATTTGTATGGGCGTGGAGCGGGTGAGTATATTATGGCTCAAATGCTCCGTTATAATAGGACTGAAAAGTTGCTGGAGGTATTGGATCCCACTGGCAAAATATACAGATACACTACATCCCCAATTAAATTTCATTCTTTGGTGGATTGTACAGGAAAAGGTTTGTTGTCTGCTCATTATTATCTTTTTGATGGTGAGAATTATATTCTTTATTCTCATCGGGAAGAAGAAAAGTTATGGGTTTTGAGAGGTGGGGAAGATACATTGCAGCAGTTGGGATACAGGCTTCCCGATTACTTGAGGCTTTATACTTACCTGCAGAGACCTGTTTTTGAGAAGGACGGGAAGATTTATGTTTATAACTCGTATGATGGTGCGGTGGATTGTATAAATGTTGAGGATGGAAAATTGGAAAGGGTGTTTGAGTGGGATTTTGGAAAGTATCAGGCTCAATTGGCGGATATTCCTGAATTTGATTCTGCAAGGGAATATGTAGATTTTATAAAATCCTTTTCCAACAGGAAGGTGTCGCCATTCATAGATATGAAAATAGTGGGTGATAAGATTTTTGCTAATGTGATATTTGAAGGTGGAAAGATTTATACACTCATATATGATTTGGAGAACTCAAGATCTTATCTGTTTGACAAGACTGCTGAGGGGATGAAGTTTTTTCACGGAAATGTGTTGGGGAATAAAATGTATATGCTTGTAGAGAGTGAAGAGCTGCCGGAGTTTGTAAACAGGGATATTTTGGGTGAGGCTTCCCAAAAAGAATATGATAAGGTAATGGATACAGAGGGTATGGCAGTGGTGTGGTATGAGAACTAATATTTATAGTTAAATAACTAATAAAGATAGTTGAATGTGAATATTTTTTAGTTATATTTGTCGTATCAATGTAGAATGATATGAAAAAGCTTACTAAAAAAGAGAAAGAAATAATGAACCACTTCTGGAACAGGGGTGCTATGTTCGTTAAAGAATTGTTGGAACTCTATGCAGATCCAAAGCCACATTTCAACACTTTGTCCACTATGGTAAGGACTCTTGAGGCCAATGGCTATGTAGATCATAAGGCTTATGGAAACACTTACCAGTATTATCCTATTGTAAGCAGGGAGGAGTATGCCGGAAGTACTTTTAAAGGATTGGTCAGCACATATTTTAACAATTCGTATCTGAGTGCTGTATCTGCATTTGTAAAAGAAGAGAAGATTTCCATTGATGAGCTTAAGGAGCTTATCAATAAGATTGAAAACGGAAACAATTAGGCAGATATGGCTGAGGTTCTGATATACCAGGGCAAGTCGGCTCTTCTGCTGGCGGTGTTCTATATATTCTATCAGCTGCTTTTAAGCAAGGAGACATTGCACAGGTTGAACCGTATAGTTTTGCTTGGTGCGGTGCTGCTCTCCTTCACACTTCCGTGTTGTGCAATTACGATAACCAAAATTACAAGAATCAAGTTGGTATTATCCGATCTTGTCGTATATGATGGCCCGCTAATGGGTGATACAGAAATTCAGGTGGATGTAACAGAACCGTTATGGATTTATTGGGGTTGTGTAATCATAGCTCTTGGGGCATTGGTGGTGCTTTCGCACTTTATTGTATCCATCTTTAATGTAATGAAAATTATCCGCACCGGAGAGAGCCGAAAGCTCGAAAGCGGGGAGGTGCTGGTAATAACAGATGCAGATATGGCCCCTTTCAGCTGGATGAAATATATAGTTCTTTCCAAAGCAGATTTTGAGAGCGGATACACTCAGTTTCTGGCTCACGAACGGGCGCATATTGCACTAAAGCATTCTTGGGATATCGTTTTCATCTATATTGTTGCCGCTTTCCAGTGGTTTAACCCTGTAATTTGGATGCTTAAATCAGACTTGTGTGCCATACACGAATTTGAGGCAGATGATGCTGTTCTGAGCAATGGCGTTGATATAAAAGGGTACCAATATCTTCTGATAAGAAAGGCGGTGGACAAATGTGGTTATCCTATTGCCAACAGTTTCAGTTATAGTGCTCTCAAACAGCGTATTGATATGATGATGCACAGAAAATCACCACGCAGGAGAGTTTGGAAGGCTTTCTATATCATTCCAATTGTGTGTGTTACTTTGGCTGCAACAGCTCAAAAGAAGATAAGTTATTATTATGAGGATGATGGGGGGTGGATTCCTTTTGTCCCTGTTTCAGAGGGTATAGGAGACCGTAAGAAAATTGACGGATTCAAACTCTACAGTGCCTCAGATTGGGCAAAGGATATAACCTATGAAGAGTATAGCAAAATTCATCCGGGAAGCCACCGGTATAATTTTGTAGAACATTGCATAGTGGGTAAAAGATATCTTCACCTGTTCACCAGGGATTATAATGCAATAATCCATTTGAGCAAATGCACCACAACTACAGATATTAACGATAAAAATCTTGAATGGGTGAATGAGAGGACTAAAATATTTGTAGATGGAGTTATGGATAATTATGAGGGGTATTTGAGGACCTTAAAATTTCATAGCAGTAGAATTTTGGAAATAGAATATTACCGGTATCCCCAGAATATTATGCAGAATTTTATCGGGAATGGTTATGTAAATATCATTTACAAAAAATAGTACAGTAATATGAAAAAATCAATCCATTTGATACTTATAATTATTCTTGCATCTGTATTGTACGGATGCAAATCTGATTCATTGTACCAAGAACCAAGGTTTTGGCATCAAAAATCCGTAAAATTTGAGGCGCTCACCAATAACTTGGAATTCAATGTGGTAAATGATTTATACATATATGACAAATACGCAATAATTGTAGCATGGGATGGCTTTACATCTTCATATATTCACGTATATGATAAGGAGACTGGAAAACATATAAGAAGCGGATTAGGTAAAGGAAGAGGACCAAATGAAACATTGATGGGTCATCTGAATTCATCCTTTGATGCAGAAAAGGGTGAAGTTGTTATGTATGATTTTTCTAAAAAGGCAATAATCAGATGCAATATTCCAAAATTTATTGGTGGGGAGTTTGGTGCAATATATTGGGAAGAACGGCATTCCAAATATAATTTTGCCAATACAGTTCCCCTCAAAGACGGCAAAGTGCTGTTTATAAATAATTTCAGTCCTTATTCTATGTATGAGGAGTGCTACAGGTTCATCTGTGCAGATGGTATGGGAAATGAAATTTACAAGTTTGACAAGTTTCCGTTTGAAGAGAATTCCTGGTTCAGATATAATTTATATAACGTTGGCAATATGGAGTATGCCGTTACTGACAATAGGGACAAACTGGCCATTTTTACACACTACGGGCTTATTGCTGAAACATTTGAGCTCTCTGATGACTCTATAAGAGAGATAGCCACAAAGTATTATATTGAGCCAACCATAGGAAATGAAAAAGAGCCCGATTATAAGGGCGCAATATTGTGCGTGGGTGATGTATATGCAACAGATTCTGCAATTTATTGTGCTTATGACGGTGAACACTATCTTGGGAGTGCCCCACGTCGTCTGTATACAAAAAATATTGCCGTATTTGATTGGAACGGCAATGCCAAAACTCTCTATAAAACAAATATGCGGGTAGAATGCATATGCTATGATGAAAATTCAAGCAAATTATATGCAGTAATTGAAGATGCGCTGGAAGGGATTTTTCTGGCAAGAATTGATATTTGAATAGCGGTGTAATAAAATTAAAATAACAGTAATGGAGAAAAGATCATTCTCATTAACAGGAGCTGCTCTCTTGGCAATTTTTGTGCTTCTGATTATCCAATCTTGTACCAGCGATACCACACTATACAAAATGCCAAAGTTCAAAAGCACCAGCACAGGGGAATTTGAGGTAGTTTCTGATGATTTGTATTTTGGCCATGTGGTAGATTTATTCATATATGAATCCTACGCTATTGTTGTGGGTTACAACGAGAATTGTTATTTGCACATATACAACAAAAACAACGGAGAACTGCTTAACAGAGCCATTTATAAAGGGAGAGGGCCCAAAGAGTTGGCCGCAAATCCCGATTTTGTAGAATTTGACATCACTTCAGGAATCTTAACAATACCCAACAACAGCAAAGGGGTAAATATTACTTGCTCCATTAAAGGTATTGTTAACAATGAACCTGATGCTATCTATGAAGATTTCAGCACTCAGAACAATTTTGTGAATAATTGCTTCCCGATAGCGGAGAACAAAACTTTGTATATGTACAATTACAGTCCTATGAAAAAAGATACTGCGAATTTATGCAGATTCAGCATAGAAAATGATCAAGGTGAGACATTAAGTAAATATACAAAGTACCCCCACCCTTACGAAGAAAACACTTTCCTCCGCTGGAACTTTTATAATCCAGGCAATTATTCAATATGTTATTCTTCTGATAAAGAAAAATTTGCAATAGGAATCTCAAGAGGAGCAATTTTAGAGACATTCTCTATCTCTGACAATAATATAACTCCACTATCTGTATCACATTTTATAGATCCTGAATTTAATGGAACCTTGCAAGAACTAAATTATATTTTGGGATTTATAGACTTGTTTGCTACAGACAAATATGTGTATGCCGTTTTTGATGGGGACAATTATGTTGTAGGCAGTTCTTTTTATGATATAGGCCAAAATCTGGTACAGTTCGATTGGAGTGGCAAACCTCTCCAAAAGATAAATATGGGAGTGAGAATGGAAAAAATATGCATTGACCCTAACAGCAATACCCTTTATGCTCTGATAAAGAGTGAAAATGAAGGTTGTACTCTGGCAAAGTACAAGCTGAGGAGCGCAACCGGAGTGTAGAAACCCTTTGTTAATCAGTAGAATCATCTTGTAGCGGGCGCAACAGGGGGTGGAGGCGTATTTGGGAAGTGGTTATTTGGTAAATTTGAAATATGGAAAACACGAGAAAAACATTTTTAATTTTCATTTTGCTGACAATTGCCACAACAATAAATGGGCAACAGCGCCACAACCTAACAATGAGCTTGCAGGAGGTGATTGAGACAGCACACAGCCAGTCTCCTTCAGCCATTCTGGCCCGTCATAATTTTGTGGTGGACTATTGGCAGTACAGAACCTACAAGGCGCAGTTCCTGCCATCTCTCAATTTGCAGGGTACACTGGGCAATTACAACCGTTCATTGGTTTCATTGCAGGATGCCCAAACCGGTGAGATTGGTTATATAGAGAATAACAACCTTACCAATTCGTTGGGGCTTTCCATAGACCAGAACATTCCGTTCACCGGAGGTTCGGTTTCTGTGGTAACATCACTCGACCGCCTGGACCAGTTCTCTCCAACAGACAAGATAACCTACAACTCCCAGCCGGTAAAGGTTACCCTCAGCCAACCTATAAACGCATACAATTCTCTCAAATGGGAAAAGAAGATAGAACCCAAAAGGTATGAACTGGCCAAAAGGGAGTACCTTAATACAATGGAGAGCATTACCGTAACGGCTGTTACCTATTTCTTTGATCTGCTCTTGGCCCAGCGGCAGGTGGAGATAGCCAAAGAGAGCCACAGCAATACTGAACAGCTTTACAAGATAGCCAAGGAGAGATTTGCAATAGGCTCTGTAACCAAGGATGAACTGTTGCAGATGGAGCTCAAACTCCTCAATGACAATCTTGCCATAGGAGACAACCAGCTGGCAGAGAAAACTGCAATGCAACGTCTGCGCAACTTCCTGGGCTACAATGAGAGTGTGGATATCAACCTGCAGCAGCCACCGCAGAACCCAAATATCACCCTTGATTTTGCAGAGGTAATGAATATGGTAACCCTTAATTCTCCCAGCAACTTGGAGAATGAAATCAATTCCCTCTCTGCCCAGGAGGCAATAGCCAAAGCCAAAGCAAATGCCGGACTCAAAGCATCCCTGTATGCCCAGTTTGGACTCAATCAGGTAGGAAATGATTTGGGAGTTGCCTACAAATCCCCATTGGACCAGGAAATACTTGGACTCACCCTTTCCCTCCCGATAATGGATTGGGGGCTTGGCAAAGGAAAAGTAAAGGTTGCAAAATCCCAGGCCAAAGTGATAGAATCCCAGATAGAACAGGCAGAAAACAAACTGAGAGAGGATATTACCCTGCAGGTAATGAGATTCAACCTGCAAGGTGGGCAGTGCAATGTATCACAAAGGGCAGATGAGGTGGGCCAGAGCAGATATGCCACCACAAAAGAGAGATTCCTCAATGGTACCATAAGTGTAACCGAGCTGAACAATGCACAGGCAGAAATGGATTCGGCCCAGCTGCGCTATCTGCAGGATTTGAGCAATTATTGGATTTATTATTACAACATACAAAAAGCTACCCTTTTCAACTTCATTACAAACGAAAAGGTAGATGCAAACTTTGATGAACTTACAAATGAGTAATATGAGTATACTTTACGGAATATTGGTTGCAATTGCATTCCTTATTGCCGGCTGTGGCAACAAGGGTGATAAGGTGGAAAACGAACTTGCCAAAGAGAATTACAAGATAGAGAAGAACACCGTAGATACAATGCATCTGAGGAAGCAGCCGTTCAATAGGGAGACCTTAAGCAATGGAATCCTTAAGGGGGCGGCAAGGGCAGAATTGCGCTTCAAGACTCCAGGTGTGGTGGAGTCTGTTCCGGTGCATAATGGCAGCAGGGTAAAGAGAGGGGATGTGATTGCAAAGCTTGATACCCAAACCTTGCAGCTGGATTATGAGCGTGCGCAGCAGAGTTTGGGCAAGGCACAGTTGGATTTGTATGATGCACTGATAGGATTCGGTTATGGGAGGGATACATCAAACGTGCCTGCAGATATCCTTAATGTGGCAAAAATCCGTTCCGGTTATGCAAGTGCACTAAACTCATACAAGATAGCGCAGATAGCCCTGCAGAATGCAACCCTTACTGCCCCACATAGCGGAGTGGTGGCCAACTTAACGGTAAAGCCCCACGAGTATTCATCCGATGTGGTTTGTACTGTAATTGATGATTCTGCTTTCAACGTAGAGTTTAAGGTACTGGAGGGGGAGCTACCTTATATAGCTACAGGCAGGGAAATAGCGGTGCAACCATTCATAGATGTAACCCAAAATTATAGCGGTACAATTAAGGAGATAAATCCGTTTGTAGATGAGAAAGGGCAGATAGTAGTAACCGCCTCAATTGAAAACAAGGGTGGAAAACTCATTGAGGGGATGAATGTGAAGGTATTTATAAAGAGTACAAAGGAGAACCTTCCAACAGTTCCTAAAAGTGCAGTTGTGATGAGGGACGGCTATGATGTGCTGTTTGTGTACAATCCAAAGAATGGTAAGGCCGAATGGAGATATGTGGATATCCTGCAATCCAACAGTACCCACCACGTGGTGAGAGGCCACAAAGAGAAGGATGTGCTGCTGAATGAGGGAGAGGCTATAATCATTAGCGGCAACTTGAACCTTGCAGATGGCTCTGACGTAGAGATACGGACGAAGTAGAAGTACGGATTAAAAAAGATGTGTTTATAAAATTGAGGAGGGGCTGTCGTCCCAATTTTATATTAAACACATCTTTGATGAAAACTTAACAGGTGATTATTATGCTTAAGAAACTTGTAGAAAGACCAATAGCAGTTTCAATGACAATAGTTGCAATATTCATTGTGGGTATTGTAGCCATTGGCAAGTTGCCCATATCCCTTATGCCCAATGTGGACATTCCGCAGATTACCGTACAGGTGGCTGTAAACGGTTCTTCGGCCAGAGAGATAAACGAGCAGGTTATAAAACCGCTCAGGATGCAACTTATACAGATTCCTGCACTGCAGGATATCCGTTGCGAGGCTGTAAACGGCAGCGGCAGCATCTTTATGGAGTTCAATCATAAATCAGATATTGATTTAAACTTTATAGATGTAAATGAGAAGATAGACAAAGTCCTCTCCTCATTGCCCAAAGAGGTGGAGCGCCCAAAGGTTATAAAGGCAAGTGCTACAGATATCCCGGCATTCTTTATAAATGTCTCTATTCCCGACAGTTCAGTAGAGAAATTCCTGGAGTTGAGCACCTTTGCCAAAGAGATAATTGCCAGAAGGGTTGAGCAGGTGGCCGAGGTGGCATTGGTGGATATAAGCGGAGTGCTGGGGACTCAGATTCTTATAGAGCCCCATACACACAAACTCAAGGCCCTTGGGGTTACCGTACAGGATTTGGAGAAGGCCATTGCCAACAACAACATTACCCTTGGCAACCTCTCCATAAGGGACGGTTATTACCAGTGGAACATAAGCTTTGATTCCCAGATAAAGTCAAAGGAGGATATAGAGCGAATCAACCTTAATATCAACGGCAGAATCTACTCGTTTGCAGAGTTGGCCAATGTACAGGTGCTTCCCCAAACCACTAACGGCATAGTGCAGCAGGGAGATGAGAGGGCCATTACAATGGCGGTAATAAAACAGTCAGATGCCCAGATGGCAGCTCTGAAAGGCTCATTGGAGATGCTTACCAAAAACTTTAATGATGAGTATCCGGGGATAGAGTTTTCCGTTACCCGCAACCAGACAGAGTTGCTGGACTACTCTATAGACAACCTCAAATCCAACATTCTTGTAGGAGCAATTCTGGCGGTTTTGGTAATCTTCCTTTTTATGAGTGATTTGCGCTCTCCGTTGCTGGTTATGATTACAATTCCCCTTTCACTGGTAGCCTCTCTGTTGCTGCTGTATATGTTGGGGATAAGTATAAACATCATATCACTGTCGGGATTAATATTGGGATTGGGAATGATGGTAGACAACTCCATTATTGTGATAGACAATATTACCCAGTACTGGCAGAGAGGTGCGGCGCTGAAGGAGGCGGTTGTGGAGGCTACCAAGGAGGTAATTGCCCCAATGCTCAGTTCTGTCCTTACCACCTGTTCTGTGTTTGTACCGCTGATTTTCCTCAGCGGCATCTCGGGTGCCCTTTTCTATGACCAGGCTATGGCGGTTACAATGGCTCTGTTCACCTCTCTTGTTGTGGCGGTGCTGGTTATTCCGGTGTATTATTACCTGTTGTATCGCAAACAGGAGCGGTTTGTCTCAATGGGGCTGCTCAGAGACAGGGATGGTGAGAAGAGGAGATTCTCGTTGGACAGGATTGATGATTTGTATGAAAAAGGGCTCAAATGGGTACTGAGACATCAGAAGACCTCTTGGGTGGTGTTCATTGCTCTGGCTGCCAGTTCATTCATTTTCTACGGCTTGCTGGAGAAGAGCAAATTGCCCCCAATTACCCATAAAGATATTATCCTAAACATAGATTGGAACGCTTCCCTTACCATTGAGGAGAGCCGCCAGCGTTGTGCAACCCTTATGGCGGGGCTGGAGGGTAAGGTGGAACAATATGACCTGCTTATTGGCAAACAGGACTTCTTGCTTTCCCATTCTGGAGACATTACCCCTTCACAGGTGAAATTTTATATAGATGCAGTTTCCCCTCAGGCACTTGAGGAGGTGGAGAAGATTCTGCGGGAGAGGATTCAGCGCAATTACCCCTCTGCAACATCGGGTTTTGAGGAGTCTTCTAATATTTTCAATACCATTTTTGCTGAGAATGAGGCCCCTCTTGTGGCAATGATCAGCCGTAAGGATTCCAAATCTTTGGAGCCGGACCAGCTGAACCATCTGCTGCAGCAGATTAAGGGGCGTTTGCCTGAAGTTTATATAGAGCCGGTTTTGTGGCAGGAGCAGATTATGCTCATTACAGAGCCAGAGAAGATGGCCCTTTACAATGTGGGCTACGGAGCAATTTACCAGGCATTGAGCACCGCCACAAAGGAAAATACCCTTTTCTCCATAAAATCGGGCACCTTCTCAATTCCGGTGGTAATAGGAGATGGCAGTGCGGGGAAAGACCTTTTGGCCGTTACGGTAAAGAACACCCATGGAACAGAGGTACCCCTTTCCTATGTATTGAAGGAGAGGCGGGTGAGGGACCTCAAGAATATTGTACAGGGAAGGGACGGGGATTACTATCCGTTGAACATTTATCTTCCCGATGATGATATCCCTTCAGTAGAACAAGCCATAAAGGAGACAATCCTTGCCCAGGATGAGTTTGCGGTTGAGTTTGCCGGAGCATACTACACCAGCAGGGGATTGATTGGGGAACTGACAATTGTACTGGTGATATCCTTGTTGCTGCTCTATTTTATTCTGGCAGCCCAGTTTGAATCGTTGGTACAGCCGCTGATTATCCTTTCAGAAATTGTAGCGGATTTGTCGGGAGCATTGGTGGCATTGTGGATTTGCGGGGCGGGGATAAACATTATGTCCCTAATTGGAATTGTTGTGATGTGCGGTATTATTATCAATGACTCCATCCTTAAAGTGGATACCATTAACCGTCTGAGGAAGGAGTATTCTCTGGTGAGGGCAATTATTGTGGGGGGCAACAGGAGGCTTACCCCAATTATTATGACCTCTCTTACCACCATTCTGGCCATTGCGCCGTTCCTGGTGAGGGGCAATATGGGTGCCGATTTGCAGTTCCCGCTCTCTGTGGCACTGATTGGGGGAATGATGCTGGGTACCATTGTGAGTATCTTCTTTATTCCGGTGCTTTATTATAATATTTACAGTGGCCGCAGTGGTAAAACTGTGGGGAAGAAAAATTAAAAGAATATGAACCGTCTCTCTGCATTCTCAGTTATTCTGGTGTTTGCTGTGCTTACAATTGTAGGTGCAGGGATGATTCCTTTGCTTAATCTGCAATATTCACCTACGCAGAAAGAGGGGGAACTGAGCGTGAGCTACAGCTGGAATGGGGCCCCTTCCAAACTGGTGGAGAGTGAGGTTACCTCCCGCCTGGAGGGGCTGATTGTATCTGTAAGTGGTGTTAAGGAGATTACATCCACTTCCCGCAAAGGGGGCGGAGTGATAAATGTGGTTCTTAAGGACAAGAATCAGATAGAGCGGATAAGGTTTGAGATTGCTACCCTGCTGCGGCAGACTTACAACAAGCTTCCCGACGGGGTATCATATCCTAATATTTCTGTGGCCACCGGGGGCAGCAATGTGGAGTCAATTCTCACCTATACCATAAATTCAGAACTTCCTACCCAACAGATTGAGCAGTATGCCCAGGAGTTTATTGTTAAGGAGCTCTCTCTGATTGAAGGGGTGAGTTCGGTGGAGCTTACCGGAGCAACTCCGTTTTATCAGTTGTTGAGGTTCAATCCAGGCGAGATGCGTTCTCTTGGAATCTCCATTTCAGAGCTTGTAACTACGGTGAGGGCATTTGTCTCAGATTATAATCTGGTGGGGAGTGTGGATGGAACGGGAATTCTTCTTACCAATAATTTCTCTACAGATGAGCTTGCATCCATTCCGCTGAAAAGCATCAACGGCAAGATTATAAGGGTGGGGGATGTTTGCAGCATAGAGTACAAGGAGAGCCTTCCAACCCGATACTACAGGCTCAACGGCCTCAATACCATAAACATTGCAGTTTATCCGCAGAAAGGGGCCAATACCGTAGCCGCCTGCACTGCAGTAAAGGAGAGAATGGGGCAATTGGAGGAGTCTTTTCCCGACAATTTCTCGGCCCTTGCGGTGAGTGACATCTCCATTGATATACAGAATGAGATAAACAAGATAATCCGCAGAACTCTCTTGTCACTGGCCATTTTGCTTCTGTTTGTATATGTGGTGAGCAGGAGTTTGAAGTATCTGCTTGTAATTGCCGGTTCTTTGCTGGCAAACATTCTCATCTCGTTCATCTTCTATGTGCTGTTTGGGATAGAGGTGCATATCTATACAATGGCGGGTATAACCACCTCGTTTGGAATAGTTATAGATACATCAATTATAATGCTTGCCCATTACAGCTATTGGCGCAACCGGAAGGTGTTTCTGGCTATCCTGGCGGCATTGCTTACCAGTATAGGCTCTCTGGCTGTAATATTCCTTTTACCCCAGGAGCAACAGCTGGTACTGAGAGATTTTGCAGCGGTGATAATGGTAAACCTTTCAGTTTCATTGCTTATTGCATTGTTGCTGATCCCTGCATTGGTAGATAAGTTTGGGGTGATGGAGCGGCAGGTGAGGAACACTATCGGGAGTATGCGCAGGGTAGTGAGGTTCAATAGGATATATGGACGATATATTAGCTTTGTCCGCAGGTGGAGGTGGGTACTGTTGGTGCTGCTTATGGTCGGATTCGGCTTCTCTTTCAAATTCTTTCAGGATAATTCCAAGGGGAATTTCTACAGGTCGTTGAACCGTCCGAATCTTTATATAAGGGCATCATTACCACAGGGATGTACAATCCACCAGTTGAATGAGATAGTGCTGTATATGGAGAATTACCTTTCCCAGTTTGATGAGATAGAGATGTTCCGAACATCTGTTACAAGTTCCAGCAATGCCACTATTGTGGTTACTTTCAGAAAGGATGTTGAGGATGGTTCGTTTCCGTTGATGTTGAAGGAGGAGGTTATCTCAAAAGCGGTGGATTATGGAGGGGCCAACTGGAGTGTGTATGGAGTGGATGAACACGGATTCAGCAATAATGTAAATGCTTCATCTGTCGGGAATAGAATTATTGTAAGCGGGTATAACTTTGATAAAGTATATGGGTATTGCCAGGATTTGGTGGCATCACTGGAGCAGAACCGAAGGGTTAAGGATTGTCAGATACTTACCAGCAGCAGTTGGGGAGCCCGCAGGCAGAGCGAGTATTTTATAGATTACAACAATTACGCATTGGCCTCTTATGGCCTGACTGCCGCTGATGCTTATCTGGCGCTGCAGGAGCAGCTGTACGGTTTGCAGGCTGGAAGCTATTGGCGCAACGGGGTTAGGACTGATATTGTTATTGCCAGTGAGAATAAGGAGAGTTTTGATGTGTGGAACTTGCAGAATGAGTATGTGAGGGTGGGGGAGCAGAATGTGCGGTTCTCCCAGTTGGGTTCTGTGAGCAAGAGGGATTCGGGAATGGATATCTACAAGGTTAACCAGGAGTACAGGATGGTGGTGCAGTTCGGTTACTTGGGGCAGATGACCCAGGCCGACAAACTTATAGATAGGGAGATTGAGAGGATGAACAGCTCTGTTCTGCTAGTTGGTTTTAAAGCGGAGCGGGATTCCTGGAGTTACGGAAGTGCATTGGATGACCCTAACAATATTTTCATATTGCTGCTGGTAATTGCCATCATTTACTTTATGTGTGCGGTGCTGTTTGAATCACTGCTACTGCCGCTGGTTATTATCTTTCTTATCCCTCTCTCTTTTATTGGGGTATTTCTGGTATTTGGTTTCAGCGGCTGGAGCTTCGACCAGGGCGGCTATGCCTCCCTCATTATGCTCAGTGGATTGGTTGTGAATGCCGGGATTTACATTCTGCATCAGTATAGGGGGATGGAGGGAACTGCGGAGGGTGCTACAGAGGTGGCTGCTGGGAAAACTGTTGGGAAAACTGTTGGGAAGAAACTGAATATTTATCTGCGGGCCTTCAACCACAAAATTATCCCTATTACCCTAACTGTTGTCTCCACTGTGCTGGGACTTATCCCATTCCTTATGGACGGTCCAAAGGAGGTCTTCTGGTTTGCCTTTGCAGTTGGCACAATGAGCGGGTTGCTCGTCTCCCTATTGGCTATAGTTTTTGTTATGCCGGTGTGGGTGAGATGGAGGTAAGGCAGTTTATTTCCTGTATTTTCTTGAAATTGGGATTGTTTCCTCACCAATGAAGATTTGGGTGGTTTCGTGGTGAGTGATTACAGATTTGTTTACAAGAAAGGAGCGGTGTACCCTGATGAATCCGTTAGAGAGGAATTCTTCCCATTTGGAGATGTTCATTTTGGTGCGGTATGATTCCCCGTTGAGGCACCTTACCCATACTTCGCTGTCGCAGGATTCAATATACTTGATTCCTTGTATCTCCAGGGTTATCTTTTTTCTGTCGGAGATGAATTCTATAATTTCTGGAATCTCTTCTTCTGCACATTCTTGGAACAGGCGGCTTTTGAGCAAGTAGTTTATGGCGCATAATGATGCAATAATGAACAGCAGCAAAATGGGGTTGAGCATAAATCTTCCCCCTACAGTAAATTTGTTGAGATACCATCCGCAGATGCAGAATCCAAAATATGCTGTTGCCAAAACTGCAAGGGTGAGGTAAACTGTATGTTTTATCCCTTGCATTTTTTGAGTAAAAGAGATTTTCCTGTACAGGAAATTTGCCATCAACAATGCAGGCAACATCATTGAACCATATAGAAAAGCAATAGCGTAGGATTTGCATCCGCTTTTGAAAATAAGGGATAACAGCACCACACAGGTGAACCAAAAGATGATATCAAAAACTATTTGCTTTTTCATAATTCTTTTAAAAAGTACCCCAAAGATAGAGATAATTCCCAATGTTAAAACCATACAGAGGGTTTTAACACCCCAATAAGGGGTTTCTACCAAGGTGTTCTATGATATTAGAAGTATCTTTGTATCAGTTAATTCAAAAAACATATTATGATAGCGTTTTCAAATTTTTTGCAAGGGGGCGCATTTGGAATGGGTGTCCTTACTTTATTGCTTATTGGGTTATGTCTGGCAGCCTGGAAGGCACCGGCTTGGGTTACCAATATTGGTAGAATTGCGTGTGCTTTTGGAGTGTTGTATGCTTTGGTTGGGTTGCTTGGAGTTTTTGACGGAGTAGTTGCAGCCAAAGGTGTTCCATTCTGGTTGTTTTGCTCCGGACTTAAGGTTGCCATTATACCTGTAATATATGGTATAGCAATCTATATCCTTTCCCAAATCTTTTCAATAGCTTCAAAACCTAGAATATGAGAAATCTTTTAATAGTACTGGCTGCAACAGCAATTGTTGTTGCAGGGTGTAAAGCAGATTCAGGTGCTCCAGTAAATATTTCTGTAGATACCCAGGCAGATGCATCGTTGGAAATTTGCAAGGGTGCAAAGATTGACAATATTTTTTCCCTTTCAGATACACTTCTTGTTGGAGAGGTTTCCAAGGCTCAGCACCACAATGGAAAATTGTATGTATGGGACAAGTCTTCCAAGGGGATTCTCTGTTATGATTTGGAGGGGAACCTGCTCTTCAATATAAACTCTGTGGGGCGTGGACCTGAAGAGTATACGGGGATTTCCAATTTTTATCTGTCGGGAAGAAAAAATACTGTAAATATTATTGCCCCTGAAAAGAAATTGCTGGAATATTGTGCAAACACCGGTGAATTGCTCTCGGTTTCCCAAATTGGGGCACAGACCATAATGTTTACGGATGGGGCAGAGCACCCTCTTGGCGGCAATGTTCTTGGAATTGTGGGGCCAAAGCATAATCTTGCCATTTGTGGTACAGACTCCATAACATACCATATTCCGTTCAATATGGCCAGGGATTTCTGTTTTATGGAAAAGGCTTTTGCCAATGATGGGGAGCAGCTCCTTTTTGTCCACGGAATGGACAATAATATTTATGCGGTGGGGGCGGATTCTGTTGCTGTGAAATATATTGCAGATTTTGGAGGTCTGGAAATTTCAAATGCAGATTATGAGACCCTTACGCCTCAAAAGATTCAGGAGATTTATTCGGCCAGGGAGGTTGCCACAAGGGTTGACAATCTGGTAAGTACTCCATACTTTTTGGCCTTCTCATATTGGAAAATGTACCCAAACAAGGAGCAGCAAACCCAATATGCCCTCTACAACAAAAAGAATGGAGAGGTACTGGGTATAAAAGAGAACATCCTCTTCCCTATAAAATGTGCTGCTGGAGATCACTTCATATCAATAATAGGGAACCCAGCAGAGATTTTGAATCTTCCTCCCGACAAAACTTCGTGTATTCCTCAAAAACTTAGGAAATATCTGACTGATGGTAAATTTACCCAGGAGAGCAACCCTGTTGTTGTGCTGTGGGGGATATAATACAGGCGGTCAAAAAATGACCGCCTTTCTTGTTCTATAGTTTCTCAATCGTTTCTGCATTCTTATTTCAGAGGCTTGAATGTAATAATCATCATAATAGGATTGCTGTCTTCATTCATAGTATCAATGATTGCCTGTACATTTTTTGGAAAATCTTTATAATACTGGTATGCATTGGGATTGGATTGCATATCTGCAAACAGGTCGTATTGTATATAGCGAACGTGTTTGTTATAATTTAAAGTATATGTATACTGTGCCAGAAAGATTTCATCATTCAGGTATTTGTTTTTGGTGTCTGTGAAAGGAATCTTATAGAGTTTCTTGTTTTTTTTCAGGTATATATAATGTTGCCAGGATGGTTCCTCTCTCTGAAATATGTCGCTTTTTTGCGAACGAAACAATATGTAATTATCCATCTCTACCAAAGGAACTATACCACTGAATTTATTGGGTTTATACCCTATTGTAACAACTCTGGGTACAATATTCAGATTTTTGTCTATTATATGGATTGTATCAGACCTTAAAGTATTTACAAACACTCCGTTTTTACCATATATCAAATTGGGAAAACCTGTTGAGGTTGTACCATTTGTATTGTATGGTCTATCATATCTGATAGTGTCGTATGCTATTGGGGAAAAGTCCGATGCATCAATGATTCTTAATGGAGGAAATTTTAAGTCTATATATTTCTCTTCACCTGAATATCTGGAAACAAATTGAGACATTTCGTAGTAAAGCAGAATATTATTTCCTATTGTAGCAGCATTCCTGTGCTTGTTGTCAGAAGAGATATAGTTTATCAGATTACCATTAAAATCAAATGTCATTATGTCCCCAAAATTTTGGGTAATCAGTATCTTCCGAGCATCTGGAGTTACCATAATATCATAATAACTGCTGGACAGTTCGCCTGGCCCCCTACCTCCTCTGCATATTGTACGCAAATAATTCCCTTGTCTGTCAAACAAATATACTTTCGTAATATCTGGATCATAATCTCCTGGAATTTTGTCTCCAAGGAGAATATAATTATCATCAATATATGCTCTGATTATCATTGGATGAGTCAATAATGCCTCCTCACTATCTTCCAGTTTCACAAACTCAATATCTGCAATATCTGAGAGTTTCAGGTCCAATGTGGGGTATTCTTTGTTGTTGTCAAACACAATAACACCATTTATCTCATCTGTATCAGGTAAGGAGCATCCAAAGAGTAAAGCTGTAATTGCAATGGTGAGAAAAAATCTGTATGTCATATATACTATTCTATCAGAAATTTGCATCCCGACAGATCACTCTGTCTGAAACACTACCAATACATTATATGATACTTTTATCGGCATACCGTTTTTCATGGCTGGGGTCCAGCGTGGAGAGGCTGAAACTACCCTCACTGCTTCTGCGTCAAGGGAGGCGGCAAGGGATTGTCGGGAAGAAGAGGTTTCCCCTCCAAAATATGAAGCGGGTGTAAGTACCCGTACATTTTTTACATAGCCTTCTGCAGAAATGTCAAAAGCAACGGCAACTTTACCGGTATACCCCTCCTTGGCGGCTTTCTTGGGATATATCACATTTTCTGCAACCCAACTCATAAAATCGGTGTGGCCGTTATAGTTGAATCGTGCATGAACTATGGAGGTGTCACTGGCTGATTTCTTTCTTAGGTCAAATACTACCGGAAATGTAAACCTCACGTTGGCCTTTTTCCCCTTTATAGTAACCCTGTCCCACACAGGAGAGGATGATACAACTCTAACAGCCTCATTATCTAGCAAAGGATGGGCACTACGTATAACTCTAACATCAGAAACAGCACCGGCAGTGTCTATAATGAATTGCAGAGTAACCCTACCAGTAATATTATGTGCCATAGCCTCTTCTGGGTATTGTATCTGAGACAAACACCAGTTGGTGAATGTATGTACAGGTTGCCCCTGGAATGTAAGAGGCTTGTCAAGCAAATTCTGCAAAGCAAAAGGTATAGTATCATATATTGCAGAACTTCTTTCCCTTTGTGCATACCCTTCTAATCCCATCATCAGAAGAGCACATAACACAGCAATATATTTTGTAGTAACACTACTTCTCATATTTGTCAGGAATTTAGGATTTTTAATTTCTTTACATATTTTTCGCACATAGGAGATTCCTTAATTTTACCCCTAATTTTAGATTTTATGGCCCTCACTCCATTATCAGTAATTCCCAGATGCAGGGCTATCTCCATGGTGCTGAAATCTTCTTCTACCAGAATAAGTACAATTTTTTCCTGCACCCCCAAATTTGGAAAATCCTTAAGAAAAGGGTATTGCCGTGCAAAATCTGCATCATTCACAATTTCCACAAACCCACTTTTTGAACTCCTCTTCACATCATCAATCGCAGCCTGAAATTCTTCGTATAATTTTCCCGACAGCTTAATCCCTTTTGCACTCAACTTATTTACCCTTTCTGTAAAAAGAGGCATTGCAGCAGCCTGATTATGCAATAATTTGTTGGAAAGCTTACTGCTCCTCATCTTATCCCTATAGTGCCTTATGAAATAAAAGGCAGCAACACTACTTGCCACAATAATGCAAACCAGCACAATTGCCAGAATTGTGTTGTTCCTCTGGGCACTCTCCAACTTTACCACAATGGCATCCAGTTCATACCGGTATACCATAAGGGTACCTAAAGTATCAGACATATTGTGTGCAACCTGTTCCATACTTTCAAATTTACTGAACTTCAATGAATATATTAAGCTACTAGGCTGGTGTTATATGCAGTTGCTCTTATAACATACATATATACAAATTGTTACACAAGTTGAGTTGCGCCCAACAGATTCTATGAATTTATCCTTATCTTTTCTTAAGAAAATTTTCTGGCGTAAATTATACGCATTTACTAGGTCCCTAAAGTTCCAAGTGATAGGTTTGCTGCCACAAACTTTAAAACAATATCTTTGGAAATTATGGAGAATAGAGATGGAAGATTAATGAGTCCATTTTTGGATTGGAGTTTTAAGCATTTATTTGGAACGGAGGAGAGCAAACCTAATTTGATTGGTCTGCTAAATCTGATACTGATGCCTAAAAGTGAAATTGTGGAGGTAACATACCTCAATAATGAAGCGTTACCTGTATCTCAAGAGTTAAAAGGGTGTGTATTTGATATCATTTGCCAGGATAAAAACGGAGAACGCTATCTAATAGAAATGCAGAATCAAGAGGCACAAAATGTAAAAGAGAGAATCATCTATTATACTTGCAGGATGATTGACAGGATGGGATTCAGAGGGAGCAAATGGAATTACAAGGATATAAAAAAAGCATACACTATCTGTATGATGAATTTCACTTATGAAAGCAATCCTGTTTTGAGAAGAGATATTCAATTACATGACTCCAGAACAGGAGAATTGTTCTCTGATAGCTTCAATATCATTCTATTACAATTGCCTTGCATTAAAGCAGTGAACATCAGCGAGTGTAGTATGTTTTATGAACATTTGTTATATTTGTTGCAAGAAATGCACAAGAATATGAAGACAATAGATGAACTTAAGCAGGAAGTTAAGGCAACAGATTTACCAGAGAACACAAAAGAGTTGTTCTATAAAGTTCTGGATACTGCAGAAGTTGCTTCCTTGTCTGAACAGGACAGAATCCGCTATGAATCTGACTGGAAAAACTACCTGGATACTATGAGCTGTATTGAACGGGCAGAAGAGAAAGGAATGGAAATAGGGGAGGAAAAAGCAATTCTTACTGTTGCCAAAACTATGAAAACAGATGGCGTAGCAAATGACATTATTGCCAAATATACCTCTCTACCTATTGAAGAGATAGAGAAACTATAGAATAATACAGGCGGCCACAATATGTAGCCGCCTGTATTGTTTTATATCACTTCCACTCCTTGTTCCTGAAGCATCTGCAGACCTATATCCTTAAGTTTGAATTTCTGAATCTTACCGCTGCCTGTTAAAGGGAAACCTTCTACAAACAGGATGTATTTAGGGATTTTGTAACGGGCAATTTTGCCTTTGCAGAACTCTTTGATATCACTCTCATGGATGTCTGCCCCCTCGTGAGGAATAATGAAGGCTCCAACTTCCTCTCCATATTTCTTGGATGGGATACCTGCCACCTGTACATCTTTAATGCCCGGGTAGTGGTAAAGGAACTCTTCAATCTCCCTTGGGTAGATGTTTTCACCACCGCGGATAATCATATCTTTTATACGGCCGGTGATACGGTAGTTGCCGTTTTCATCTTTTACTCCCAAGTCTCCTGAGTGCAACCAGCCGTTTGCATCTATTGTCTCAGCTGTAGCCTGTGGATTCTTGTAGTATCCTTTCATTGAGTTATAGCCGCGGTTGCAAAGCTCTCCCTGTACTCCTACAGGGCACTCCTCGCCGGTTTCAGGATCAATTACAGCCACCTCTGTATGCTCAAACTCATAACCTACGGTTGTGCATCTCTCCTCAAAACTCTGGTCCATACGGGTATGTGTCATACCAGGAGAGGTTTCGGTAAGTCCGTATACACTTGTAACCTTCATATACATTTTCTCCTCCACCTTGCGCATAAGCTCAATAGGGCATAGGGCTCCAGCCATAATACCAACCCTCAGTGATGAGAGGTCAAACATATCAAACATTGGGTGGTTCAGCTCTGCAATGTACATTGTAGGGACACCGTACAAAGAGGTACATCTCTCCTTATGTATTGATGCAAGTGTTACAAGCGGATCAAATCTCTCTACCATAACCTCTGTACAACCGTGTGTAAGTACATTCATTGTTGCCAATACAACACCAAAGCAGTGGAACAGCGGAACGCATACACAAAGTTTGTCATCGGCTGTAAACTTCATATGCTCTCCTGTAAGGAAACCGTTATTGGTAATATTGTGATGCGAAAGCATAACACCTTTAGGGAATCCTGTTGTACCGCTGGTGTATTGCATATTTACCACATCGTGGCAATTTACAGAGCTTTTTATCTTAACATACTCCTCATCCCTCAAACTGTTTTTGCCCAACAAAAGCAGCTCCGGAATATTGAACATACCTCTGTATTTCTCCTGTCCAATGAACACCACGTTTTTAAGCACAGGGAATTTGTCACTTTTCAGATTACCTCTCTGGCATGTTCTAAGCTCTGGGAGCATATTGTAAACCATTGTTACAAAATCGCTCTCACGCTCACGGTCTATGATACATAAGGTATGCATATCTGAGTTCTGGCAAACATACTCCAGCTCAGACTGTTTGTAGTTGGTGTTCACTGTAATGGCAACAGCTCCAAGTTTGGCGCAAGCATACAGCACTGTAAGCCAGTCAGGCACATTGGTCGCCCAAATTCCCACGTGTGAGCCCTTGGTTACACCAAGTTCCATAAAGCCTTTGGCCAAATTGTCTACCCTCTGGTTCAATTGGGCGTATGTGAACCTTAAATTTCTGTCGGAGTATACTATAGCCTCTTTGTCGGGAGTCTCATTTGCCCATTTCTCCAACCACTCACCAATGGTTCTTTCAAATAATGGTAATGTGCTCATAACAGAGATTTAAAATGGTACATATACAACTGCCAATAATTTTGCACCCTCTGGTGTGCGTGGCAGTACAAGGTGAGGTACAATAGAGTCGTAATAGATTGTGTCACCTTTTCCAAGCACGTGCACATCTTTGCCGTATCTTACCTCAATTTCCCCCTCAAGAACATACATAAACTCTTCACCCTCGTGAGAAGACAACTGGTTTTCCCCCTCACAGGCATTAAGGTTTACAATGTATGTTTCCATATTTCTGTCTTGCTTTTTGCTTGACAGACTATAGTAATTCATTTTGTTAGCAGAATTCTCTTTGCTTCTCAATACAGGATTCTCTTGCCACTCCTGTGCCCTTGAAATAACAGGGCCGTCATTTGAAAAGTCATCCAGGACAGTTCCTACTCTTACGCCCAGGATACGTACAATCTTTATCAGCTCCCCAATTGTAGGAACCTGAAGATTTTCTTCAATTGCGTTAAGATACTGGATTTTCAACCCGCTCATCTGTGCCATTTCCTCAATGGAGATATTTTTAA
This sequence comes from Candidatus Egerieisoma sp., assembly GCA_045645465.1. Classification (GTDB taxonomy): domain Bacteria; phylum Bacteroidota; class Bacteroidia; order Bacteroidales; family UBA932; genus Egerieousia. Next base: position 136,015 of record JAZRIV010000045.1, read on the forward strand.
TCTCTCTAAGACCCTTAATTTTTGAGCCAATGGCAGAATTCAACTTTTCCATTTTCATTAATATTAGTAGTAAACTGAAATTTGTGCACGCCATAACTGCGTGCGAAAGAAACAAAAATATGAAAATATTTCTTAGGTTATAACAATTTTTTTACACTTAAAAACCTGCATGTAAATACATTATTTGTACACTTTAAAGATTTTTGTTTAAATTTGAAACATCATTTTGTATTTTTACTTTTAAAATTGCACATAAGGCAGTGGAAAAGATTATAAAAACAATTTTTGAAAATTATTCCAATTTCACCGGCAAGGGGAAAGTGGCAGATTATATACCGGCTTTGGCCAAAGTATCTCCCCTTAAATATGCCATTTCGGTTTGTACTGTAGATGGGGAAAAGCACAATATTGGGGATTATGATGAGAAATTTTCCATACAAAGTATCTCAAAGGTATTTACATTGTCTATGCTTGCCCCAATGGTAGGGGAGGAGATATGGGAGAGTGTGGGGAAAGAACCGTCGGGAAGCGCATTCAATTCACTTGTACAGCTGGAATATGAAAAGGGTATTCCGCGCAATCCGTTCATAAATGCCGGGGCCCTTGTAATTACAGACAAATTGCTTCAGAAGATGCCTGATCTAAATGTCAGATTACTGGAATATGTGAGAGAATTGGCTGGCTCACAAGAGATTGATTATAATGAAGAGGTTGCCCAGAGTGAATATACAACAGGGGAAAGGAACAAGGCGCTTGCCCATCTTATGAAGAGTTTTGGGAATTTTAACGGCAAAGTGAGCAAGGTATTCAGAACATATTGCAACCAGTGCAGCATAGAGATGAGTACCAGTCAGTTGGCACAGGCTTTTCTTTATCTGGCAAACAGTGGTGTAAACCCGTTGAATGGCCAACAGGTTGTATGCTACAGAGATGCTAAAAGAATAAATGCCCTTATGCTTACCTGTGGGTTCTATGATGAGAGCGGCGAGTTTGCCTATAGGGTAGGTTTGCCAGGAAAGAGTGGAGTAGGAGGGGGAATTGTTGCTGTTATCCCGGGAAGGCTATCAATTGCAGTATGGAGCCCGGAGCTAAACAAATACGGAAACTCCTGCAGAGGAATAGCAACCCTTGCAGATTTTACAACAGAGTTGGGAATAAGTGTATTTTAAGTTGAGGTATGGATTTCAGATTGAAAGTATTTCTTGCAGTAGCAAACCATTTGAGCTTTACAAAGGCCTCCAAGGAGTTGGGCATTTCACAGCCTGCAGTAACCAAACATATTCAGGAGCTGGAGAGTACATATAATGCGGAACTTTTTTCCCGACAATTCGGGCACATTGTCCTAACTTCCAAGGGAATGGCATTCAGAAAGCATGCACAGGGCATTGTTGCTGCATATCAGATTTTGAAAGATGAAATGAGTTTGATGGAATATTCAGTGGCGGGAGAGTTGCGTATAGGAGTGGAGAATACTCTGGTAAAAAAGATGTACAATGAGGTGCTGACACTCTTTGAGGAGCGGTTTGGAGATGTGCAGCTCTCGGTTCTGGTGGCATCGGTAAGAAAACTGGAGCTCTCCCTTGTCTCTGGGGAAGTTGATCTGATACTTCTAAAAGATGAATCTCCTTGCGGATACAAGGTTATAAATGAACAAAAGCTCCCGCTACAAGCGGAAGCCTTTGTAACTTTCCTTAATATATATCTTGGGAAACTTTAATCTCTTTTTCTGTAATCTTTTTCTTGTCCATTGCCCTCCAGGCATATATGATGTATGCCAGAACAAATGGGATAAGAAGTGAAACACAAGACATTACAAACAAGGTATATTGGCTTGAACAGCTGTTTGCAAGGGTTAGCGAACTCTGCAGATCTGCATTGGAAGGGTAGTATGCCGTGCCGTTGAATCCCGCAAGGAAAAATACAGACATTACAGTAAGGACAGTGCCAATACCTCCGGCCCAGACAGCTCTGCGGCTTTTGGTGAATCCACCCATCCAGATACTTGCCAAAACCAGTACAGCACCTACAAGCAACATTGCCAGTACTGCAGGCATCTGAAGCAGGTTATGAAGGTATTTGAATTTCTCCATAAATATTGTGCCTGAAGAATTAACTGCAAATCCTTCTTTTACAAGTAGCATTCCAGCCCAGGCCAGGAAGCACACAAGGAAAGGGAGTGCGGTAAATTTAATGGTCTTGCGCATTTTGCTTTCCATATCTGTATCTTCAATATTGTTAAGCAGATATTGTGCCCCCAAAATTGTTGTAAGTCCAACAAGGGTCAGGCCAAGCAATACGGCGTGTGGCTGGGCAAGTGCCTCCAATCCTCTCCATCCGGTTGTCCAGTAGCTGATTACCGGAGAAGACAAATCCATTATGGCAGTTTTGTTCACTATAAAGTTTGAGCCTGTAAAAAAAGTCCCGACAGCCGTTCCAACAATAAGCGGAGCAAGAAAACCATTGGCAACAAGGGCTATACGGAACCCTTTTACCCCCAAAAGGTTCTCTTTCTTATTCAGAAACTCATATGATACCGCCTGAAATACAAAAGTTACAAGCAGCAGCATCCATACCCAGTAGGCACCTCCAAAGCTGGTGCTGTAAAACAGTGGGAAAGATGCAAAAAATGCACCTCCAAAAGTTACAAGGGTGGTAAAGGCAAGCTCCCATTTGCGCCCTGTAGAGTTCACTACCATCCTTTTCTGCAAATCATTCAAAGATTTGTTTACCAGGTGCAGGTTGGCCCCCTGAACAAACATAAGGAACACCAACAGACCGCCCAGAAGGGCAATCAGGCACCACCAGTAGTTCTGTAAAAATGTATATGACATAACGTGTTATTTTTCAGATTAAGACTCAATTTCAGGACCTTTTTTTATTGCACCAATCATAATCCTTATCTCAATAACAAGGAACAATGCAAAGATTGCAAGGAATACAAAGAATGTGGTTTTAACAGCAGCAACACTCACATCAGAAATTGCCACATTTACAGGGAGAAGCCCCTGAATAGTCCAAGGCTGGCGGCCAACCTCTGCAACAATCCAACCGGCCTGCCCGCAAATATAAACCAATGGAATGGAAATGAGTGCAACCCAATGCAGCCAGCCCAATCTGACAATTTTATTTTTGTAGGCAAACCACACTGCAAGAACCAGCACAAGAGTAAGGAACATTCCCAAACCAATCATTACACGGAAAGACCAATAAACAATCCCCACCGGTGGAATGACATCCTCAGGTGCCTGCAGATATCCGTAACCCATATATTGTACATTCTCCTCCAAAGTCTCCCTTGCCTGTGCAGCAAGTTTTGGATTCCTCTCTTTTTCTTCCCTGTATACCGATAATGCCTCAATTGCCGTTTTACCCATAGCCATTTTCTCCGCTACAGAAGGAATCACATTCCCCTCATTATCGGTATAACCGTTAAGAATATCATTTATTCCCGGAACCATACCGTCAATATTGTGGGTGGCCAAGATTGAAAGCATACCAGGAATCTCCACACCAGGCACAATGCTGAACGCAGCCCTTTTGCCACCATTCTCCAATCCCTCTGCCGCAGCCAGTTTCATAGGCTGGTATTTTGCAGCGTGTATTCCCGACGAATCACCTGAAAACATTACTGCAGCAGCACCCAAGAGACCAACCAGTCCACCAACAAGCACACTTGCCTTGGCAAACTTAAGTTCTCTTTTTCTCAACAGATACCAGCAGCTGATACCCACTACAAACACACCACCTGTAAGCCATCCGCTTGTAACAGAGTGGAAAAATTTGCTTACCGCAACAGGGTTGGAAATAACTTCCCAGAAAGCCTGTGCAGAAGCCATCTCGCTTCGTACTGTATCCGGATTAAATGTGGTTCCAACAGGGTTCTGCATCCACCCGTTTGCCACAAGAATCCAATAGGCAGAGATTGATGCTCCAATACCAGTCATCCAGGTTGAAACAAGGTGGAACCGTTTGCTTACCTTCTCCCAGCCAAAGAACATTACCGCAAAGAAAGTTGCCTCCATAAAGAAAGCCAGAATACCCTCAATAGCTAAAGGTGCTCCAAAAATGTCACCTACAAACCAGGAGTAGTTGCTCCAGTTTGTACCAAACTCAAATTCCAGAATAATTCCGGTAGCAATGCCAACGGCAAAATTTATGGCAAAGAGTTTCATCCAGAATTGGGCTGTCTTTTTCCAGAAATCATCTTTTTTAATAACATAGATTGTCTCCATAACGGCCATAACCATTGCCAGCCCTAATGTGAGCGGTACAAAAAGCCAATGGTAGCCTGCTGTCATAGCAAATTGGAGTCTGGACCAAATTACTGCATCCATAGTGTTTAAGTTTTATTTGATTAATAGTGTATCCTTAGTATTCTTTTTAACAAGATGAGTTCCAACCTGTTCACTTTTTTGCTGATCTGTCATGCCACCCATAGCAGGTTTGAAGAAAAAAACTCTCAATACGGCAAAAAGGATAATAGCCTTAAGAATAATAAGACCCCATAGAGGTTTACCCCAGGTCATATCCCTAAAGCCATCTCTGTATAAGTGCCAGATAGCCGTTATTTTACCTTTATCCTTTTTCATACCGTAAATATAAGTAAAATTTAAATAATATCACATAAAAACAAATAAAAACAAGTATTTATATATAATACCAATAAAAAAACGCCCTTGTTCAATACAAGAGCGTTCAATTTTTATAAATTTTATAAGGCTTATCTGTATAAATTCTGAATATCCTCAAGCATATGCCACATTTTGCTGTCTATACTGTTATTGTAACTACGTGAATTACAAAGGATAACACCGTTTACATTATCACTGCTTCTGGCCCAGATAGGACAAACTCCCGCAAGAGTACCTCCGTGGAATGCCTCCCAAGTTGGGTAGTTAGTGTAGTTCATTCTCCATCCAAGTCCATATTGGTCAAATCTGTCACCATCAGAATCTACAACATCAATAGATTTATACATAAGATCCAAAGTCTCAGGTTTGAGAATATCAGGAACCTTTGTGCCGTAATCTATATGTGCCATCAACTGCATTAAAGCAGGCGCCGAAGCCACAACACCACCGGCAGCTACACCAGCCTCAACATTATTGTCGTATGGGTTAACAGTATTCTGGCTGTAGTGCATAACCTCACCTTTTATAGGACCATCATTAACTCCGCAATCTATACCTGTAATGCCAATTGGAGCATACACGTCTTCTTTAAGGAATTGCATAAATGGTTTTCCCGACAAATCTTCAACTACTTTACCCAAAATTCCAAAGTTGCTGTTGTTGTAGTCATATGTTGAACCGGGTGTCCATTTGATGGTACCCTGTTTTAGAAGAATTTCAATTCTTTCATTTTGATTCTTTCCGCTGAATGCACTTCCTGCACCAAAAAATCCCTCAGTATAGATACCGCTTGTATGAGAGAGCAGATGCTCTATTGTTATAGCTTTCCAGTTAGGAGCCATATCATCTCCAAAAGATTCGTACAACAAACCGTCTTTGCCAAACACTGTATCTGAGAGTTTGAGTTTTCCTTGTTCCATTAAGGTCATTATAGCAATAGCTGTGTGTTGTTTGGACATACTTGCAAGTCTGAACATATGGTCAGTAGTCACCCTTTCCTTATTCTCTTTATTTGCATATCCGTAAGCAGATGAATATACAATCTCTTCATCCTTGCTCACAGAAACAGATATGCCGGGGATGTCGTGCTCAATCATAAATGAGTACACCATATTGTCAACTTTAGTGTTTCCGTTCTTTACAAGAATATCATAATTTCTGACAGATCCGCTTTCTGATGTTATTGATAATATTACAGTCTTGGAAAAATCCAGTGAAGTTTTTCCGTTCTCCACTACAGTTGTTCCACTTTTTATAGTTGCTTTAGGGTGTACGGTTATGGATGGGACAAGTGATTTTAGGGATACCCCCTCAGGAACTGTTATATATATAATGTTTTTACTTACATCTGTATATGCAAAACAGTTAGCATCAAAACCAGGATTAAGCTCTTTCTGAAATACAAAACTGCTGATGTTATTGTCTCTTGAGACCTCTGTTTGTTCATTCTCTGGGGTAGTGCCACTTTTGTCACAACCTGCAAGAAGTGTAGCTGCTGCAAGCAGTACAATGAAATAATGATTGAAGTAAGTTTTCATATCCTTGTTGAATTTATTAGTTGTCAAATAAAAAAAAGAGCAACCTTTTGAGTTGCTCTTTTTGGCGGTGCGGACGGGGCTCGAACCCGCGACCCCCGGCGTGACAGGCCGGTATTCTAACCAAACTGAACTACCGCACCAATCCTGTATGTCTCCCTTTTCAAAGGCTGCAATGCTGAGGATTACAACTTGCACTTGAAATAGTTTTTTGCTCTGCGGTGCGGACGGGGCTCGAACCCGCGACCCCCGGCGTGACAGGCCGGTATTCTAACCAAACTGAACTACCGCACCAGTAGTTGTTTCCCTTTTGGGACTGCAAATATAGGAGTAATTTTTTAATCTGCAAAATTATTTTGGCCTAAAAAACGAAAAATGTACATTCCCGTACTTTCTTTCTTTTACAAAAAAAGGATGCTGCTCAAAATTAAAAGTGCCCGGGTGCTCCAAAATAAGGTATCCATTGGGAAGAACAAGCTCTTTCTCAAATACTTTGCTTGGAATAGTGTCCAATCCCTCTATGCTGTATGGGGGATCAGCAAATACTATATCAAATTTTTTTGTGCAGATATTCAGAAAATCAAAAACATTGTGTCTTACAACCTGCATCCCTTTTACTTTATATGTTGTTGCAACTTGTTTGATGAATTTTGCGTGCATTGGATTCATTTCCACACTTACAATATCTTTGCAACCGCGTGAGGCAAACTCAAGGCTTATGCTGCCGGTGCCTGAAAAAAGGTCAAGCACGGTAAGATCTTCAATATCATATTCGTTTATAAGTATATTGAATAGTCCCTCTTTTGCAAAATCTGTTGTTGGTCTTGCTCCGTAATTGGCTGGGGGCAAAATATTCTTACCTTTTAAATCTCCTCCAATAATTCTCATTGCTGTATAAGATTGTCAAGATTGTGTGTTTCTACTCCGTTAAAGAATCTTTTTATTGTCTCTTCCTGTTGTGGCTCTATATCTGAGCACACCCTCACTATACATTGCTTGGGATTCATCTGCTGTTGTTGGATAGAGAGGAAAAGGAAATATAGTGCACTCTCAAAACTGTCTGCCTTAAACGAATTTGCCAGTTTCAGCTCTTCTCCTGTACATATAATTATATGTGCTATTCTTTTAGTGGTACAATAGTGAAAAATCACTTTGTTGTAACACTCAATAGCATTTGCCTCATGCAGTAATTTTACAACCAGCGGATAAATGTTTTCTATTTGAGGGTATTCCTTTGTAATACTCTCGGGTAAGGCATAAGAAACCACTGCATTCCCTTTCTCATACAGGTAACTATAAAAGACATATCCACTTTCAAGTGAGAATTGCTCTTTAAGGGCTGTTTCACCTGTTTGAGGAGTGTACAACTCTCTGGGGATAAGGGTAAATATTTCAGATAATATGTATTTCTCCATAACAATATACTGCTGCAGATTGCAGGACTCAAAAATACAAAAAAAAGACCAGCCTGCAAATCCAGACTGGCCTTGTAAATTGTATAGTATAAGGATTACTCCCAGTTACCTGCGTTGTTGTTAGGAGCATCTACGCTACCAACTTTCAAACCAGGGTATTTGCCCATATCCTCAGCCTCGCATTTCAAGTTGATGATATACTGGCGCTCCAAACCTACAAGGTAATCCTCGTATGGCATACAAGCCTCAAACAAAGGAACCTCAACGCCTGATACGGTTTTGGTAAGAGCGTTCATAATGATTGGTTTGCCTGAGAATGGGATAGTCTTCAAATCCTCAGATTTGAAATCATCTCTCTTAAGAAGAGTATCCTTTACAGGAATGGCAACCTCAATTGAAAGTACAAGGTTCATACCTTGCTCATAGTAAGCCAACAGTTGCTCGTTAGTGATTTTTTTATTCTTTTTCTTCAAAGCCTCGGTGTTTGCAACAGCAGCAGAGTCATCCATTGAACCAATCTGTCTGGTAATTTTGATACTGTCATTGTGATAGAAATCAACCAATGAATCAATGCTTGCTGTAAAACGGCCGTGAGCACCTTTGAAAGCATCCTGCAGAGTACGGATGTCTTTTAGACGCTGAATGGCAATTTGTTCTCTAGCTTTTGTGTCTTTCTGGAACTGCACTGGAGCCTGAACGCTATTCCAAATAGCGTATACTAATGCTACTATAACCAGTGGAAGAATGATGAATGTAAAAATCTTTTTCATTGTTATTATGTTGTATTTTTATTTACCTTTTATCGCACAAAAGTAAAAAATATATTTTTCCCTTGCAATATATTTTTAATTTTGCACCCAATAAATTGAGTTTAAGCGTGTATAATATAGAAAATATAGGTGCTTTTGCACAGATTCTTGCAAAGAGTGAAAAAATTGTCCTTGTAGGTCATGTTAATCCCGACGGTGATTCAATAGGTTCTCTAATGGGGATGAAGTGGTATCTCCAAGGTATCGGGAAGAGTGCAGTTGCTGTGGTACCAAATCCATACCCTGAATTTTTGAGTTTCCTTGATTTGCACAATGAGGTGATTCCCCACTCTGTGGAGGCTGCTAAAGCTGAAGAGGTTGTGGCTAATGCAGACCTCATAGTATGTATGGATTTCAACTCCTTGAAAAGAATTGATTCTCTTGGAGAAATAATTGCCTCTGCAGAATGCGCCAAGGTACTTGTAGATCACCATCCGCAGCCCGACTCTATATTTGATATTGTGTATTCATATCCTCAGTTGTCATCTGCTTGTGAGCTTACATACTGGCTGCTCAAAGGGCTTGTCTCCATGTGTGGAGGTGAGATTCCTTATAACAGTGCAGTTTCTCTCTATACGGGAATGATGACAGATACCAATAATTTTTCAAATTCGGTTCTCCCTTCCACTTTCAGGATGGCGGCAGAACTGATGGATATGGGTGTTGACAAAGAGTGGGTTCAGAAGATGGTATTTGGCGGTTTCTCTCAGGAGAGGATGAGACTTATGGGATATATGCTGTATGAGAACCTTAAAATAATCCCGGAATATGATGCTGCCGTTATGGTTCTCACCAAGGAGATGAAGGAGAAATTCCGTTTCACCGACGGAGATTCAGAGGGCTTTGTAAATCTTCCCTTGAATATAAGGAGTGTGAAAGTGTCAGGATTCTTTACAGAAGGGGATGAGTTTGTAAGGGTATCGTTAAGGTCTAAAGATGATTTCTCTGCAAACAGACTTGCACGTGGCTATTTTAATGGAGGTGGACACGAGAGGGCTGCTGGAGGGAGACTTTTTATACCTGTTTCAGAAGTTGAAGATTATTTTATAAAATCTTTGGGAGAATTTGTCGGGAAAGAAAAATAGGCATATCTTTTGCTATATTACTTGCGCTATGAGAAAAACACTGTTTGTAATATGTTTTATGTTGGCTCTGTTTTCTTGCACAAAAGAGGATAGGGAGATTCTGCTTGTTAATCAGGAGGAGTCCATAGACCGTTATATATCTTCTTTGAAGGATGTTAGGGTTGCCAGAAATGGAGGGTCAAACAGACTGGTGTATATGGAGGGAAAAGGGGTGGATTCTCTGGCTATGGGTGATTCGGTCAGGTTTTATTATGCCGGATACATATTTTCAAATGGAAAAGGAAAACTTTTTGCAACAAATGATACAACTGTTGCGGTAAAAAACAAGTTTGAATTGAGTGGAGGTGTAGAACAGAAGAAGTTGTCTTCAGGTGATATATTGGTTGGACTTGCCAATGGCCTTGTTGGTGCTAAAGCCGGTGAAAAGTGTGATATTGTGTTCTCAGCCAAATATGGTTATAACAATGAAATGGTATATAATGTACCAAAGATGTCACCTCTTATTTTTGAGGTGTGGGTTGAGGGCATAGTTAAAAATTAGTATATTTGCAGCCTTATGATAAAAGAACTGAATAAAATCGTTTATGTGGCCGTTGCGGCCTTGGTCTTGTTCTCTTGCGCAGTTGAGAAGGATGAGAGTGAAAGATCTGTACAACAGAGAATTCTTGATGCATTTGTAGACGTGAATTATCCGGATGCACAGAGATGGGACAGTGGACTTGTAATCATCAGTAGTGAAGAGGGTACCGGTGATACCTTAAACAAATATGAGGCAGGTTTCTTCAAGTACTCAATAAGGACAACTGATAGCGTTTATCTGGAAACAAACCAGGAAGAACTGGCAAAAATTCTTGGAACCTACTCCAAATCAAATTATTATGGCCCAAAATACTATGAACTTGGTTATGAGACAATCTATGCAGGTGTAGAGGAGGCTGTACATAATATGAGAGAAGGGGGCAAAATTTCGTTCATTCTTCCTCCTTGGCTGACATATACCAGTAGCGAGAATATGCTTAACCTCACAATGAGTACTATTTATGAAATGGAACTTAAAGAGGTGGTGGAAAATATGCTTACCTGGCAGCAGGATACAATGAAGGCATATGCAAATACCCACTATCCGGGGTTGGATACTTTAAAGGCCAATTTCTATTTTAAAAAACTTGTTGATGCTGGTGGTGATACCCTTAAGAATGAGTCTGTAGATGTATATTATGTTGGAAGACTGCTTGACGGATGGGTGTTTGATACCAATATTGCCGATACTGCCAAGAAATATGGTATATATGACTCTTCAAGAGAATATACTCCACTTGAGGTCCTTTATAATGAGGATCTGTCACAGATGAAAGAAGACAACTCATTGGTTGAGGGATTCTGTATGGCCCTTAAGGAGATGAGTTTTGGTGATGTTGCGTTTACAATGTTCTACTCTGAATATGGTTACAGTTCAACCGGATCAGACAAGATTGGTCCATATCAGCCGCTGATTTTCTGGCTTGATGTAAGGGAGAAAGAGTAAAGAAGGTTGAGTTATCCAGCTGAGGCTGGAAAGAGATATGCGAAAAAAGGGAGGCTTTTGCCTCCCTTAATTTTTGTATTGTGTATCAATTATTTTGCAACAAAGTGGAAGTGAGAACCAAATCTCTCAAATGCAGCTTTGTCCAACTCCTCACGTGCATCCGGATGAGCAATGCTGATCATAAGTTTTGCTCTCTCCTGAAGTGATTTTCCGTATAGGTTAACTGCACCGTACTCTGTTACAAACCAGTGGATGTGCTGTCTTGTAGTTACAACACCTGCGCCTGGAGTAAGGATAGGAGCAATCTTGCTTACACCTTTGTTTGTTACGGCAGGCATAGCAATAATGGCTTTACCGCCCTCAGACATGGAAGCTCCGTAGATGAAGTCAATCTGTCCGCCTACACCTGAGTAGTGTTTTGTACCAAGTGAGTCTGCACAAACCTGACCTGTCAAATCTACCTGAAGAGCAGAGTTGATAGCGGTTACTTTAGGGTTTTTGGCAATTACAAACGGGTTGTTGGTATATCCTACATTCATCATTGCAACCATAGGGTTGTCGTCTATGAAATCGTAGCAAGTCTGAGAACCCATAAGGAATGTAGAAACCATCTTGCCTTTGTCAATAGCTTTGTTTGCACCGTTAATGATACCTTTCTCTACAAGAGGAAGAACACCGTCTGCGAACATCTCTGTGTGGATACCAAGGTTCTTGTGGTTGCCAAGCTGTGCAAGAACTGCGTTAGGAATAGCACCAATACCCATCTGAAGGGTTGCACCGTCCTCAATAAGGTTGGCACAGTGGATACCAATTGCAGTCTCAATCTCTGATGGAGCAGAGAAGTGTGCAGGCTCAAGAATTGAATCGTGCTCTACAAAGTGGTCGATCATGCTTAGCGGAATCATTGCATCACCAAATGAACGTGGAACGTTCTTGTTTACAACTGCAATTACCACTCTTGCACACTCAATTGCTGCAAGGGTTGCATCAACTGAAGTACCAAGTGAAACATAACCGTGTTTGTCTGGAGTAGAAACCTGAATCATTGCAACATCGCAAGGAAGTGCACCGCTACGGTAAAGTTTCTGGGTCTCGCTCAAGAAAATTGGAATATAATCTGAATAACCAGCCTGAACGCTCTTTCTTACATTGCCACCTACAAAGAATGCCTGGTGGAAGAAGATACCCTCATATTTTGCATCTGTGTAAGGAGCCTCTCCCTCGGTGTGAAGGTGGTGGATTCTTACATCTTTAAGCTCGCCGTTGTCACCTCTGCGGCAAAGAGCATCAATAAGTACTTTTGGAGCACTTGCTACGCTGCTGAAATGGATATGGTCACCAGACTGAACATATTTTACAGCCTCATCAGCGCTGATAAATTTAATGTTTGCGTGCATTTTAAGTTAGTTTTATGTTATGTTAATTGATTGTCTTTAAAATCATACAAAGATAAAAACTTTTTGGCTAATAGTATGTGGTAACTTACCCACTTCTACTTTTTTAAGTATATTTGTACCATAATGCCTGTGGCGGTTCAGTTGCACTTGTACATAAAAGTACAGTTACAGCTGCAGGTACTGGAATGTGGTGATTTAAAATTTTAGACAATGAAAACAGACCGTACAAAAGAACTTGAGGCATTTGCGAGGGTGCTGGATGTGATGGATGAGCTTAGGGCCAAATGTCCTTGGGATGCAAAGCAGACAATAGAGAGTATAAGGCCTCTTACTATTGAGGAGACTTATGAGTTGAGTGATGCAATCCTCAGCAATGATTTGCCGAATGTGTGCAAGGAGCTGGGAGATATTATGATGCATATTGTGTTCTATTCAATCATAGCAAAGGAGAAGGGTGCTTTTGATGTGGTGGATGTGATGAACAAGATGTGTGACAAGCTTATTTACCGCCATCCGCACGTGTTCTCTACTGAGAAGGTGAAGGATGCCCAGCAGGTGCTTCAGAACTGGGAGCAGCTGAAAACCAAGGAGAAAGATGGCAACAAGAGGATCCTTAGCGGTGTTCCGGAGAGTCTTCCTGCTGTAATTAAGGCATATAGGATGCAGGATAAGGCCCGTGCTGTTGGGTTTGACTGGAACAACAAGGAGGAGGTTTGGGATAAGGTTAAAGAGGAAGTTGGTGAGTTGGAGGTAGAGCTGAAAAAATTGTCGGGAGGAAAGGAGCAGATGGGGGAGGAGAAATACAAGGAATTGGCAGAGAAGGAGTTGGGAGATCTTATGTTCTCAATCATAAATGCTGCAAGGTTGTATGACCTTAATCCCGACAGTGCATTGGAGGCTACTTGCAAAAAGTTCCGCAGCAGATTCACTTACCTTGAGGAGCATACCATTAGGGAGGGGAGGAACCTTAGGGAGATGACCCTGGAGGAGATGGATGCAATCTGGGACGAGGCTAAAAGATTGGAGAGAGAGTAATGGAGAGGTGGCAGGAGAGGACTTCAATCCTTTTGGGGGAGCAGATGCTTGATTCCCTTGCAGCCAAAAAGGTGATGGTTGTGGGTTTGGGCGGTGTTGGTGCATATGCTGCAGAGATGTTGTGCAGGGCTGGTATCGGGAATATGATTCTCATTGATTCTGATACAGTTGGCCAGACAAATCTCAACAGGCAGCTGATTGCCCTTAACAGTACCATTGGCAAACTTAAGACAGATGTTTTGGCGGAGCGCTTGAAGGACATTAATCCAAAGGTGAACCTTACGGTTGTGCCGGAGTATGTGGAGGAGGAGAATCTGGAGGCAATTTTTACACAGGCAGGGGAGCTGGATTATGTTGTGGATGCAATTGATACCCTTGCCCCAAAGATATCCCTTATAAAATATTGTGTGGAGCATAAGATTCCTCACGTGTCGGCAATGGGTGCCGGCGCAAAGTTGGATGCCACTAAAATAAGGATTGCAGATATAAGCAAATCATACAATTGCCCTCTGGCGTATATTCTCCGCAAAAAATTGAGGAAAGAAGGGATTTCCAAAGGTTTTAAGGTGGTTTTTTCAGAGGAGCTTCCCGACAGAGATGCAATTGTCCCAATGGAGGAGAGGAACAAGAAGAGCCAGGTGGGGACAATTTCATATCTTCCTGCAGTGTTCGGATGTGTATGTGCCCAGGCTGCCATTGAACATTTAATAGGATAATATGCTACATTTGTGCATTGGAAAGATAATTAGAGGTTATGCAGATATTAGTAAAAGAGGTAAGCAGCAAGAAAGAGTTCAAGGCTTTCTATCAGTTTCAGAACAAGTTATATAAGGGGTGTGAGCAGTATGTTCCCTCATTGGATGCAGATCAGAAGAGTACCCTCACCAATGATCCGGCTTTGGATTATTGCAAACGCAAGATGTGGCTTGCTTATAAGGGAGACAAAGTTGTAGGGCGTATTCAGGGGATAATAAACCCCCGTTACAATGAGTTCTATAATCTTAAAAGAATCCGTTTCGGGTGGTTTGATTTTGAGGAGGATATAGAGATTGCAAAGGCTTTGCTTGATACCGCTATGGCCTGGGGTAAGGAGCAGGGGATGACAGAGGTTCATGGTCCTCTCTTCTACAATACTTTGGGTAAGCAGGGTATGCTTGTTGAGGGGTTTGAGAATACCCCACCATCCAACTGCCTGTACAATTATCCATATTATGTGGAGTTTATGGAGAAATTGGGATTTGTTAAGGAGACAGATTGGGTGCAGTTGAGGTTGAACGGCTCTCAGGGGGCTCCGGAGAAGCTGCAGAGGATATCTGAAATGCTGCTGAAAAGATATAACCTTAAAATGCTTGACCTTAAAGATGTTAAGGGAGATTTTAAAAAGGAACTCATACAGAAGTTCTTTGCCATATATAATGAGTGTTTCCAGGCGGTGCATAACTTTATTCCTCTTACTCCCAAGGAGATTGAGAAGACAGGAAATGCATATTTCTCTTTGTTGAAACAGGAACTTACCTGTATAGTGATGGATGAGAAGAACGAGGTGGCAGCATTCGGATTGTGCTTTCCGTCATTGTCTGAGGCATTGAAGAAAGCTAAGGGAAGTTTGTTCCCGTTCGGGTGGTACCATATCCTTAAGGCATACAAAAAGTATCATACCATAGATCTTATGCTTGTGGGGTCAAGCCCCGACTGGGCACAGAAAGGACTCTCTGCAATTTATCATAACAATTTGGCAACCAGTTTTAAAAATCATAACCTCAAGTATTGTATAACCAATCCGCAGATTGATACAAATATTGCGGCCATAAAGGTGTGGGAGAGTTATGATTCTGAGCCGTATATGCGCAGACGTTGTTGGATAAAGGAGCTTTAGGGCTCCTTTTTTTACAAGTTGAGTATCTCCTCCCAGGAGTGGTAGCGGTTGAACATATAGTGGCTTCCGGGAATATTCACCATCTTAAGGTTGAATTTCCGTCTGGTGCCGGGTATATATCCGTCTGATATGTTGCTATAATTCTCCCAGAAGGCTTTCTGCCTGTGAGTTTTGAATATAATGTCATCTTCACTTATTATGGCTGTGTCCCAGGTGAGGGAGTTGCTCAGGAAGAGTTCCTTTTCAATTGTGTCCAGTTCCTCTTTGGCCTCCGTTGCTTCCCTTTGTGGTGAGTGGGATATGTAGAATTCATATTCTTTTTTTCCCTGGCACATATGGTGGAGAAAGTTCTCCATTATGTTACTGTCGGGAAGAGCATCCAGTGTTTTCTTGTAGCTGTGTGGGGTAATTCCCCAGGTTTTGCTGATTGGGATAAGGGTGCCGTTTATGGCTATGGCTCTTTTTATTCTTGCCCAGAATTTGAGTTCCCTGAATTGTCCGAAGTGGCCCAGACGTACCAGGTATTTGTCAAATGCGGCACTTGCACACCAAACCCCCAAGCCCCAACCTATGATGTAAATCTCTCTGTAGTAGTTGAAAATCTGCTGCATTATGCACTCCTGGCTGCATTGTGGGGCACATATTTCATCTTGCGGGCAATTTTTGAATGTGAGGGTGGAGTAGTCATAAAACATTATGAGATCATACCCTTTATGCTCAAGATGCTTGAAAGGATTTTCATCCATTCCCCAACCAGTAAAGAAGAGTATCGCTTTTTTTGAAGAAGTATGTTCTGTATAAACTTTCATACGGGCACAGTTATCCTTAAGTCTTTTGCATAATAAACAAATTAGTTTTAAAATTGTTCATCAATTTTATGGGACCAGTGTTATTTTCAGAGAGAAAGCTATGGAAAGTATTAAGGAAATATTCAAGATAGGAAAAGGGCCTTCCAGCAGTCATACAATGGGGCCAAGGAAGGCGGCAATGATGTTTAAGGAGAGTAATCTTAATGCGGCGCATTATGAGGTTACTTTGTATGGAAGTCTGGCATCTACAGGTAAGGGACACCTTACGGATGTGGCAGTGGAAGAAGTGTTTGGGAAAGAGAATGTTAAAATTCACTGGAGGGGGAACATTATCCTGCCACAGCACCCCAACGGAATGTTGTTTGAGGCTTTTGCTCCCGATGGTACACTCCTGGACCGTTGGACCACATTCAGCATTGGTGGAGGGGATATAAGTGATACAGGTGCCCGCCCACAAAAGGAGAGTATTTATACCCATTCCAAGATGAGTGATATCCTAAACTGGTGCAAGGATAACGGTACCACATTTTGGGAGTATGTGCAGGAGCACGAAGAGAGTGACATTTATGATTATCTGGCTCAAGTGTGGGATGTTATGAAGGCTGCAGTTGAGAAGGGGCTTGACGAGGAAGGGGTACTTCCGGGAGGATTGCATCTGGCCAGAAAGGCCTCTTCATTTTATCTTAAGGCCCAGGGACATCAGGGGTCAATGCAGCGCAGGGCAATGACCTTTGCCTTTGCATTGGCTGTGGCTGAAGAGAATGCTGCCGGCGGTACAATTGTAACTGCGCCAACTTGCGGCTCTTGCGGGGTGGTGCCTGCAGTGTTTTATCTGAACCAGAAGTTTTACGGGTTTTCACAGAAGAGGATTTTGAGGGCCCTTGCAACTGCCGGACTCATCGGGACAATAATTAAGACAAATGCGTCCATTTCTGGTGCAGAGGTGGGCTGCCAAGGTGAGATAGGATCTGCCTGTTGTATGGCAGCAGGGGCATCTACGCAATTGTTTGGGGGTACACCTATGCAGGTTGAGTATGCTGCCGCTATGGGTATGGAGCATTTTTTGGGGCTGACTTGTGACCCGGTTTGTGGTCTTGTGCAAATTCCTTGTATAGAGAGGAATGCTTTTGCCGCTACCCGGGCTGTAGATGCCAATGTGTATTCTCTAATGACAGATGGTAACCACAGGGTTTGTTTTGATAATGTGATTGAGGTTATGAAACGTACCGGTAAAGATTTGCCAAGCCTTTATAAGGAGACGGCAGAGGGAGGTCTTGCTTATCAGATGCAGAAAAATTAGTTATCTCTTGAAAAATATTAGTACTTTTGCGAGTTGATTTGAAAAACAAGAGAAAAATATATGAGCGAGAACAGTTTATTGGCAAAAATTGAGGGATTGTACGATAAGTTCAACACCCTGCAGGAGCAGTTGGCTGACCCTGAGGTAATGAGTGATATGAAGAGATTCGTACAGCTCAACAAAGAGTATAAGGAGCTTGACCCTATTGTTAAGGCGGGAACCAAATTCAAGAAGATGGTAGAGGATTATGAGGCTGCCAAAGAGATTCTTCAGAATGAAAAGGATGAAGAGTTGCGTGAGATGGCCAAAGAAGAGGCTGCTATGTTGGAGGAGGTTCTTCCTCAGATGGAGGAGGAGATTAAATTGTTGCTTATCCCTGCAGACCCTCAGGATGCCAAAAATGCAATCATTGAGATCCGTGGCGGTGCCGGTGGTGATGAGGCTTCAATTTTTGCAGGTGACCTGTTCAGAATGTATGTTAAATATATAGAGCGCAGAGGTTGGAAGATGGAGGTTACCAGCCAGAGTGAGGGTACCAGCGGCGGCTTTAAAGAGGTGATTATGAAAGTTAGCGGCGATGGCGTTTACGGAGTACTTAAATATGAGTCTGGTGTTCACCGTGTTCAGCGCGTTCCTCAGACAGAGACTCAGGGCAGGGTTCACACCTCGGCTGCATCTGTGGCTGTTTTGCCAGAGGCAGATGAGTTTGATATTGAGCTTAATGAGAAAGATATCAGAAAAGATACCTTCTGTTCTTCAGGTCCGGGCGGACAGTCTGTAAATACAACCTACTCTGCTATCCGACTTACACACATCCCTTCAGGTTTGGTTGTACAGTGTCAGGATGAGAAGAGCCAGTTGAAGAACTATGACAAAGCTTTGGCGGAGTTGAGAACCCGTCTTTACAACTTGGAGTATGAGAAATATCTGAACGAGATTTCTGCAAAGAGAAAAACTATGGTTTCTACCGGAGACCGTTCGGCTAAGATCCGTACATACAACTATCCTCAGAGCCGTGTTACCGACCACCGTATAAACTGGACAATGTACAACTTGCCGGTGTTTATGGATGGTGCAATCCAGGAGGTTATTGACCAGCTTCAGATTGCAGAGAACGCAGAACGCTTGAAGGAGAGTGAGGCAGAATAAAGATAAGGGTGACAATAGTCACCCTTTACTGTATCTCCTTATAATCCTTAATCTGTTCCAGCAGAGAATCTGCAGTACGTATCACCTTTTTGTTTATACGGGTTCCAATCAACCCTCCAATTATACCCCCAACAGCACAACCTTCTTGTTCTGTGATATTCATTGCATTTAAATTCTTTCAGATCTGACTGTTTTATTATGTGACACCCCAAAAATATGGAAATGTACGCTGCAACTATCTCAGGTAATACTCCACACTGGTAACTACACGCACATTTTTAATGTAAGGGGTATTGCTGTCGCGGTTGGTTACAGAGAATTGCCCTTGTGAGGCACGCTTGATTTTGCCAAGGCGGCTTTTTGAGTCTTCCGCAAATTTCTGTGCAACCTGGCGGGCATTTGCAGTTGCCTCCTCAATCATTTGGGGTTTTATTTCATTCAGGGCTGTAAATTCATAAATTGTATTGTACTGGTACTCACCGCTTACAAGGGTAACCCCCTTGGCAATGAGTTTGCCCTGCTGGGATGTAAGTTCAAGAACCTTCTCCACCTCCTGTGAAGCAACTGTTATTACACAAGTTACATTATATCTGTAGTTTTTCTCCTGTGAGGAGTACCTGTCTGCCTTAAGGTCAACCACATTTGGGGAGGCAACAGAAATTTCATTTGCAGGAATCCCCTCACTCTGCAAAAAATCCACTATCACCTTATTTTTGTGGGTAATTTCATTGTAGATTTCCTCCATATTATTCCCGACAATTTTATAAACTAACGGCCAGATTACCTTGTCTGCCATCACCTCTTTCTCGCATAATCCTTTTACCGATACCGAACGGTCATAAGATTTGTATCTGTTTACAGCCACAATCATACATATTCCAATGAATATAAGGCCAATCATTCCGTATTTGTTGTTCATATCCCTTGTGTTTGTTTGTTGTTTCCAACAAAATTAACCATTTCTCTTCTCAAGTCCAACAAAGATTATGACCAGAAAGTGGGTACCGGGAGCCGGGAATGTGCGCAGAACGGGAAAATCCCGGTGCCTGAGCAGGAAAAGGTGCCCTGGGGTGTGCGGAATTTGTCGGGAAGAGGAGAGATGTGTGATATTTCTGGAACAGTAAGGTTATACGGCAAATTTTTTGTAAATTTACCCGGTTTTAAAGAGCTGCAGGCCAGCCTGGATAGATTGAGTATAAAGTAGTTGTAAATTAATATATTATGAGAAAAGTCTTATGTGGTTTTGCGGTTGCGGCAATGGCTGTGGCTGCAATGGTAAGTTCACCGGTAACAGCGGGTGCTGTGCAGGTTGGTGATATTGTTGTCAAACGCGGTGTTGCAGATACTGTGTATAAGGCAAAGCATCAGGTTATTGGTATGGCGCAGCCGGGAGAGGTGTTTACAGTGAACGGGCAGCAGGTGAAGGCATACAAAACCGGTACTTGGGGTATAGAGCTGGTACTTCAGCCTGGTAACAATGAGATTAAGATTGAGCAGCAGGGGCAGGGGAGTGAAACATTTAATGTGTTTTACAGCACAACTCCAAAACCTGTAACCCAGCAGGAGCTGGAGGCGGCACAGGCAAGAAAGGCAGCAGAGGTGGAGAAGGCAAAATTCTACCCTACAAGCCTGAAGGTGGAGACCAAAAAGTATGCATACTTGAACTACGGAGCTGGCACAGACCGTCTTGGTGGTGCCAAAATCAACTACCTGCCAGAGGGTGTTGAGATGTATGCAGATGCAGAGAATGAGAATCTGTACAGGGTAAGACTTTCGCAGAACAGATATGCCTATATTCCTAAGAGTCAGGTAGAAGTAAAAGGCAAATATCTTCCCCATAGCGATTTCATGCAGAGCAATGCAACCCTTACCGGAAGTGCATCTGTGTATGTAAACGGCAACTGTGACAGGGTGAGCATAGCTGTAGGAGGCAAGAAACCTTACATTGTAAAAGAGTACACAGATCCTCATAAAATTGTATTGGATGTATACGGAGTACAGTGCAACTCAAACTGGCTTACCCACAAGAGCGGCCTTAAGAGTGTGGACAACATTGATGTGGAGAGCATTGATTCAGATGTTACCAGATACACAATCTACCTCAAAACCAAATCATCGTGGGGTTTCTCTATGGACTATCAGGGAAACAATCTTGTATTGGACATCAAACACGTACCGCAGCAGTTGTACCTGAAAAACCTTACAATTGGAATTGATGCCGGCCACGGTGGCCCCGAGAGCAACGGCGCAATTGGTTTGAGCGGCCTTAAAGAGAAGGATATGAACCTTGATATGGCATACCAGCTGAAAGCAATTCTGGAGAATCAGGGTGCAAAGGTTGTCCTTACCAGAGAGGGTGATGAGGGGATGAGCATCAGGGAGAGACAAGACAAGATGATTGAGAAAAAGGCAGACATAGTTATCTCAATCCACTGCAACGCCGGCGGAAGTCCGCTCTCTACACTTGGAACAAGCACATACTACAGATACAACCCATACAAACCGCTTGCAGAGGATATCCTTGGATACCTTTTGCATATGGAGGGGGTTAAGAACTTTGGAATGGTAGGAAACTTCAACTTTTCATTGAGCGCCATTACAGATTTCCCTTGCGTACTTGTGGAGACATTGTTCATCTCAAGCTTGTGGGAAGAGGAAAAATTGGCAGACCCTGCATTCCGCAAGGCAATGATGGAGAATGTGGCAAAGGGTTTGAATGATTACATAAAAGCTTGCAGAATAGCAGAAGGGCAGGCAAAGAAATAAATTTATTCCCGACAGATGGATTTTAAGATTGAATCACCATACAAACCTACTGGCGACCAGCCGCAGGCAATAAGGGAGATTACCCAGGCCATAAGGGAGGGGGTGGATGCCGTTACACTTTTGGGCGTGACAGGCTCCGGCAAAACCTTTACTATGGCCAATGTGATAGAGAAGCTGCAGAGGCCGGCCCTAATCCTCAGTCATAACAAGACTTTGGCGGCACAGCTGTATGGGGAGTTCAAATCTTTCTTTCCAAACAATGCTGTGGAATATTTTGTCTCTTACTACGATTACTATCAGCCGGAGGCATATATGCCGGTAACCGATACCTACATAGAGAAGGACCTGAGCATCAATGATGAGATAGAGAAGTTGCGCCTCAGCTGTTCCAGCGCACTGCTGAGTGGAAGAAAAGATGTAATTGTGGTGAGCAGTGTATCTTGCCTTTATGGTATTGGAAACCCTGCTGATTTCCATTCCAACACGGTTAAAATTAAGGTGGGGCAGGTGTTCAGCCGTACGCAGTTCCTCTATAAGCTGGTAGACAGCCTCTATTCCCGCAATGATGTGGAGTTCAAGAGGGGAACATTCAGGGTAAAGGGAGATAGTGTAGACATTTACCTGGCATACGGTGACAAAGGGTGCAGGGTGATTTTCTTTGGAGATGAGATTGAGGAGATAGAGATGTTTGATCCTGTAAGTGGCGGTACAATTGAGTTTGTAGATGAAATTGCAATATTCCCTGCAAACATCTTCAGTACCACAAAAGAGAGGATAAAGAGTGCGGTATGGAACATTCAGGAGGATCTTTTCAAACAATGTGAGTTCCTGCACAGCATAGAGAAGCACGTAGAGGCAAAAAGGTTGAAGCAGAGGGTGGAGTATGATTTGGAGATGATTAAGGAGATAGGTTATTGTTCTGGTATTGAGAACTACTCCCGTTACTTTGACGGTAGGGCTGCCGGAACAAGACCATTCTGCCTTTTGGATTATTTTCCCGATGATTTTGTAACCTTCATAGACGAGAGTCACGTTACAATTCCACAGATTAGGGCGATGTATGGTGGAGACCGTTCCCGCAAGGAGACACTCATTGAGTACGGATTCCGGCTCCCTGCGGCGGCAGACAACCGTCCGTTGAAGTTTGATGAGTTTGAATCGTTGAGCAAACAGACTGTTTTTGTAAGTGCCACACCAGCGCCATATGAGTTGGATAAATCTGAGGGACTGATTGTAGAACAGGTTGTAAGGCCTACCGGTTTGTTGGAACCCCCTATTGAGGTACGCCCTACAGAAGACCAGATAGATGATTTGCTGGAGGAGATTCAGATTAGGGTGGAGAAAGATGAGAGGGTGCTGGTTACAACTCTTACCAAGAGGATGGCAGAGGAGTTGGACAAATATTTGCAGAAGATGTATGTGAGGTGCCGTTATATCCATTCAGATGTGGATACAATGGAGAGGATAGAGATTATAGAGGATTTTCAGGCTGGGCGTTTTGATGTTCTCATTGGTGTGAACCTGTTGCGTGAGGGGTTGGATTTGCCTCAGGTTTCGTTGGTGGCAATTCTGGATGCAGACAAGGAGGGGTTCCTGAGAAGTGAAACGGCCCTTACCCAAACTGCCGGACGTGCTGCAAGGAACATAAACGGACTGGTGATAATGTATGCCGATACCATAACCAGGAGTATGAGGCGTACCATTGATGAAACCAACCGCAGGCGTGAAAAGCAGATGGAGTACAACAGGGCAAACAATATTGTCCCTACTCAGGTGCTCAAGAAAGAGCGTAATGTACTTGACAGGGCTGTGGGTGGCGCAGAATATGCAAGAGAAGAGCAGACAGTGAATGTGCTGCAGGATCCGGTAATCAAGAATATGGACAAAGAACAGTTGCAGAAGGCAATGGCAAGTGCCAGGAGGGAGATGGAGAAAGCTGCTGCAGAACTTGATTTTATAAGGGCAGCAAAATTCAGAGATGAAATGAAATATTTGGGAGAATTGATTGCAAAAAAATAGAAAGGGTATGGATGAGCAGAAAGAATTGGTAGAGAGGGCCTACAGATTGGCCCAAAAAGAGTTGGAAGGGCAACAGAGGGGAAACGGACATCCGTTTATAGAGCACCCCACTGGTGTTGCCAAAATTGTGGCAGAGGAGATGGGGCTTATGCCTGAGGCAGTGGCAGCAGTATTTCTGCACGAGGCTACAAGGGGAAAAGAAGCCCTGTTGCAGCAGGTGGCCAAAGAGTACCCTCAGGAGGTTATTACAATGGTTGAGGGGTTGAACAAGATATCGGGAATAACCCCAAAAGATACCAAACTGCAGGCGGAGAATTACAGGAAACTGATTGTCTCCTATTCCAAGGATCCGCGTGTCACTTTAATCAAACTTGCAGACAGACTGGAGATTATGCGTAACCTTGAGCTCTTCCCAAAGAGCAGCATTATGCGCAAGGTTACTGAGACAATAATGTTGTATATTCCGCTGGCTCACCAGTTGGGTTTGTATAACCTTAAAAGTGAGCTGGAGGATTTGTATTTCAAACATTCAGATCCGGAGAATTACCGTGCCATAACCAACAAACTTAAGGCAACAGAGGGTGACAGGGAAAAACTGGCTCAGGAGTTTGTGAAGCCGCTTGAGAAATCTTTGAAAGAGAGTGGTATCAATTACAAACTTAAGGTGCGTACAAAAACTGCCTATTCAATCTGGAAAAAAATGCAGAAGCAGAATGTGCCGTTTGAGGGTGTTTATGATGTTTTTGCAATGCGCTTTATTTTGGATGTGCCGCTGGAGAAGGAGCATGATTACTGCTGGGAGGTTTACTCAAGGGTAACCCAGGAGTACAAACCGGATGTGAAGCGTTTGAGGGATTGGATTACAAATCCAAAACCTAACGGGTATGAGTCTTTGCACACCACAGTGCAGAACAAGGAGGGGGCACATATTGAGGTGCAGATACGTACAGCCCGTATGGATGATATGGCGGAGAATGGCCACGCATCACACTGGAGCTACAAGGGAATAAAAAGTGTTCAGGGATTGGATGACTGGTTGAAGAGTGTCAAGAGCATGTTGGAGAGCACAGAGGAAAACCCATATACCAATGCGGTTCAGAGAGAGCTGGATGAGATATTTGTGTTTACCCCAACAGGAGACTTGAAACAGTTGCCTCGTGGGGCAAGTGTGTTGGATTTTGCATTTAACATACACAGCAATTTGGGTGTCAAATGCAGCGGAGCAAGGGTAAACGGAAAAATTGCCTCCATAAAGGATGAGCTGCATACCGGTGATGTGGTGGAGATTATGAGCAACAAGAATCAGAAACCATCTGCAGACTGGCTGAAGATAGTTGTATCATCCAAGGCCCGTAACCGTATTAAGGCAAAACTTAAGGAAGAAGAGAACAAGCTGATGAATCTTGGGCGTGAGCTGCTGGAGCGCAGGATGAAGAACTGGAAGCTTGAACTGAATGATGATGTGCTGGCAGACATTGCAAAGCACTACAAGATGAAAGCCTCTGCAGAGGTGTTCCTTGCAATTTATGATGGAAAGATAGACCTGTTGGATTTGAAAGATTTTCTTACAAAAGGGGAGGAAGAGGAGACTCATCCCGATAGCAGCAGGCAGGATCACCGTCAGGAGCATAAACACAAACACAGCAGATCATCAGATACAGATTACCTGGTAATCAGCGACAAATTGAACAATATAAGCTTTAAAATGGCCAAATGCTGCAATCCGATTTTTGGAGATGATGTATTTGGTTTTGTGTCGGCTACAGGTGGGGTGAAAATACACAGAATGTCTTGCCCAAATGCTGCAAGACTGTTGGACCAGTATCCGTACAGAGTGCAGAAAGTGAGATGGAAACAGGTTTCAAATACAACGCAGTTCCAGACCGGATTGAAGATTATTGGAGATGGAGAAGCCTCAATTGGAGCGCAGCTTATAGAGTGCATAACCAAGCATGAGGCATCTATGAGGTCGTTCAATATCTATGAGCGCACCAAGCCGGGCAATCTGGTGGAGTTTGTGGCGGAGATTGGAATCTCGGTTGGCAACAATGCTCATTTGGATAGAGTTACATCTGCACTCAGAAAAATAAGGGAGGTTAAGACTGTACTCAGAACCAGCGAGAAATAGTTTATGGAGAAACAGGAATATATATACATTAAAGGGGCAAGGGCAAACAATCTTAAAGGGATAGACCTGAAGATTCCGCGTGGCAAGCTTGTGGTTATGAGCGGCCTGAGCGGAAGCGGAAAATCTTCATTGGCTTTTGACACCCTTTTTGCAGAGGGTCAGCGCCGTTTTGCAGAGAGCCTCTCTTCTTTTGCACGCCAGTTTTTGGGGCGTATGCAGAAGCCCGCTGTAGACAAGATTGAGGGAATCCCCCCTGCAATTGCCATTGAGCAGAAGGTAAATACCCGCAATCCCCGCTCAACAGTGGGAACTACCACAGAGATATATGATTACTTGAGACTCCTTTATGCCAAAATAGGTCGCACCTATTCACCAGTTACCGGAGAGGAGGTAAAGTGCCATACGGCAAATGATGTGGTGGAGTTCATCGGGAATATAAATAATCCTGGTCCCGACAGTATTACTGCATATATTCTTTCCCGGATAGACTGGTTGGAAAATGAGAATAAGGTGGAGAAACTTTTAAGTGTGAAGGATGCCGGTTATGCCCGTCTGTTTTGTGAAAGCAGGGGGATGGTGAGGGTTGATGCGGTATTGCAGGATGTGGAGGGATTTGCTTCAGAGCAACTTTATATAATGGTTGACCGTTACCTGGTGACACCTGGAGCAGATGGAGAAAAGCACCTTCTGGAAGAGGATGTTACCCGCCTGATGGATTCTGTGCAGACAGCGTTCAATGAGGGGAACGGGCATCTTGTGGTGGCTCAGCAGAGAGGCAGAGATGGAGAGGTTGTTGTGCAGGAGTTCTCCAATGTGTTTGAGGCAGATGGAATCCGTTTTGAGAAGCCTACTGAACTTATGTTCAGCTATAATAATCCTATAGGTGCGTGTCCGGTTTGTGGCGGTTACGGCAGTATGATAGGGATAGATGAGTCTCTTGTGGTGCCAAATGCATCCCTTTCTGTCTATGAAGGGGCTATTGCCTGTTGGAGAGGTGAGGTAATGGGCAAGTTTCAGAAGGAACTGGTTATGAATGCCCATAAATTTGATTTCCCTATCCACAAACCATATGCAGAACTTACCAAAGAGCAGAAAAAGCTCCTTTGGAACGGGAACTCTCTTTTTACCGGTATCACACCATTCTTTGAGATGGTGGAAACTATGCGCTACAAGATACAGTACAAGTATCTGCTGGCCCGCTATTCAGGCAAAACCGTTTGCCGCGAGTGTGAGGGGAGCCGTTTGCGCAAGGAGACAAATTATGTGAAAATAGGGGGCAAGACCATAGCGGAGCTTATGGATATGAGCATTACCTCATTGAACCTCTTCTTTAAGGAATTGGAACTTGACAGATATGATGCTGCTGTGGCTCAGAGGGCAATTAAGGAGATTTGCAGCAGATTGGATTATATAGAGAATGTAGGGCTCGGATATCTTACCTTAAGCCGTCACGCCAATACTTTGAGTGGCGGAGAGAGTCAGAGAATCAATTTGGTCAGCTCTTTGGGGAGCAGCCTTGTGGGTTCTTTGTATATTTTGGATGAGCCAAGTATAGGATTGCACCAGAGAGATACAAGCAGGCTGATAAAGGTTATAAAGGATTTGAGGGATTTGGGTAATACCGTTCTTATTGTAGAGCACGATGAGGAGATTATCCGCTCTGCCGATGAACTTATAGATATAGGACCTTACGCCGGTGTGAACGGTGGGGAAGTGGTGTTCCAGGGGGATGTTGCAAAGGGGATTGAAGATGCTCTGGCAAGAACAAAGAAAGGGGAGAGTTCAGGTTCCCTTACAATTGATTATTTGTCGGGAATAAAAAAGATGGAGTATCCTTCAAAGAAGAGGAAATGGAACCATTATGTGGAGATTTGTGGGGCAATGGAGCACAATCTTAAGAATGTTTCTGTAAAGTTCCCTCTTGGGGTGATTACTGCAGTTACAGGGGTGAGCGGAAGTGGAAAATCTACCCTTATAGGTGATACGCTCTACCCTGCATTGGCCCGCCATTTTCAGCAGTTTGGGCTTAAGCCGGGGGCATTTAAGGAGTTGAGGGGTGACTTGGACAAGATTTCAGGGGTGGAGTTTGTAGACCAGAACCCTATTGGAAAGAGCTCCCGTTCAAATCCTGTTACCTATCTGAAGATTTATGATGATATCCGCAAGCTATTCTCTGAACAGCAGTTTGCTAAGGTGAACGGTTTCGGACATTCACATTTTTCGTTCAATATAGATGGTGGACGTTGTCCGCAGTGTTTGGGTGAGGGATTCATTACTATTCCAATGCAGTTTATGGCAGATATTAAGATGGTGTGTGAGGAGTGTGGTGGAAAGAGGTTCAAGCCGGCAATTCTGGAGGTGAGGTATCAGGGCAAGAGTATAAATGAGGTGTTGGATATGAGTGTGGAGGAGGCTATTGCATTTTTTGGAGGACAAAAGGAGTCTCTTGCAAAAAGAATTGCCCAGAAGTTGCAGATTCTGGATGATGTGGGGCTTGGATATGTTCAGCTTGGGCAGAGCAGCAGCAGCTTGAGCGGTGGTGAGAGCCAGAGGGTGAAACTTGCCCAGTTCTTGAGCAAGGAGAGTGGTGGTAAGGGGGCTGTTGCCGGTCCTACCCTGTTCATATTTGATGAGCCTACCACCGGATTGCATTTCCACGATATAAAGAAATTGCTTGCTGCATTCAATGCACTTGTGGAGAGAGGACATTCCATTATTGTGGTGGAGCACAACCCGGATGTAATTGCTGCCGCCGACTGGGAAATAGAGCTTGGCCCTAATGGTGGAGATGCTGGTGGCAACCTGTGTTATGAGGGGGTGCCACGATGAATATCTTGCTCAGACGTATTTTGGCTAATTTACAAATTCTGGATTTGAGCAACAATAAACTTACAGTAGTGACAATAATTTAACAGAATAACATTTAATTTTTGATACAATTTTAAATTATATGAAACAGTTATTTATGACATTGGGTGTGGCGGTAATGATATGTGCCGGCTGCTCGCAAAGCAAGGATGCCGGTAAACCTGCAATAGACCTTGCAAATTTTGATAATACAGTGGCTGCCGGGGAGGATTTCTATCAGTATGCCTGTGGCGGTTGGATGGCAAACAATCCTCTAACTCCGGAGTATGCCCGTTATGGTATTTTTGACCAGTTGGACAAAGAGAATCAGGAGAGATTGAAATCTCTTATTGAGGAGCTTAATGCTACAGCTCAGGAGGCTGGCAGTGTAGGGGAGAAGATTCAGATTATGTATGCACTTGGCCTTGACACCGCCAAACTTGATGCAGATGGTGCTGCTCCTGTGCAGGAGCAGATTGCTGCAATTAAAGCAGTTGCAGACAATAATGAGCTTGCAGCAATGATTGCCTCCTTGCAGAAACAGGGTGTGAGATCATATTTTGGAATGTATATTGGTGCAGATGAGAAGAACAGCTCAATGAACCTTTTACAGTTCTCTCAGGGTGGCCTTTCAATGGGTGACCGTGATTATTACCTTTTGGATGATGAGAACTCTGTAAAAATCCGTACTGCCTACAAGGAGTATATGAACAAACTGTTTGTGTTGGCCGGTTATCCTCAGGCTCAGGCTGCAGCCTCTACAGATGCTGTTTTGGCTCTTGAAACTGAGATTGCAAAAATCTCTGTAGACCGTGGCGCCCTAAGAGATGTTCACAAGAACTACAATAAGATGCCTTTGAAGGATTTTGTAAAGAAATACAACTTCATAAACTGGGATGTTTATATGAAAGAGGTTGGAATCAAGAACTCTACAGAGGTAAATGCCAGTCAGGTGACATTCTTTGCAGCCCTTACAAAACTGCTTAAGAACGTATCTTTGGATACCCAGAAAGAGTATCTTGTATTCAAACTCCTAAATTCTGCATCAAACTACTTGAGCAGTGATTTTGTGAATGCAAACTTTGATTTCTTTGGCAAGACTGTTCAGGGCAGAGAGGTGTTGCAACCAGTTTGGAAACGCTCACTTTCGGTTGTAAACCGCACATTGTCTGAGGCTTTGGGACAGAAATATGTAGAGAAATATTTCCCTGCCTCTTCAAAAGAGAAAATGGTGGAGATGGTTGCAAATCTTAGAGTGGCATTGGGTGAGAGAATTGATGCCCTTGAGTGGATGAGTGATGAGACCAAAGCCAAAGCCCACGAGAAACTGGGAACCTTTATTGTTAAAGTGGGTTATCCCGACAAATGGAAAGATTACACTGCCCTTGAGATTAAGAATGATTCATACTGGGCAAATATGTGCCGTGCAAGCGAGTTCCGCCACAACGAGATGATGGAGGATGAAGGACAGCCTGTAGACAGAACTGAGTGGGGAATGAGCCCTCAGACTGTAAATGCCTACTACAACCCTACAACCAACGAAATTTGCTTTCCTGCAGCTATCCTTCAGCCGCCATTCTTTAACCCTGATGCAGATGATGCTGTAAACTACGGCGGTATTGGAGTAGTTATTGGCCACGAGATGACTCACGGCTTTGATGACCAGGGCCGCAACTACGATAAAGACGGAAACATAAGCGCATGGTGGACACCAGAGGATGAGGCAAAATTCACTGAGCGTGCCAAGGTACTTGTAGAGCAGTACAACAAAATTATTGTAATTGATACTGTTCACGCAGACGGTTCATACACTTTGGGGGAGAACATTGCAGACCAGGGAGGTCTTCTTATCTCTCATCAGGCATATATGAACACCCTTAAAGGTAAAGAGACTCCTGCAGATATAGACGGTTTCAACCACAACCAGCGTTTCTTCCTTGGTTATGCAAACCTATGGGCTCAGAATGTGCGCCCTCAGGAGATTCTTCGCAGAACCAAAACCGATGTCCACTCATTGGGCAAATGGCGTGTAAACGGTGCATTGCGCAACATAGAGGATTGGTACACTGCATTTGGAATTAAAGAGGGTGATGCAATGTGGATGGATCCTGCAGAGCGCATCAATATCTGGTAAAGAACAGGCCAAACTATATAAAATCAGCCCGCGTCCAATTGTGGAGGCGGGCTTTGTTAATTATTTCCCAACCACTCCGGCCGGGGAATGAGTTTCATCATCCGTTGGATGTCACCCGCCCGTTTGTTGAGGTAGGGGGTGGGTTTGTTGGCTTTCCGTTGCAGGGGATTGGGTAGGCAGGCGGCAATGAGGGCGGATTGTCGGGAAGAGAGTTTTGAAGCACGGGTATTGAAGAGCCTCTCTGCTGCAGCCTCAGCTCCATAGATGCCACGTCCCATTTCTGCAACATTAAGGTACACTTCCAGAATCCTTTCTTTGCCCCAAATCAGTTCAATCAGAAATGTGAAATATGCTTCAAACCCCTTCCTTACCCAGCTGCGTCCGGGGAAGAGGAATACATTTTTTGCGGTCTGCTGGCTTATGGTGCTGGCTCCGCGGAGTTTTTTCCCTTTGCGGTGGGCATTTACGGCATTTTCAATTTCTACCCAGTCAAACCCTTTATGGGTGAGGAATCTGGTATCTTCGCTGGCCATTACTGCCATAGCCAGATTGGGGGAGATTTTCTCCATTGGAATCCATCTTTTGTAGGTGTGGAATGTGGAATCGTTCCAGTTATGGCAGGTGCGCACTGCCATAAGAGGGGTAACATACACCGGTACATAACGGAGCAGCACCACCCACGAAACAGTAATCCCAATGAACCACAAAGGGATGTACAGCAGCAGCCATCTGAGAAATCTGGAGTGTTTTTTCTTTTTCATATTTGTTTTAAAGGTAACTATTTTTTACTTCCCAGACACGTTTTTCTCGCATTTTGTTCCCGGTAGAGGTTTTTTCTTCCTCCGGGGCACGTTTTGTAGGGTTTTAGTGCCCGGCGGACATCTCATCCTATGGCGGTGTCTTCTCCCAGACACGTTTTTCCTGCATTTTGTTTCAGGCAAAGTGTGTGTTGGTATTGTGAACACTGATTGGCACAATATATGTATTGCAACACGCAACTGATTTAAAAACTGTTGTTTGAGCAATGAAATATGATAAAGTGCGCTCCGGCATGGGGAGCGGGAAAGACATAACTACAAATATGAATATCTGCTCTATCTGGCTCTTTTTGGAGTTGCCCTTCTGTTTCCTTTTCTTAGGGTAGGGGAAATTTTCAGTTCAGGAACAGGTTTGAGAGGATGCCGTTGCCACCACAGCAGATTCCAGCAGTCGTTTCAGCAGAAATACCTTCCCAGCACTCTCCACAGATACCCCTCCAGCTGCCGGGCATTTTTCCCCCAGCCCCCCAGTTCGGACGCCCCCCTGTGGTAAAAGGTTTCCTATGAGCTTGCTTTCCAGTATGATGGAGAGCCGGTTACAGCCACAACCGTTGTGCCGTCAACTCCAGTGGGGGTATCTTTTTCCAGTCACAGTATAAGTGTTATGTCGTTTTCCCGCCCGGATGATACAAAGGCTCCCAATGAGGGTATAGAGATTTCTTGGGATAATGCAGATGGTGATTATTATATTGTAGAGGGGGTAACCGAGAGTTTGTCTCTTGTAAGGGAATTGGATGAAGATGAGGAATTGCCTTCACAAAGTTTTAAATTGGATTATACACAAGGGGAAAGTGCAACCCTCTCTTCTGTAAACTTCAATTACTATGGAGAATATGCGGTATCAGTTCTGCATATCAGGCCTGAATATGCCATTATGAGCCAGGGTGGTGCCACCTCCTCTTCTACACTTGTTGATGTAAGGGGTAATGTTGATGGAGGTTATGGTATTTTTACAGGAGTAAACAGTGTTACCGATACAGTAACTGTACGTGTACAGACTTCTCCATTTTGATGTAAAGAAATTTAACCTATTTTTGCACTCACAATTTTTTTCCCGATGAGTGTACGTAAATTTTTTGTCACATCAGTATTTTTTATATTCCTTCTTGCATCTGCAGTGCAGGTGCGGGGGCAGGTGCACTCATCAACTGCGTACAAATATCTGTTGAGGGAACGGGATTTGAGGGACCATATTGATTTTCTTACTGCACCAGAAAGAGGTGGTAGGGCAGCTGGAACCTCTCATAATAAGGAGATTGCAGATTTTATTGCAAAGGAGTTTGAATCGTATGGACTGATCCCTTTTAAGGGAGCAGGTTTTGTGCAGCAATTCAATATAACTGCTCCAAACAGGAAATCAAATGTACATTCTCAGGGGAAACCGCTGGTACAGGGACCTCAAAATCTTGATGGGTATAATGTTGCAGGTTATGTACCTGCCAAAACAAAAGATGCCGGATATATTGTTGTTGGTGCGCACTTTGATCATATAGGCTCTTTTGGAGACAAATATTATCCTGGTGCTGATGACAATGCTTCTGGGGTTGCAGCACTTTTGGAACTGGCAGAAGCTTTTGCAAAAAGGTATCGGGATAAAAATGATCTCAGACACAATTTTGTTTTTGTTGCATTTGATGGGAATAACCACAATATGCAGGGGAGCAAAGCATTTTTGGCCAGAAAAGGGATTCCTGCCGGTAAGATTGACTGTATGGTCAATATAGACCAGATAGGGAGCAATCTTTCTCCTGTCGGGGATTTTGATGAGTATATTCTGGTGCTTGGAGCAGACAAACTTACGCGATGGCAGAAGGATCAGCTCAATTTTGCCAATGATTATTTTAAGTTGGGGCTGTGTATAGACTACACATATTATGGGAGCCAGCAGTTTTATGATATTTTTTACAGGTTATCAGACCAACAGACATTTACAGCGCAGGGGATACCTGCCCTTCTGTTTACTTCTGGTATAACAAAGCATACAAATAAAGTGAGCGATACTTTGGAGACCCTTTCATTGGACTTGCTTCTAAAACGTATAGAACTTATTTATCGTTTCTTGTGGCTGATTGACTAAACAATCCTATTTCTCAAGTGTTCTAACCATAAAAACCAGCAAGTTTTTATGGACATTTCAAATATAGTATCAAGGGAGATTATAGATTCGAGAGGAAATCCAACGGTTGAGGTGGATGTGTTTCTCAATGATGGTTCCTGGGGAAGGGCCAGTGTACCAAGTGGTGCCTCTACAGGAAGTAATGAGGCTTTGGAGTTAAGGGATGGGATAAAGGGCAGATATGGTGGAAAAGGGGTCCTTGGAGTTGTGGCAAATATAGAGAATATCATTGCACCAGAGCTTATAGGTACTGATGCCCTTAACCAGAGGGAGATTGATTCTGTACTTATTGAGTTGGATGGAACACCAAACAAATCACGTTTGGGGGCCAATGCAACACTTGCTGTTTCAATGGCAGTTGCCAAAGCGGCAGCCGATCATTTGAGGGTACCGCTTTACAGATATTTGGGTGGAGTCAACTCGCACGTGCTGCCTGTTCCAATGATGAATATTGTAAATGGAGGAGTTCACTCAAGTGCTCCACTTGCATTTCAGGAGTTTATGATACGTCCGGTAGGGGCCTCATCGTTTGCAGAAGCAGTAATGATGGGTTCCAATATTTTCTATAGTCTTAAGGAGATATTAAAAAAGGCAGGACTCAATACCAATGTTGGGGATGAGGGTGGATTTGCACCCAATTTCAACAGTGCAGAAGAGGTTTTAAGTTATATAATGTATGCCATTCAGAATGCTGGCTATATTCCATACAAGGATGTGACGTTGGCAATAGATTGTGCTGCTTCTGAGTTTTATGTGAAGGGACATTACAATTACCAGGGGAAATATATTCAGGGATACTATAACTACCCTATGTTTGAGCAGGAGCGGGGGATAAGGAGAACCACAGCCCAACAGATAGAGTATCTTAAGGAACTTGTAAAGAATTATCCTATAGATTCATTGGAAGATCCGTTGGCCCAGGATGATTGGATAGGGTGGCAACGTATTACGGCAGAACTTTCAGGCAAGTGTCAGCTGGTGGGGGATGACCTCTTTGTTACAAATGCGAAATATCTGGCGCAAGGGATAAACGAGAAGTGTGCCAATGCAATCCTGATTAAGGTGAACCAGATAGGCACCTTAACTGAGACCTTAAAAACTATTGCAATGGCACAGCGTAACAAATACGCTTGCATCATATCTCACCGTAGCGGAGAAACAGAAGATTCCTTTATAGCAGACCTTGCCGTTGCCGTAAATGCCGGACAAATTAAAACCGGCTCTGTAAGCCGCGGTGAACGCACCGCAAAATATAACCAGCTGTTACGTATAGAAGAGCAATTGGGCAGTAGGAGCAGATACGGGTTGTAGTACATTGGTCTGTTTTTTGAAGAGTACCGTATTTTCATTACTTTTGCAGGCTGTATGGATACTCTTAGAAAACTTTTTTTGGTGCTGGTGCTGCTGTTTACGGGCGTAGTGGCAAATGCACAATACGATATAGACCAGTTTTTTGCCAGGGGAAGGCAGATGCTTATTGATGGAAAGTATTCCAGTGCAATTGAAAATTTCAATATTCTGGCAAGGTTGGACAGTACCCTTTATGATGCTTATTTCTTTAGGGGAATTGCAAAGTACAATCTTGGAGATTTTATTGGAGCGGAGAAGGATTTTAATACTACTTTAAGGTTAAATCCAATATATACACCTGCATACCATTATAGGGCAATTACCCTTAGCCGTACCGGAAAATATGATAAAGCTTTGCAGGATTTGGCGGAGGCTGTAGATTTGAGGCCAAGTTATACGGGGCTTTATTTCAGCAGGGGTGTCACTTATTTCCTTTCACAACAGTTTGATAAAGCTGTTAAGGATTTCAACAGGTTCATTAAGGCAGAACCGCGGGAGGCTGATGCATATCTTAACCGTGGTGCCTGTTATCTTTACTTGGGGGATACAACCAAGGCTCTTAATGATTACAACAAAGCTATAAAACTTAATACGTTTGATCCTGAAGGTTATGTAAGACGTTCCAGGATCTATGCAATGCAGGAGAATTTTGATGATGCTCTTGCAGATTTGAATAAGGCTATTGAGTTGGACACTACCAATACTTTTGCCTATTTTAACAGAGCTCTTATCAGACACGACAAATCGCAGATTCAGGGAGCTTTGGAGGATTTGAACACTGTATTGGAGCATGAACCTGGAAATGCACTGACGCTGTACAATAGAGCAATTATCAGGGCTCAGATAGGAGACTACAACAATGCGTTGGATGATTATGACAGGGTAATTGCTGTAAACCCCAACAACGTTCTTGCATATTTTAACAGGGCAGGTGTATTTATGGAGATGGGGCGTTACCGCGATGCAATGGATGATTACTCAAAGGCAATCAATCTGTATCCCGATTTTGCCAAAGCTTATATGAACCGTTCATTTGCAAAGAACCAGCTTGGCCAGTTCAACTCTGCAAAAAAGGATGCCCAGATAGCTCAGGCTAAAATCAGAGAGTACCAGCAGCGTACGGGAGACAGCCTTGGAAGGGCCGCTTTTGCCGATACCACCAAGAAATATGACAGACTGCTTGCTCTTGATGCAGATTTTGCAAAGAAAGATTTTGACAACGAGCTGTTGCAGCACAGAGATGTGGACATAAGGCTCAAACCTCTGTTCAAGTTTAATGTGGCTCAGCCTAATAAGGTTATGATGGCTCTTGAGAGGAAATATGAGAATAGCGAGGTTGAGACATTCACGGAATCTGTCCAGCTTCCTATAGAGTTGAATGCCAATAAAGATGGGGTGGGGCTCAATACCAATATGTATGAACAGCAGATACAGAAAGCCATTGCAGCCCTTAGAGAGAGAGAACTTGCCGGGGAAAAGATAAATCATAAGGAACTGGCCCGTTTGTATTTTAGTGAGGCTGTGATAGATGGAGAAGACAGCAGGTATAATGCAGCCTTGGAACATTATGGCAAGGCTATAAAAGAGGAACCGGAACAGACATTCTATTATATCAACAGGGGAGCTTTGCAGGCAGAGATGATTGATTTTATCTCATCTATGGAGAATAACGTGCAGATTCTTACATTGGACAACACTGGTGCAGCCAGAGCGAGGGTTAAGGAGAAAAATGCCATGAGCTATGATTATACCCCTGCAATACACGATATGACAAAGGCTGCCAAACTTATGCCTAATCTGCCGTTTGTATATTATAATCTGGGCAACCTGTATTGTCTTTCAAGCGATCTTCCAGAGGCAATTAACCAGTATACCAAGGCTTTGGATATTTATCCTGCTCTTAAGGAGGCATATTTTAACCGCGGACTGGTACTCATTTTCCTAAAAGACAAGGAGAAGGGATGTATTGATCTGAGCAAGGCCGGTGAGTTGGGTGTACAGGATGCCTACAGCGTTATAAAGAAATATTGTATAGAAGAGGAACAGTAATAAATTAGAAATATGATTCAAAGAATTCAGAGCCTGTATTTGCTGGCTTCGTCGGGACTAATGTTCTCTATGTTTTTCCGCCCTATGATGAGGGATTTGGATGGCAATGTATTGTTGAAATTTACCCAGTACTGGCCATTCCTTATTTTTACAATTGTAACTTTTGTACTCTCTTTCTTCTGTATTTTCATATACAAAAGGAGAATCTCCCAAATGCGTTTGTGCATTTACAATATGCTTGTATTGTTTGCGTATCAGGCTTGGATTGCCTTTATGTTCTTTACAAGGGTAGATGGCAGCATTTTCACAATTTCTGCAGTATTCCCAATTGTAGCAGGAATTTTTGTATTTATGGCATTCAGAAAAATTTCTGAGGATGAGGCGCTGGTACAGGGTATGAACTCACTTAGAGATATGACCAAAAACAGGAAAAAATGGAAAAAATAGGTGCTTCTGAGCTTATCATCAACAATGACGGTTCTGTATTTCATCTTCACTTGAAACCTGGTGAACTTGCAGATACCGTAATCCTTGTGGGTGACCCGGGGAGGGTTGACCTTGTATCTTCATTCTTTGACACCATTGAGCTGCGCAGAGCCTCAAGGGAGTTTGTCTCAGTAACCGGAACATACAAAGGATGCAGGATGACAGTCCTTTCCACAGGAATAGGATGTGACAACCTTGACATTGTAATGACAGAGCTTGATGCACTTGTAAATATTGATTTTTCTTCCCGACAGGTAAAGGAGGAGCTGCGTAGCCTGAGAATTCTCCGTATAGGCACCTCAGGAGCTGTGCAGCCCGATATCCCTGTGGGAAGTTATGTCTTCTCCCATATATCAGTAGGAGCCGACGGGCTTTTGAACTGGTATGCCAACAGGGATGAGGTCTCATACAAAGAGATGGAGGAGGCATTTGTGGCCCATACCGGGTGGTTGGATACCCTTCCTGCACCATATTTTGTAAGGGCTTCACAAGAACTTATAGACCTGTTTGCCGACAGTACAGTTAAAGGAGTTACAATCTCAGCCTCCGGTTTTTATGGCCCTCAGGGGAGGGTGTTGCGTGTCCCACTTGCAATGCCTGATATGATGGAGAAATTTGAAAGTTTCCGTTTTGGGGACTACCGCATTACCAACTTTGAGATGGAGGGATCTGCATTGGCAGGACTTGCCACCAAATTGGGGCACCGCGCTGGAACAGTGTGCTGCATTATTGCCAACCGCTACTATAAAGGGGCAGAACCGGATTATAAGACGTTGGTGGAGAGGCTGGTAGTTATGGCTTTGGATAAGTTGTCTGGAGCAAGATAAATTGTTGGAAAAAATTACAGAAAAATAAAAGGGAAGATATCACACAATGACTCTTCCCTTTTTCTCTTAATTGTATTTCTGAAACTTGTAACCCATTCTCTTGAGTTGCAGGGCTGCCCCAATTTTGTACATTACCTTCATTGTGCGGGCAAGCATATAGAATGCTTTTTCGCTTCCCGGTTCAAAATCTTCTTTCATTATCATTGAGATTGCCATTTCTGCACAGGTGATGGTCATGTCTCTTATCTCCTTTTCTTCAGGCGAGCCAAGAGGGTAGCCCAGTATATCCACCATAATATGATCATCCATATCATCCCACTGCTCAGGGCCATAGAGTTTCTCGTATGGATTGTTCTGGTTTGCAATCCAGTCTGTGTCCCACCACTGGGCTACAGCCATACCCATAAACGCCGGCCAGGCGATTGAGGCATTGGGGTAGTCGTTCACTTGCTCTATGGCATCCGCCATATATGGGGTTGCGTAATCATTCCATTTGTCGGTAATATCCTCGCTCTCTGCAAGGACAGAATCCAATAAACCTGCTGTATTGCATAATTTGAGGAGCTCCAGTTGCAGGCGCTCCTCAAAATTGTTGTAATATTCCAAATCGTTGTTCATCGGGAAGAAGATTTATTTTCCAATAAATAGGAGTGAGTTTACTACGTGTCTCTCGCCCTCGCGGTCGAACTTCTTGTTGTCTGAAGGGTGGTTTACTATGCCGTTGCCGTTCTCACCCTCTACGTAAAGGGTGGTTGAACCGCCACCATCCAAATTTATTGCATCCTCAGCACCAATCCAGCGCAAAATTTTTGTGAACTCCCAAAGGCTCACACCCTGTGCATTCTCTGCATTTCTGCCGTCTACTGTCACAAGATAAACTTTCTTGCCTTTTGTTGCAGCAGCACTGCGAGGATGGCGGTTTCGGTTGAATGAATTCTCATCCAAACGGGCATCTTTGCCATCTGCAATAAGGATTGGACCGCTGGTAACAATTGAGGTCTCAGAAAGTCTCTTGGGCCAAGTCTGCTCTGCAGCAATGTTTCCTGGCTCTTTTTCATCTGCAGGATAAATTGCAAGTTTGCCTTTTGCAGAGATTGCCACTGCGCCATTGTCTCTCTGAGCCATCTTCTCATTGAAAACAAACTCCTCAATGCCGTGTTTCTTAAAGTAACATACACTGTTGTAAGGCTTTTTCATATTGTAAAAAGAACCGTTCATAGCCACAACCGCACCACTGTCTTTAGCAAATTTGCTGGTAGGGGTAATGTAACCCAAGTTGCTTGCAAGGGCAAAACGTCCTTTAGCTTTCTTTGTATCAATCTCAACAATTGAAATGTATTGGTTGGAGTCAAAGATCTTTGAATCACCTGTAAAGTGGAACTCCTTAAGGGTAATGCCTTTATCCACCTGCTTTACATTCCATTTGGCATTCACAAAAGTAAGTGAATCATTCTGTGCAGCAGCGCTAATGGCTACAGCCACTGCAAAGACCATAAGTATAAGCCTTTTCATAGTATCTCAATTTAAAACTGGTATTCTTTTACAAAGATACATTATTTCTTATAGAGGACATTTCTTTAAAGGAGGAAAAATTTATCTCTTTGGGAACATATTTATGAAATTAATTGTTACCTTTGTACCCGCAGTTGCGGAAATAGCTCAGTTGGTAGAGCATCAGCTTCCCAAGCTGAGGGCCGCGGGTTCGAATCCCGTTTTCCGCTCAAAAGGAGACCGGATGACGCAAGTCATCCGGTTTTTTAGTACCCGGGCAGCCCCGGGCAAACTTGTTTGCAGAGGGGACTGCAAGGGTACTAAAAAAGTTGTGCACAGCACAACGGTCTCCTTTTAAGAGCCCCCGCGGGAGCGTACGGGAATGCCGGAGGCCAAATCCCGTCCTGCAGGTGTGCCTTCAGGTGTGTTGTAAATGCGCACCCCGCAGATATTACAGGTTATTTTTCTCTTGAATGGTGTCTGGCAATATTACCTGAGCCCATTCAGGAATATCAGCAACATACATTTTGCCAATAACCCCATTAACTAGTCTAAACTGTATCCTTGCTTCTTCTCCTTCTATAGAATTGTCATAAATATAGAGATGGTCAACAACTTAAGATATTGCTTTACAATTTTCAATAGACTTATAATACCTGGAAATAACTTTAGGGATAGGTACATCGTGTCCTCCTTTCATAACTCTATCGGCAATTCGTGCAGCGTTTATTTTGGGACTTGATGTAGAAATAAAAAATACTCTGATAAAGAACCCATTCTTTTTTGCTCTCGCAATAAAATCAATCTTATCAGTAGCAGACATCACTGTTTCAAAAACAAAACTCCTTTTCTCTTCAAGACATTTTTCTCTCCATTCTGCGCAATATGTGGCTGCTTTTAAAATAGCGTCGTTGGAATTCCAATCTCCAAACATTTCATTGGCAACTTCATCAGGGTTGATATAAGTTGTACCAGCAGCCCATTAGTGATGTAAAAAACGTTTGGTCACAGAAGTTTTGCCTGAACCATTTGGTCCGGCAATAATGATAAGTTCCGGTTTGAGTTTCTCTTTAAGCATTTATAATGCTGTTTATATGTTCTGCCCACTTAACTCTTTGCTCAGCAATATTACGCCTCATCTGTTCAAAATATGCTCTTGCAACTTTTTCGCTGCTTTCACGTGCCTCCTGAGCAACCTCCTTCATAATTTGCACCAACATTTCGTCAGTAGGTTCCTTTCCCATACCAAATCTATATGACTTCATTACCTTCTCTGACATAATATGATAGAATTTATATATCCATTGCAAAAATAAAAAAAAACATTTATGGTTTATTTATGATCCTCTTCCTATGAAACCATAGACTACAGGGAGAGCATTACTCACAAATGCAAGCGGAGTAATCCTAGCACATAACCATCCAAGTGGCAATCTCAATCCTAGTACTCCCGATAAAGTAATGACTGAGAAGATTGGTAAGGCACTTGACACAATGGACCTGAAACTGTTGGACCATTTAATTGCCACAAGGGATGGCTACTTCAGTTTCGCTGATGAAGACTTAATCTAAAACAACCACTTTTATTATTAGTGAATGTTTCTCTGGTTATCAATTAGTTACAATAAAGATAATCTCAGGAACATTCACTGTTATTCATTTAACTATAAAACAGAACATTTATGAGCTTGAAATATTCCAACACAACAGCAGATTATTTAGTGTGGTCTGATGCGATGAATCTCATACGCAAGTTAACTAAAGATGAGAATTACAAAATGTCACTCCTTATAGCTATGGGTTGTTTTATGGGTTTGAGAATCTCAGATATTCTCGCTTTACGCTGGGAGCAGATTCTCAGCACCGAGGAATTTACCATAACTGAGAAAAAGACAGGAAAGCGAAGAACAATCCGTTTGAATCTCCAATTACAACAGCATATCAAAGAGTGCTATGAACATATACAACCTACCGGGATTAAAGCACCTATATTGGTAAGTCAGAAAGGTACAGTTTACTCAGTTCAGAGGATAAATGTAATCCTAAAGGAGATAAAGAAGAAATATCGTGTTAAAGTCAAAAACTTTAGTTGTCACTCTCTCCGCAAGACCTTTGGCAGACAAGTTTACACTATGAGCGGTGAAAATGCTGAACTTGCTTTAGTTAAGTTGATGGAGCTGTTCAATCACAGTAGTGTAGCATTAACTAAACGATACTTGGGATTGAGGCAGGAGGAGATTTTGGAGACTTATGATGTGCTGAGTTTCTAAACTTTATGAGGGCGACATTTTTGACTGAAAATTATTTTATATACCCTGTTCAAATTTTGTCGCCGCTCTAAATTACCAACCTTTTAGCTGATTCTTGTTCTATCTATACCCATTACAAAAAATGTAGAAAAGGTAGGTAAAACTAGCGTGAAATACGTTAAACTCACTTTATAAATTTATAAAATAAAATCTTGAACAATATCACATCTTTTTGCTAAATTTGTAGCAATTCCAAGCAGCATCTGTTTGGAAAGACATTTTGAACAAAAGGTGTTATTGAAATTATCTTCTAAAGTCAAACTTCGCAACTTTGATACTTGGAATGAAGATAGTAGCAGTGGCACCGCATCTATGGCGTGTACAGCCCTCAT
This sequence comes from Candidatus Egerieisoma sp., assembly GCA_045645465.1. Classification (GTDB taxonomy): domain Bacteria; phylum Bacteroidota; class Bacteroidia; order Bacteroidales; family UBA932; genus Egerieousia. Next base: position 178,253 of record JAZRIV010000045.1, read on the forward strand.
TGGGCTATACATATCCTTAGGTGTGGTTGCTATTGCTTTATCCATTCCAATGGTAATGCGAAGACCAGACTTTAGGATAAAGCAATAAGTTCCCACACCTTCTTTTTTATTTACCGCTTTCATCTGGGAATTGGTTGGCATAACAGTATACTACTATGGTGTTTACAAAGAAAGAGCTTAGCGCAATTTTTAAAATGGCTACAGTTGTAGCAAATGCTGATGGAAACATTTCTCAAGAGGAAACAGCCTTGATGGCTTTAGAACTTGTGCGCTTTGGAGTTAAAGAAGATGAATCTCAAGATATTATGAAAGAAGGCCTAAAACTATCTCCTGCAGAAGCATGCCTTATAATTTCACAAATGACTGGTGAAGAAAAAAGATACGTAACAGCATATTTAGGCACTATGATTTGTGCAGATGGTAAGATTCAAGATTCAGAAATGAAAACTTGGGCATTGACATCAAAAATTTGTGGGTTACCAACAATGAGCATTGGTGAAGCACTTAAAATTATTACAAATCTATAATTATAAGTAGTTTAGAAAATGGAGGATTTATCTCATTAATTACATTGATATAAATTCTTTCATGCTAGGAGGGCTTATTGAAAACGTTTGGTGGAGTAATGCTTGCGGTGGAATAGTTACTTTAATTATGCATATTTATTAACTAAAGATTAACAACTATGTTTTCTTTCATGAATGATTACAGCGATAAACGAAATATCGCACTATTTTGCGCTTCACAACTAATTATTGAAGCGAATCCTAATCCAGATCAATATATCAAATTGGGACAAAATTCATTTATCAGAACTATTTATGGTGGATTTAAGGTAGGCATTCAAGACTTTGACAAGAAAACAGAAACTATGAGTTACTTGGAAATGACATCAATATTACGAAAATGCAGCAATTTTGGCAAACGTTCCATCGCAGATACTCTATCAGCAGCGTTTGCATCAACTGGAAAGTCGCCTGAATCTTTGGAGGTTTTGATGCGCATAGTCTTTGAGTGTGATATTCCACGAAACTACTTAACAATATAATAAATATATAAATGTCTGTAACATACAAACTTAATGGGATATACAAAATTACTCCCGAAGCAAGCATTTTTCTTGCAAATCAGATGTGGTTAGGTAAAGAGCAATATGGAGTTACCCCTGGTACTATTGTTATAGAACCTCATCGTATGATATTTAAAAAAATGGGAATGACATTAGGAATTCTTGATTATAGGGTAACGCAATTATTTGCATCAGAAGGTGTGCTATACTATATGGGAACGCCTGAACACCCACTCTGCAAACAAGCACAGATATGGGCAATAGAACTCAATAATGCATAACTTAATTTTTATGAAAAGATTTTTTAAATTACTTGTTATTGCTATTTTGTTTAGTACCACTAGTTTGATGGCTGAAGAATTTATTTCAAAGCGTGCTAGCATTGAAAATAATGGACAAAAAGTTGAAGTTAAAGATCTCAGTGGATTACTTACTTTTTACGCAGACTATTATCCTAATGAAGACGTTGTTAAAATAAGTAGTACAGCGGGACGTCTCACACTAAAAAAGGGAACATTCTTTTATAGTTGTAGAGGTATGCGAAATGGATTACTTATAACAGCAACAGCTGATGTAAGTAATGGAAAAATAGAGAAAATTATTTACGAAGAATACGATAAATCAAGAAATATAACTGTAATTGCAAGTTACTTTAAGAAATAACACAATTTAAAAAAGTAGGAATTATGGGATTTTTTTCAGGAATTGGAGCCATCAATAAAATAAACACATTACTTAGAACAATAGAGCCAAAAGTTACCGCTATTGAAAATGAATGTAGGACTTTACATCCTAGTGTTAGCAAAATTAAGAAGGATGCACATACTGTATGTGTACTTATGAATGAGATAATAGAGATTGCTGATTCAGCCGGTGAGTCTGTCCGTACTGCTACATTTTTCTTTTTTAACGAAAAAACAAATTTAATAAATATTTCAAGGGTTCTTGCAGATATGATATCTATGTGCAATCAAATGGATGAGAACACTTTTAGATAAATTATAGTTGAATTATTAAATAAAAGTCTATAGTTGGGATTTTTAACAAAATAAACTATATATGAAATTCTTTTCAGGAAATACATTGTACACTTTGGCTGGTGCTAAGGTGAACAGGACTATAAGTTTAATGTGGGAACTCAGAGTTAAGAAAAATCTGTACTACAACAATTTTATGGTTCGTGGAATTTCTCCAAATGATATTACCAAGGTTCTGTCGCAGCCAAAACCTACTGGTGAGGAACTAGCTGCTTTAGTACTTAATAGTTCAGAGGAGAAAAAGAAATACTCTGGATGTTTGTCAGAAGATGTTAAGAATGCTGAGTACGCAAAGGATAACCTTAATGTGGATAAGGCTTGGATAGAACTTATGAATATAGCTTCAGAATGGGGTGATGAAATTCCTGTAGAAGCTATCAGACCAACTGAGCAGGAAACTAAGAAATTGGAGAAATACGATTTCAGACACATTCAAGATATTTCCAATGTTAGAAAGTACAATACACTCTCAGATGATTTGAACAAAACTTTCAAGAAATACTTGGAAGGTGAGGGTTACGAGATTGAGATTGGAGCAAGGTTTGCAAATGCTCCAGAGCATGCAATGCCTATCAATTTTTTGCTTAGTAAAGGTGGTAAGAGAGTGGCTATCCTCCTTATGGAATGGCGCAAAGCAAAGAGATATTCTGTTCAAGAAACAGAGGCTCTATGCAAGGAAAATGGTGTTGATGTGCTGAAATTCTACTTTGACTGTGAGAACGAAAAAGATTACGTTCTGGAGAGGATACGTAAGGCTTTTAACTAACCAATAAATTAAAGAGGAGAATGCATAGCGTCTGCTGTGGCTCCAGTAGCGGTTATTATAGACTTTGCAGACAGTCTACCACTATAAGTGCCGGTATCGGAAAGCTTCCGATTTCAAATCGTTTCTCCTCTTTTCTTTTAGGCTATGTCACTATTGGATATATTATCGGATGAAGGGGCTTGGATTGACTTTTATGAACAGAAAGTTGATCCAACCTATTTCCGCATCTCAGATGCTCAGGAACTGTTCCAATATGTCCGTGAAAAGAGATATCTGCCTGTTGTAGATAGGATATTCAGCGGTGAAGGATTGTCTGTACCACAGAAGAAAAGGATTGCAAAATCAGACACATCCAAAAAGCGCATTGTTTATTCTCTTCCCGATGATGAGGCAACTCTGTTGAAGCTGCTCACTTGGCTGATGATAAGGAAATACGATTGGTTTCTGTCAGATAATCTATACTCATTCAGGCCCAATTATGGTGCTAAAGATGCATTGAGAAAGCTTACATCAAATCCAAAGATTCCACAGTGCTACAGTTACAAACTTGATGTAAGGAACTACTTCAACTCAATAGATATTGACTTGTTGCTTCCTGTACTGAAACAATTGTTTTCAGATGATCAGCCACTATACGAATTTCTGGCTTCACAGCTCTCAGATCCACGTGCAATTGACAATGATACTGTTATTGAAGAACAAAAGGGGGTAATGGCAGGAATGCCTTATGCAGTGTTCTTTGCAAATGTCTATCTCACCAGACTTGACCGTGAATTTGAAAAGATTCCTAATGTGGTCTATTGCAGATATTCAGATGATATTATCATCTTTGCAAAAGAGAAGGATACCTTGGATACAGCAAAGGAAAAATTGTTGAATATGCTTGCAGAATTGCGTTTGGAGGTTAATCCCGATAAGGTAATTGAGACCGTTCCTTCACAACCTTGGACCTTCTTGGGATTTGAATGCAATGGGCAAGAGATTGATGTGAGCAAAGTTTCTGTCGGGAAGATAAAGGCAAAAATGCGTAGAAAGGCAAGGTCTCTTGACAGATGGAGGAGGGAAAAAGGT
>JAZRIV010000046.1:0-71484 GCA_045645465.1 Candidatus Egerieisoma sp.
TATTTTACCGTTCCATCCTCGGCATTTATCTGTGGGGCTTTACCCTCCATCTCATAGGCACTGTGATTGGTAAAGATGCTCCGGCAGTTACCGCTTACCATTCCGTTTGCCTCTACAAACAAGGCAGCATTGTGGTACTCCCTGTTCTCAACGGCATTCATAAGGTTAATCTGTTCCTCCCCTTTGTTGTAAACTATGCCCTCCCGCACCAGATACATAGGATTAATTAATCTGGTATCCTTTGGATTGCCCGTTGGGTCAAATATAATGGTTCTGCCATCTTTAAAGGAGATATGCAATACTACCGCATTGAGCGCCCCAACAGAAATACCTCCATTGTACAGATGCCCCTTGTCCCTACTCTTGAGCATTACCATTTTAGGCTTGAATCCCGCTTTTTCCAGGGTCTTGTAGGCGATGGCACATATATCTACATTACTGCCATTTTTTTTTGCATATGTGTTCCGGAGAGAATAAATCAACATTCCTTCATTTTTAGAGGTGCATTTTATATCGTTCCGTATATGGGTACAAATCATCTTTACCTTTTCGTAATCAGATATGGACAAATTTGATACAGAATCTGCATAACTCTTATAAAAATTCTGCGAATAGAATATCTTGCGTCCAAAGAATCTGCTGTCAAATAAAATCTTGCTTACATCAGTCCAGCTGCTGGCATAGTTGAAATCTCCCCCCACTATAGCTTGGTCGTCCATTATTCCGTTCACTTTGCCCGGCTCGTACTTTGCATATTTACCTTTGAAATCAAATTCTACAGATGTCCTGTATTTGTCGGGATTAATCACATATTTTTCACTCTTGATTATGGGAGACAGGTTTGATGCAGTGAACTTCATTTTCTTCAGGTTCTTTTCTGTAAAATAGCCCTGAAATTTGGACATATGGCTATTTACATTTTCCTTCTTGACTTCTGTATCTATATTACCCGGAGAAGATATGGTAAAATGCTTCCTTTTTACAACCTGTCTGTTCATCCTCTTGTAAACTCCTCCCTGCTGCTCTTCTTTTACAACATTATCCCCTCCAGTTATAATTGCATCAAAGCGATATTCATCAAAGTATACAAATTCCAGTTCACTTTTCACAACAGGTATCTCATCCTGAAAATCCCATGCAGGCAATATTATATCATCTCCCGTACCTGTTCTGGTCATAAAACCAAAATCATCAAAATTGGAAGTAGAATCTACTTGCTTCTCATAATACTGAGGGAATACGCCAACTATTTCATATCTTATGTCTATAATATCCCCCAGATGTACGTCCGGTACTGTAAATTGTTTCCTCTTGTAATTTCCGTCAATATCAATATCTCGGACAAATCCATTATCCATTACCCGTATATTTCCTCCATCTGCATCCGTTACAGATATCTGTATACCACCCACTGTTTCTGTATACTCCATAAATCTATGATATGGAATATCCACAAAAGAATATTTCAACCCCTCATCAGCAAGTATCTGTATCTTCTTATGATATGCCTTTCTTACAGCAAAATTTATAAACTTTGCCTCCATAGAATACTTGGCTCCACTATACAGCACCACCGCACAAGAGGTATCTTTTGACATTCCGCTTACGCAAAATGGAACAGCAAAAAACAACAATACATTAAGTAACTTAAACTTCATACTAACTCCTCCGTTTAACAAATTTACCCATTTACTTCCCAAAAAAGTCCCAAAAACCCGCCCCAGAGTTTTTGTTGCCCCTCTATATCACAGAGCAACAGATTGTTACACACAATATGTTGCCCACCCAAGAAATACAGAAAAATTATCCTCAATTTTCAAACTTGATTAAAGGATTCTATATTTGTAGTCAGTATTATCAAATAAAAAAGATATGTACACTTACATCAAGGGGGAGCTTGTTGAAATTACACCCACTGCAGCGGTTATTGAGAACAACGGCATTGGTTACGAACTGCAGATTTCGCTGCAGACCTTTACTGAGATACAGGGGTTGAGGGATGTTATGCTTTATATCCACCATCACATAAGGGAGGATGTGGAGTTGTGGTACGGTTTTGCTACCAAGGAGGAGCGCAATATTTTCCGTATGCTTATAGAGGTGAACGGCATTGGCCCAAATACCGCCAGGATGATGCTCTCTTCTATGAACAGCGCCGAAATAAAGACAGCCATTATAAGCGGGGATGTAAACCGTATAAAGAGCATCAAGGGTATTGGCATCAAAACTGCCCAAAGGGTAATAATAGACCTCAAAGACAAAATTGCCAAAGGTGGAGAGGATGTTTCTGCCGCCATTTTTGCCACTGAAACAAAATCGGCCGTTATGGAGGAGGCTCTTTCTGCTCTGGTTATGCTCGGCTTTGCCAAAGCTGCCGCAGAAAAGGTTCTTAAAGCGGTTTACAAAGAGAACCCTAACAGCACTTTGGAACAGCTTATAAAATTCTCCCTAAAAAGGCTCTAAATCTAAAATATTTTAATACTTTTGTAACCAAATCAAATTTTTTAAAATTTTATATACACTATGAATACTCCTACAAATCTAAAGTACTCTAAAGACCACGAGTGGGTTAAAGTAGACGGCAACGTAGCAACTATCGGTATTACAGACTTCGCACAGAGCCAGCTTGGTGACATCGTATTTGTTGACATCCAGACTGAGGGTGAGGACCTTGAGGCAGGTGAGGTTTTTGGTGCAATTGAGGCAGTAAAAACTGTAGCTGACGGTCTTATGCCAGTTTCTGGTAAAGTTATTGAGGTTAATGCTGAGCTTGAGGGCGCTCCTGAGTCAGTTAACTCAGATCCATACGGTGCTGGTTGGATGATTAAAGTTGAGATGAGCAACCCTGCTGAGGTTGATGATCTTCTTGACGCTGAGGCATACGATGCTATCTGCAAATAATTTGACCCAGTAAACATACTTACAGAGCCGGCCTTGAAGCCGGCTTTTTTGTTTGGCATTATTTCTGTTGTATTTTTGCACAAAAATATCGGGAAGATAAGACTTTAAAGACTATGAGAAGATTTTTACTATACACTTGCCTGTTTGCACTAAGTTGCTGTACAGCAGAAACATTGGTTGCCCAAAGCAAGGCAGAGACCAAATTGTACAACTCAGTGCTTGCAAAGGGAGACCTTAAGAGTGCCAACAAATTTCTGGCAAAATTCCCCAATTCTGCATACGCTACAAAGGTGCAGAGACTGAAAGACTCTATTGTATTCAACTCTTTGGATGCCAATGATGTGCTTGCATATATCTCATTTGTGGAGCAGAACCCCAAATCTCATTTTAAGGGTACAGCAAATGAAAAGATTGAACAGCTGAACACCTCTTCCATTACAGATGCCCAGGCGCTGGAAATTGCACAGCAGGCAGGCTTGGCAAAAGAGAGCATACTCTCTGCAACAGGTGTCAAAAACCGCAATAAAGAGAATGTGATTGCAATACTTGCCCCTCAGAACGGATATTATACTCTGGCTGTAATTGCGCAGAACAACGGGAACTGGGAGAAAGTTGCCCAGGTTGAGGAGCCGGTTTACACAAATGATGCAGATTTGGAGCAGTTCTCTATTCTGCCTCAGAGCAAAGCGGTTACCATAAACGGAGCCCAGCACCTCTATTTTGCCTATACCAACAGCAGCAATAAAACAGATAAGAAGAGCAATATTCCAAACAACAATTGCGAACTTGCTGTAAACCTTTATTCATTGGATGACAACTCCATTTACAATGCCCTTTTCAGCGGAAAAATGGAGAATGGTACACTCTACGGCAGCACAATGGAGAGTGCCCAGAGCGGACTTATGGCAAACCCTCAGCAGGCATATCTTCTGAGAGCACTTGCAAAGATGGAAAACCTCAAACCATACGACAAAGAGCTGTTCCGCACCCAGGAAACCATACAGTGGTGGTATGAAAATAACCCGCAGAATTCAGGCAATATGCAATTTGGCATTATTCCCGACAATTCTGAGCTTGCCGAAAAGTTCAAAGAATACAAAGAAAAAGAACAAGTTGGACAGTACACCGTTGCTATGTTTGACATCTGCCACAACACCGTTGTGGTAGTGTACAATAAAGTGGATAAAAAATACTCTCTTGCCTTGTGCCAGAAAATACCTGTAGAGAAGAATGATGTTGAACTTGGTTCTTTCTACGGAGAGAAAGGCAATACCCTTGTACTATACTACTACAAAGGAAAATCCTCCATTAAGAAAAGGCTGAATTTGGGAAGCAAGAGGATGTATTAACTATAAAGAGGGGGACTCACAAGGTCTCCCTCTTTACTTTTATTCAAGGATAAAGAAATGATCTACCGGCCCATGCCCCTTACCAATCTCATAATCTGCACCGGAAATAATTGCCTGCTGAATATATCTTTTAGCAGATTGGGCAGCAGTGGTGAGTTCTTCCCCTTTTGCAAGGGCCGCTGCAAAGGCAGAAGACAATGTACATCCGGTTCCGTGGGTATTCTTTGTCTCTACTCTTTTTGACGGCAATAAGGTTAACGAACCATCTTCCACATTATAGAAATAATCGGTAAGAGTCTCCCCTGTAAGATGCCCAGCCTTTAGAAGCACCGATACATTATAACAGCTTGCAAGCTCTTTGGCCACCTCCTTAAAATCACATTCTCCAGCTATTTTCTTCCCTATAAGTATTTCTGCCTCCGGCACATTTGGAGTGAGCACCCTTGCCAGAGGGAGCAATTGTTCCTTAATCACCGCCACCGCACTCTCCTCAATGAGCCTGTGCCCCGAAGTGGAAACCATTACAGGATCAAGCACCACATTTTTTATTCCGTATTGTCTTATTTTGTCTGCAACAATCTCTACAACCTCTGCAGAATGAAGCATACCAATCTTAATGGAATCTGCCCCTATATCAGACAGAACTGCATCTATCTGCCCAGCCAGGACATCCAGAGGAACAGGATGGACCGCCTGAACCCCTACTGTATTCTGCACTGTTACAGCTGTAATTGCAGATGCCGCAAAGCAACCCATTGCACTTATAGCCTTAATGTCTGCCTGTATTCCGGCCCCTCCGCCAGAATCGCTCCCGGCAATTGTAAGTACTCTATAGTATCTCTTTTTCATAATGATTAAAAATGTCTGAATCCTGAATAATCTTTTTTACCCCCCTTCCATATCAAGCTGTTGCCTGAAGTAATTTTACCTATCACTTTATGCGGTATCTGAAGTTTCTCCTCCTGTTGCGGGGTTATTGTAAACAGAAGTTCATAGTCTTCCCCCCCACTTATGGCCAAATCCAGCGGATCCCACCCAAATTGTGAGCATTTGCGCTGCAATTGTTCAGAAAGAGGAATGGCATTAAGGTCTATTTCTGCCCCTACTCCCGACGATTTCAGGATGTGGCGCAAGTCTGAACCTATACCATCAGAAATGTCCATCATAGCATTTGCACCCATTTCTGCCAGATAAATACCCTCTTTAACACGTGGTACAGGTTTGTAATGTTTTAATATAAGCTCTTGTGCATCTCCATCAATCTGGCATTTGTCCAGAATGTGTTTGAGTCCGCACGCAGAATCCCCCAATGTACCGGTAACACAAACAAGATCCCCCACCCGGGCACCATTGCGTTTTATGGAGGTTCCTGAATTTGTCTCCCCCAAAACGGTTACATTTATGCAAAGCCCGTGGGGACTTGTGGTGGTATCTCCACCCAGTAAAGGGCAGTCAAACAGTGCTGATATCTCCTTGTACCCCCTAAAAAATTCCTTTATCCACTCCTGCTGTGTCCCTTTTGGAAGGGCAAAAGAGAGAAAAGAACCTGTACATCTTCCACCCATTGCTGCAATGTCGCTGATATTTACTGCTGCAGATTTCCATCCCAGCAGATATGGGCTGATTTCATCGGGAAGAAAATGACTCCCCTCAACAAGCATATCTGTGCTCACAAGGGTTTCTTTTCCTGTGTGTTGTGGTATTATGGCACAATCATCCCCTATGCCTGTTATTCCGTTTGGCAGGGTAATCCCCTTTTTTATCTCCTCTATGAGTCCGAATTCTCCCAGTTCTTTTATATCCATCCTTCTAATGAGTTTGCGTAACCATATTTTTTTGTCTCTGCAAAATAGCCATAATCCCAGAATGCATATTCGTACAAGGCTGCTTTGAGATAGAAGTAATCCATTCTGTCCAAAGTCTCTTTGTCTGCAGTGGCAGCCCATTTGTCGGTCATTTCCAGTACCCTGTTTACATTGGCTGTGAATTGTTCATTCCCATATTCCAGTATCCACTCTTTGTATGGATTATCTTTGAGGGTGGCCTCCTTGAGTATATGTAATCCAACCCTATTGTATATCCACATGCAAGGGAGTACGGCGGCGAGTGCTATGCAGCGGTTGCCTGTGGCAATGCCGTTGCAGATATGTTCATTATAATCTGTTGTTACTTGGGAGGGGGCAACTGATGTGTTTATGCCATATTTTCCAATAAGCATATCATGCATTGCTTTCTCACCTTCCATCCCCTCTTGTGCAAAGGCCAGGAACAACTCTTTGTTTTCCTTGTCATCCATCAGCTCTGCAAGCATGAACATCTGGTGGTAATAGTTTCTCAGGTATATTTCATCCTGTGCAATGTAGCGTCCGAATATTCCGTCATCAAGGGTTCCGCAAGAGAGATCTTTGATAAATCTGTGCTCCAGAATGGCGTTGTATATCTTCATGGATTTTTCCCATACTCTACTGCTCCATGAATCCTTTTTGTTGGCATCAACTATATTTTTGAGCTCTGCAGTTGCCTTGGCTATGTTTGTGGCTGAGCAAATGGCACTCACAACAGCTACACCGTTTGTTCCTGTAGCCATAACATCACCTATTGTTTTTGCGTTCATTCCTCCAATTGCAACAGTGGGGTGTTTGGATAATTTTACAGCCTCCTTCAGCCCCTCCAGGCCAAATGGCTCTGCAGTGTCTGTTTTAGTTGGGGTACCGTATACTGGGGAGATACCTACATAATCAACATCAAGTTCATTGGCTTTTATGAGGTCATCCATATTCTCTACAGACAGGCCTATAATTTTGTGGGGACCAAGAAGTTTTCTTGCCAGTTCATACGGCATATCCGACTGTCCTATATGCACTCCGTCTGCATCCACTGCCAGGGCAACATCTACTCTGTCATTGATAATTAGTGGAATATTATATGGCTTGAGAATCTCTTTGAGTCTGAAAGCCAACTCTATAAACTCCCCTGTAGAGGTCTCCTTTTCTCTCAGCTGCACAATGGTTGCCCCACCTGCCACAGCTTCAGATACCACCTCTTCAAGGCTGCGTCCAAGGGATAATTCTCTATCTGTAACCAAATATAGTTTTAATTTGTCTCTCATAGTTTCTCCGGTGTTAAATTGTACAATTCATCCAAAAAGTTCATTTGCATAGAACCATTGCCTTTGGAGTACTCCGCAGCCCTTTCTCCTGCCAGACTCATAACTGCCATAGCGGCTGTTGCTGCAACCATAGGGTCATTTACTGCTGCGGCAAAGGCTCCAACAATAGCTGTTGAGGTACACCCCATTCCTGTTACTGCTGTCATAATTGGATGGCCCCCCTCTACAGTGTAAACATCGGTTCCATTGGTTATATAATCTGTTTCACCACTTATCACAACAACGGCACCGGTTTCAGCGGCCAGTCTTTTTGCCGAATCTACAGCATCCTTGCTTGATGCACAGCTGTCTACCCCCTTGCTTTTTACAGTTGCATCTACAAGAGCCATAATTTCGCTTGCATTGCCCCTTATGATTGTAGGATGGCATTGCCCGATAATCTTCATTGCCGCTTCTGTGCGTTGGCTTGTTGCCCCTACCCCTACAGGATCCAGCACTATTGGAATACTCCTGCGCTGTGCAGCTTTTCCTGCGGCAAGCATACCATCAATCCACTTGTCATCAAGGGTACCTATGTTGATTACCAACGCCCCTGCAATAGCTGTCATCTCCTCCATTTCCTCAATCCAATGGGCCATAACAGGTGATGCCCCAACAGCCAGAAGTGCATTGGCCGAATTGTTCATTACTACATAATTGGTAATGTTGTGTACCAAAGGACTTTTGGCCCTTACAGCTGATATTGCTGCAGAAAGTACTTCATTTGAAATTGTAGTTTTCATTATGTTATTATCTGTATTTCTCTATATCTTTCAAATTGTCAAGCCCCCTGATGTTATAAAGGCTTCCAATCATTGCAACTCCTCCAAAGTTAAGTTTATTCAAATAAGGGAGAGAATCAAATGTCACTCCCCCCAGAGCAATCACTTTTTCATCTATTATCCCCTCCGCCGATGCCTTCTTCAACTCTTCTTCACTGAATGCTGCATTATATCCAATCTTGGAAATACTGTTGAAAATTGGACTTAAAAATAGGTAATCATACCCGTTTTTGTACTGTTTCACCTCCTCAAAAGAGTGACAGGAACGTGTCTTGGACCCGGCATAATCATCGGGAAGATTTTTTATATTCCTGTTTATGTGTATCCCTTTCAATGAAAATTCCTCATACAACTCGGGATAATCATGAATTATTATCCTATTTCTCTCCTGCAGAGTGAGTTCCACAAGCAAACTTCTGCAATAATGGATATCTGTGTCAGGCTTCCTAAGATGTATGACATCAATTCCTTTCTCCAGCAACTGCCTTATCAGACAAACATCATTTTCATCCGCCATTGGAGTTGTAATTGCAATGATCTTCATTATTTCAAAGCTTCAATTATAAGGTCTGCAACTTTTTTTCCCGACAGCAGCATTCCTCCAAAGATTGGTCCCATTCTGGGGGTACCGCTAACTGCTGAGGCAGCCATTCCACAAACATACAAACCCGGATAAATCTCTTTGGTTCCATTTACTACCTCTTCCTCTCCCGACACAACATCCAATGAACGCTCTCCAATAACATCACCTGTATCTGTTGCCAGACGGATTCCATTCTTGCGGGCTACAGTCCTGCACATTTCGCTGTCGTGACCAGTGCCGTCAATTACACATTTTGCCATAATGTTAAGCGGATCTACGTGCATACCCTCTCTTAGTACAGGGGTCCAGTTTACAACCACACCGCTAACCTTGTTGTTTTTAAAAATCACATCCTCAACAGAATAGCAGTTGAATATTGTAGCACCTGCATGAACAGCTTTATAAAGTAGCGCAGAAGTGCTCTCTACAGAATCCATTACATACAGATTGTCATTATACTTCTCATAGTTTATATCAAACTCTTTAATGATATGCAGAGCCTCCTGCTGAACCACTATCTGATTAAACATCATTGCACCACCCCACATACCTCCTCCAGGAGAGAGCTTCCTGTCAAATTGTGTTACTTTCAACCCTGCTTTGGCAAGGTAATAGGCTGCTACAATACCTGAAGGGCCACCACCAACAATGGCAACATCCAAATCCAAATTTCTTTCCAATTTGTTAAAGTAGGTACTGATAATACCTTGAGAAACTCTTCTTTCAATCATAACAGTAAAATTTAAAACTTATTATTATCTATTGGCAAAATCATATCTGCAATATCCTGCATCTCCCTTATAGGATTCTCTGCATTTAGAATGGCGCCGCTCAAAGCAATGCCATTAACTCCGCAATCCAGCAGCTCTGGAATATCTCCTGCGGTTATTCCCCCTATTGCAACCAACGGAATATCAATGCCATTATCTTTCATTTTGGCTATAATATCCCTATATCCCTCATAACCAAGGATATGAGCAAGATTCTTTTTTGTAGAAGTAAAACGGAACGGGCCACATCCAAAATAATCGGGAGTGGCATTTTGCAGAACAGACAGTATGTCCTGGAATGAATTTACTGTGCTGCCAATTATAAATTGGTCTCCAAGAATTTGGCGGGCCTGTGCCACCGGCATATCATTTTTGCCAAGGTGAACCCCATCTGCCTTTAACTTTTTGGCAAGCCAGACATTATCATCTACAACAAATACAGCACTATACTCTTTGCACATTTTCTGCACTGCTACAGCCGTTTCTTCCAACAAAGATTCCTGAGCATCCTTCATTCTGAGCTGTATCCAACGGCACCCCCCATCCAAGGCCATACGGGCAGAATCCACATAAGAATACACACTATTGTAGTGCGTAATAAACTGCAGTCTGTATTTGTCTCTAGGCTCCATTGTTTCTTGTTATTATACAACCCAGAGAAGACGGCTTTATTCAAGCCAATAAACAATGAATCCCAGACCGTTTCCCTGCGCTGTTATTATACATATCAGGTTCATAGGGTGTAATCTCAGCCGGACCAAAAGTGCCCAGCACCCCTAACAGCACCGTAAAGGTAATAATAAAACGTGATTTTGTATCACATTACCTCCCAATTTTACTTAACTGAGCAAAAGGATACCCGAAAAGGCATCATCAGATGCCCGGCGGAGGCCGTGTGGAACGGAAGGCCGGGAGCCGCACCCTGCGTGAGCAGTATACAAAGCAACCGCCACCTGGGAATGAAAACCCGGAACAGTGGCGGTTTCTGTCTATAAGTGTGTGACTTCAAAATTAGATAAAATTTATTATAAATTTAACTATTCTGTCTAAATTTGTAAGAAGAGTCCGACAATATTCCTTACCGGCTTTGAAACTGGCCCGCAAAAGAATGGGACAAAAAAGAGAAACCAATACATAAATTATTAATTATCAGATATATGAAACACAGTTTCGGGAGCGATAACCACTCAGGAGTACACCCTCTGATTATGGAGGCAATTCAAAACGAAAACAACAATTTTGCTACCGCATACGGAGAAGACAACTACACAAAAAGCGTTCTGGAAAAATTGGAGAATCTGCTTGGAGGTGATTGCACTGCCCTTTTTGTATTCAACGGAACAGGTGCAAACATAGTGGCACTGCAGGGATTTCTTAAAAGCTACAACTCTGTACTTGCTCCTGTAACTGCACACATAAATGTGGATGAATGCGGAGCTGTAGAAAAAGTTGCTGCATCACGCATAATCCCGTTAGAGGCCCCTAATGGAAAAGTTTCTCCTAAAGAGGTAATGAAAGGGCTTACAGGATTTGGATTCCAGCACCACGCACAACCAAAAATCCTCTCAATCTCCCAACCAACAGAATTGGGTACAAATTATACTCCCGACGAAATCCGAGAACTTGCAGAACTTATGCACAGCAACGGATGCTATCTGCACGTAGACGGCTCCAGAATCTCCAATGCAGCAGAATCACTTGGGATGCCAATAAAAGAGTTCATAGCAGATTGTGGAGTTGATGTGCTATCATTTGGAGGTACCAAAAACGGTCTGCTGATGGGTGAAGCAGTAATAGTATTCCACAGACCTGAAAACAACCGCCTTGGGACAAATGGTCTCCCTATGAATTATCTGAACAAAGAGGTGGCTCAAACACTGCAATATTACAGGAAACAGACCACCCAACTATACTCAAAGAGCCGCTTTATTGCCGCACAATTTGAGAGATACCTGCAGGATGATTTATATCTGAAACTTGCTGGCCAATCCAATTCAATGGCCAGATACTTGGCCAAAAGTCTTGAAGGAATTAAAGAAGTCACTATCTCAAAAGCAGTGGACAGCAATGCTGTTTTTGCAATAATCCCGCTGTGGCTAAGCGAAGAATTAAACAAAAAACACTACTTCTATGTATGGGATGAACAGACAAATGAGGTACGGTGGATGTGCTCTTTCAACACCACAAAGGAGAATATAGATGAATTTGTAGCAGACATAAAAGACATTATTTCTGCCCACAAATAAAATCCGGCACAAATCATTCCATAAATTAACGGCAGAATGGGGATAAAACTGGCTACAACCGCAGAAGAATTTGATGGTATAAGGAGAATCTGGGAGGAGAGGTTCACTTCCTGCCAGATTTATCTGAATACCATATTCAAGCACATTTTTCCCCTATGCAGAAGCTATGTTTACAAAGAGAACAACACAATAGTTTCTGTGGCCTCATTTATGCCAATGGAGTTCATATCTCCCGAAATCCCAACCCATCTGCAAGGATTTTATATGTTTGGTGTAGCAACTGAAACCAATTCAGAAGGAAGGAAGCTTGCAGCGAGCATAATTGAATATGCCAGTAAAGAAATTTACACAGAAGGTTATAGTTTTATCTTTGAAAGACCTGCAAATCAGAGCTTAAACAATTATTATCTTAAGTTGGGATTCTTAAAATCACTTCCCAAGCGCCCATACTTATTCAAATTGGCGACAAAGTATGGTTCCACGGAGAACAATCATAAAGAAACCTGTATAAAATCCCTCTCTGAAGCCATTCTGGAAGAGATCAGGATAGAATTCCCCGCAAGATTTGAATGGAAAAACAAAGAGATTCTGGGAGGGTTGATACTCCTGGGAGAATTGGAAGAACATCAGAAAGGATACACCCCAAAACCATCAAAAGAAGAAACCTACATTGCTGTAAAAAACCTTTCCCCCTTTACTCCAGAAATATACAACAACAGTTTCTTCTGCTTCCCAATGGAATAAATAACCTAAGAATAAAATAAAAGGCTCTAACTTATTATTTTTCAAAAGATAGAGCCTTTTTAATACTATTATCAATACCTAAAATGTTCCACGTGGAACATTTTATAAAAACACTTATCTTCCAAAATAAACAAGCAAAACAGAAACATCAGCCGGGGAAACCCCTGGTATTCTTGACGCTTGTGCAATAGTGGTTGGTCTATGTTTCATAAGCTTCTGGCGACTCTCAATAGAGAGGGATGATACCTTAAGAAAATCAAAGTTTTCAGGAATTACCACATTTTCAAGTTTCAGAATCTTATCAGCAATCCTCTGCTCTCTCTGAATATAACCTCTGTACTTAACTGCAATCTCCACGCTTTCCAAAAGTTCATCATAAAGAATATTCCCTGCATTACCTGAAAAACCATCCACAGGTGTCTGATATGGAATATCTATATAATGCGCCCCGCCAATACCTGCATTATTGAATTGCTTGGAAAGAGGCACCTGCTCTGAAACATTTTTAAGTATACTCTTTACCTCATCTCCCTCCGGAATAATTTCCAAAAGAGATTTGATATCTATCTGAGGTCTGGAAATCAGCTCACTCAATCTTCTCTTCTGAGGTAGAGGAGAAGAATTCTTAGACTCAAGATAACCGTTCACCTTAGATGGTTCTGCAGAAGTAGAGTCAAACATATTCTCCAAAGAATCAACAGCAGAATATTTGATCTCTACTAGTCTCATCCTGTCCTCAGATACAAGTCCTAAATCATAGCCAAGTTTTGTCAATCTTCTGTCTGCATTATCTTGTCTTAACAGGATACGATATTCAGCTCTTGAGGTAAACATCCTGTATGGCTCATCAACACCTTTTGTTACCAAATCATCTATAAGAACACCAATATATGCCTGATCTCTCCTCAACACAAAAGGATCCTTACCATCTGCTTTAAGTGCAGCATTAATACCAGCCATCAAACCTTGTGCTGCAGCCTCCTCATAGCCTGTTGTACCATTTACCTGTCCGGCAAGGTACAGTCCCTCCAAATTCTTGCACTCCAAAGTGTGCTTTAATTGTACGGGTGGAAAATAATCATACTCCACAGCATAAGCAGGCCTGAAGATTTCAACATTCTCCAAACCTTTTATACTTCTGAGAGCATCCATCTGAACCTTGAAAGGAAGAGATGAAGAAAAACCCTGAAGATAGTATTCATAAGTGTTCCACCCCTCTGGCTCCAAGAAGAGCTGATGTGAATCTTTGCCCTCAAATGTTTTAAGCTTATCCTCTATACTTGGACAATACCTTGGACCGATACCATGAATCTTTCCTGAGAAGAGAGGAGAATCTTTAAAACCGCTTTTTAAAATGTCGTGAACTGTAGAGTTGGTATGAACCATATAACAACTCATCTGCTCAACTCCATTTTGAATTGGAGACGGAACATTCAGATAAGTAAATCTGGCGGGAGACTCATCACCCGGTTGCCTCTCCAATTTTGAAAAGTCTATTGATCTTGCATCTATTCTTGGTGGTGTACCTGTCTTCATCCTTCCACTCTCCAACCCCAAAGAGATCATTTGCTCAGTAAGGCCATATGAAGAGAGCTCTCCAACTCTACCACCTTCCGTTGTCTCTTTTCCTATAAATAATTTGCCATTTAGAAACGTTCCAGCTGTAATAATAACCGAGCGGGCTTCAAATATTGCACCCAAAACAGTCGAAACACCTTTAATTACCTCATTCTCAAGTATTAACGAATTTACAACATCTTGCCAAATAGAAAGATTTGGCGTATTCTCCAAAATATAACGCCAGTTAAAGGAATAATAGACTCTGTCGCACTGAGCTCTTGGGCTCCACATTGCAGGACCCTTGGATCTGTTCAACATTCTGAACTGAATTGTACTTGCATCAGTTACAAGAGCTGAACAACCGCCCAAGGCATCAATCTCTCTAACAATTTGCCCCTTTGCAATCCCACCAATTGCCGGATTGCAGGACATCTGTGCAATCTTATTCATATCCATTGTTATAAGGAGTGTTCTTTTACCCATTTTGGCAGCTGCTGCCGCCGCTTCACACCCCGCATGACCTGCTCCTACAACAATAACATCATACACCCTACTCATAAATATGTTACAAAATAATTTACAACAATTGTGTTAATAATTCCAAAGCAGTATTCTCAGCCTCCCTCATCTCCTTGACATCCTCTTCACAATGATCATCCAATCCACAAAGATGAAGTATACCATGGATAATTACCCTGTTCAATTCATCGGGAAACTCCTGCAAATACTCAATTGCATTTTCCTTGACAGTATCTATACTTATGTATAACTCTCCATTAATTGTATTCTCCTCGTTATAATTGAAAGTAATTATATCTGTATAGTAGTTATGTGAGAGAAACTGATTATTTATCTCCAAAATGTAAGGATCATTGCAAAGTATGATATTGATGTCTCCAACTTTGTACCCAAATTGACCAACTACAATTTTTATCCACTTCTTTAACACCATTTTGTGCTTGAGCTGGAATTTGATATCCTTATTGAAAAATCTGATCATAAAATATGTGAATGTTAAGAAAAGTTAATAACTTTGCTATGTTCTAGCAGCAAAGCTACAACTTAGAAATCAAATATAAAACCTTTAAAATAATTATTGTTTATTATGGCTAAAGTAAGTGTTATTGGCGCCGGTAATGTAGGTGCTACTTGTGCAAATGCAATGTTGCATATGAAATTCTGCTCAGAGATTGTTCTTTTGGACATCAAAGAGGGTGTTTCAGAGGGTAAAGCAATGGATATGATGCAGACTGCTAACCTTTATAAATTTGACACTAAGGTTACAGGCGTTACAAATGACTATAAAGCTACTGCCAATTCAGATGTAGTTGTTGTTACTTCAGGTCTTCCAAGAAAACCTGGTATGACAAGAGAGGAGCTTATTGGTGTTAACGCTGGTATCGTTAGCAGCGTTGTTGAGAACGTACTTAAATACTCTCCTAAAGCTATCCTTATTATTGTATCTAACCCAATGGACCCTATGACATACCTTACTCTTAAGAAAACCGGTCTTCCAAAGAACAGAGTAATTGGTATGGGTGGTATCCTTGACAGCAGCCGCTTCCAATATTTCCTAAGCAAGGCTCTTAAGGCACCAGCAAGTGACATTGAGGGTATGGTAATTGGTGGTCACGGTGACACAACTATGATTCCTCTTATCAGATTTGCAAACTACAGAGGTATTCCAGTACAGGAGCTTCTTTCTAAAAAAGCAGCTGAGCAGGTTGTTGCTGACACTATGGTTGGTGGTGCAACTCTTACAAAACTTCTTGGCACATCAGCTTGGTACGCTCCAGGTGCATCTGCAGCAGTTCTTGTTAAAGCAATTGTTATGGATGAGAAAAAAGTATACCCTTGCTGCGTAGCACTTGACGGTGAGTACGGCCAGGAGGATATCTGTATTGGAGTTCCTGCACTAATTGGTAAAAAAGGTTGCGAGAAAGTTGTCAAATACAAACTTAACGCAGAGGAAATGGCATTGTTTGAGAAAAGCGCAGAGGCTACAAGAAAGACAAACAATATCCTATACGATATGAATATTCTTCAGAAATAATTAGATAGGCAAAAGCTCTATAAATTAGATGAAAAAGTGGTAGGGTTTTTGTAGCAAAAAGCTATAAAAACCCTATTTTATTAACATCAGGTGCAAATAATACTAAAATTTAACAATCTGTAATTCTGCTACTTGCAGAGTTAAGTGATAATTTATTAACAAAATTTATACGTTTTTGTAAATAATTTACTAATTTTACAACCGCTTTATACACGAAATACGTAACAAAATGGAAATAAAGAAATCACCTAAAGCCAACCTAGAGAACAAGAAATTTATGTTCATGGAGATAGGACTTATCGTGGCACTTTTGATAGTCCTAGGCGCATTTGAATGGAGTACAACAGAGACTTCAGTAAGTATCCTTGAAGAGGAAGTAGCAGTAGTAATTGAGGAAGAGCAGGTTCCTATTACACAAGAGGAGCAGCTTCCACCACCAGAAGTACCAAAAGAGCCAGTGATGTCTGATGTAATTGACATCGTGGATGATGATATCAAGGTTGAGGACAACTTCCTAATTTCTACAGAGGATGATGCATCTCTAGGTGTTGAGATTAAAGATTACGTTGTAGAGCAGCAGGAGGAAGAGGTTGTAGAGGAAGAAGAGGTTCCTTTCGCAGTTGTAGAGGAGAAACCTAAATTTATGGGTAAAGATCCTAACCCTGGCTTTACAAAATGGGTATTCTCTAAAATCGTGTATCCTGAGATTGCAAAAGAGAATGGTGTACAGGGTCGTGTAACTCTACAGTTTACCATTGATACAGATGGTAGCGTTAAAAACGTTAAAGTTCTTAGAGGTGTTGACTCTTCTTTAGATAAAGAGGCTGTGAGAGTTGTTTCAAGCTCACCAAAATGGGAGCCTGGTAAACAGAGAAACAAAGCTGTAAAAGTTAAATACACTTTCCCAGTTGTATTCCAGTTGAGATAATATCATCATTTAAGATAAGAAAAGCCACCATAGCGGTGGCTTTTTTTTATACTTTTAATTGAAAAAAATAGTGTTATATTTGTAACTGATAAAGAGAAACATATGGAATATTTTGCAATTTCTAATGGTATCCCGATACATATACTTGACACTAAAAAAGGAGATACCACGATAGTTCTTCTACACGGATATCTTGAGACTCTATTCATATTTACAGAATTCATAGAGATTCTTGAAAAAAAATTTAGAGTCATTGCCATAGATTTACCGGGACACGGATTGTCTGGTTCAGACAAAGATGTTAACTCAATGGAGTTATGCTCCCAGATAACAGCTGATATACTGAACAAATGTGGTGTTAAAAAAGCTTATGTCGCAGGACATTCAATGGGTGGATATGTCGCTCAGAACTTCTTAAAAATGTTTCCAGAGATGACTGAGGGCCTTATACTCCTGAATTCCACACCATTTGCAGACACTCCTGAAAAAAGAGAAGACAGAAAAAGGGAGATAGATCTTATTCTTAACGCAAAACTTGGTCATCTTGCATCTATAAGCATTCCAAGAATGTACTCTCCAACCAATTTGAGACGACTTGATGAAAAAATTGAGGAAACTATAGAGATGACTGAAACTCATAGTCCTAATGGAATTGTTGCGAGCATAAAAGGAATGATGCAAAGAGCTGAAACAAAAGATGTTCTCTCTTCTGCCAATAAAGCTATGATTATATTTGGCACAGAAGATAAATTCATTACAGAAGAGACAAGAAACAAACTTATAGAGGATTTTCCAAATGTTAAAGCTGTTGTAATACCACAAACTGGACACAATTCATTTATTGAGGAACCTGTGCTTACAATGAATGCGATTGAAGAATTTATCGGGAAGCAGAACTGATTTATAAAAGTTAACCCTTGCAGAATTACTCTACAAGGGTTAATTCTTTGTTTACCATAAGAAATTATCAAACGGATATCTTCCGGCATGTATTTCTGCTACCATTTTATACAAGTCATTTCTGAGTTTGTCTATATGCATTTTTTCTTTTGCAGATATAAAAATAGCTGGTGTATTCTCTTTGTACATCCAAGAGTTCTTCAACTCTTCCAATGAATAATTCTCACGTTTTTTAGGTCCCAAATCAAACTCGTCCTGTTCTACATATTTATAAGCATCAATTTTATTAAAGATCATGAACGTTGGCTTCTCCCCTGCCCCAATTTCCTGAAGTGTCTGTTTTACAACTTTTATTTGTTCCTCAAAATTTGGGTGTGAAATATCTACAACATGCATCAGAATATCTGCCTCCCTAACTTCATCCAAAGTACTTTTAAAAGATTCTACAAGTTGATGAGGTAACTTTCTTATAAAACCTACCGTATCACTTAATAGAAACGGTACATTCTCAATGACAACCTTTCTAACAGTGGTATCAAGTGTTGCAAAAAGTTTATTCTCCGCAAAAACCTCACTTTTTGCCAGCAGATTCATTAAAGTGCTTTTACCCACATTGGTATACCCTACAAGAGAAATCCTTACCATATTGCCTCTATTTCCCCTCTGAGAGGCCATTTGTCTGTCTATTTTGCGTAAATGATCCTTCAAACGACTTATTTTGTCCAAAATTATACGGCGGTCGGTCTCAATCTGACTTTCTCCAGGACCCCTCATACCTATACCTCCTCTCTGCCTTTCCAGATGCGTCCACATTCTGGTAAGACGTGGTAAAAGATACTGATATTGTGCAAGTTCAACCTGAGTCTTGGCGTACGCAGTCTTTGCCCTCTGAGCAAAAATATCCAGAATAAGGCTTGTTCTGTCCAAAATACGGCACTCCAATTCTCGTTCCAGGTTTCTCAGTTGGGACGGAGAGAGTTCGTCATCAAATATAACAAGTTTGATTTCGTTCTCTACAATATATGCCTTTATCTCCTCAAGCTTACCGCTTCCTACATAAGTCTTTGAATTGGGTCTGTCTACCCTCTGCACAAACCTCTTCTCTCCTATTGCTCCGGCAGTCTCAGCCAAAAATTGCAATTCATCCAAATACTCTGTTACTTGTTCTTCTGTATTGTTTTGGGTAATTACACTTACAAAAACTGTTCTCTCCATAAATAAATTCACTCTATTATTTATAAACTACAAAAGTATAAACTATATTTGTACAAACATAAATCTTAACACTTATGAGAAGAAAAAATTTGACAATCCTTTCTATAGCTGTGGCTCTTGCCTTTACAGGCAGTGATGCTTTATGCCAGAAAAAGACTCTTAGAGAATATGGATTTCCTATAGGCATTTTTGAAACAGGTAAAAATAATGCCATAACAGATGTTCCGGGTGTTACTGTTGGCCAGGTAACCTGCATTGAGGGTGACAGTATCCGTACAGGTGTTACAGCCATTATCCCCCATCAGGGCAATATATTCAGAAAGAAGGTACCAGCAGCAATTTATGCAGGAAACGGATTTGGAAAACTTGCCGGATATACTCAAGTTCAAGAACTTGGAAATATTGAAACACCAGTAGTTCTTACAAACACCCTTAACGTGGCAGCCGGTATAGATGGTTTGATTACATATACCCTACAACAGCCTGGAAACGAAAATTTGCGCTCTGTAAACGCAGTTGTTGGAGAAACAAATGATGGTGGTTTAAATAAGATTCAGCAAAGGTACGTTACCCCAGAGATTGTACTTCAGGCTCTTAAAAACGCAAAAACAGGTCCTGTGGAGCAGGGTTGTGTTGGTGCAGGTACAGGCACTGTTGCATTCAACTTTAAAGGTGGCATAGGTACTTCTTCAAGAGTTTTACCAGAATCATTAGGTGGATATACAATTGGTGTAATAGTACAATCAAACTATGGAGGTGTTCTTGAGATTGATGGAGTACAAGTTGGTCAAAAACTTGGAGAATTCTCATATAAAGAACATATTCCACAGTCCAAATCTGTAGACGGCTCTTGTATGATGGTGGTTATAACTGACGCACCTATTGATGCAAGAAACCTTGAGAGGGTAGCCAAAAGAGCTATGATGGGTCTTGCCAAAACAGGTGGCATTGCTTCTAACGGTAGCGGAGATTATGTAATTGCAATGTCTGTTGCTCCAGAAAATCTTATTGATGACAGCAAGAAAATTCACACACAACAATTGTTGGATAATGGTCAGATGTCTCCTATATTCTGTGCAACTATAGAAGCTACAGCTGAGGCCTTATGGAACTCTATGTTTATGGCAGAAACAACCAAAGGATATAATGGAAAAGTTGTCAAGGCTCTTCCTGTAGATAAAGTTGTTGAAATGCTGAAAAACAGAAACAAATAACAAATTTAAAAACCGTAAACATAAAAAGGGGTTCGCAGAATAACGAACCCCTTTTCATATAGACTTATCTGATGTACTAGTCTTTCAATTTAGCACACAAGAACTCTCTGTTAAGTCTTGCAATATGAGCTACAGATACCTGTTTAGGGCACTCCATCTCACAAGCGCGGGTATTTGTACAAGCACCAAAACCAAGCTCATCCATTTTTGCAACCATAGCTTTAGCTCTTCTTGCACCTTCAATCTTACCCTGAGGAAGCAATGCCAAAGAACTTACTCTTGCCGAAACGAACAACATTGCCGAACCGTTCTTACAAGTTGCAACACAAGCACCACAACCTACGCAAGAAGCAGCATCCATACTCTCATCTGCATCTTTCTTAGGAATTGGAATAGCGTTACCGTCAGGTACACCACCTGTGTTCACTGATACAAAACCTCCTGCCTGAAGAATCTTGTCAAATGCAGTTCTGTCTACTACCAAGTCTTTGATAATAGGGAAACCGGCACTTCTCCAAGGCTCAATTGTAATGGTATCACCATCTTTGAATTTACGCATATGCAACTGACAAGTGGTAATCTCGTTGTCCGGACCGTGTGCCCTACCATTGATATATAGCGAGCAAGCACCGCAGATACCCTCTCTACAGTCGTGATCAAAACTGACAGGGCCACTGGCTTTACAACCTTTGTTCACTGCTACAGGATCTATGTTCTCCTTAATCAACTGCTCGTTAAGGATGTCCATCATCTCAAGGAATGAACTGTCTGGAGAGATATTCTTAACCTGATAGGTCTCAAAATGTCCCTTCTCCTTTGCGTTTTTCTGACGCCAAACTTTTAGTGTTAAATCCATATCTTGTAACTTTTCTTAGTCTTTATAGTTTCTGGTTGATGGTTTTACGAACTCGTAATTTAGAGGCTCTTTATGCATCTGAGGGGCAACATCGTCACCTTTGTACTCCCAAGCAGCTACATACATGAAATTCTCATCATCACGTTTGGTCTCACCGTCCTCGGTCTGCATCTCCTCACGGAAGTGACCACCGCAAGACTCTTTTCTGTTCAAAGCATCCAAAGCCATCAGCTCACCCATCTCAAGGAAATCTGCCAATCTTAGAGCTTTCTCAAGTTCCTGGTTAAACTCACCGTTCTCACCTGCAACATAAACATTGCTCCAGAACTCCTTCTTAAGGTCTTTGATAAGTTCCAGTGCTTTTTTCAAGCCTGCCTCATTTCTTGCCATACCAACATAGTCCCACATAACAAGACCAAGCTGTTTGTGAAGCTCGTCAACAGATTTCTTACCCTTAATGGAAAGAAGTTTCTCAATTTTCTCTTTTACAGCCTTCTCAGCCTCTGCAAACGCAGGGTGGTTGATATCTGTTTTAGGCTCCTGAATCTTATGCGACAAATAATCTCCAATTGTGTAAGGAAGGATAAAGTATCCGTCAGCAAGACCCTGCATCAAAGCAGATGCACCCAAACGGTTTCCACCATGGTCACTGAAGTTAGCCTCACCGATAGCATACAAACCAGGAATGGTTGTCTGCAAGTTGTAGTCCACCCAAATACCACCCATTGTATAGTGGATTGCAGGGTAAATCATCATTGGCTCTTTATATGGATCTGTATCTGTAATCTTCTCATACATCTGGAACAAGTTGCCATAACGTTGAGTAATTACATCTTTACCAAGTCTCTCGATAGCAGTTTTGAAATCAAGGAATACAGCAAGACCTGTCTCATTAACACCATAACCGGCATCACAACGCTCTTTGGCTGCTCTTGATGCAACGTCACGAGGTACAAGGTTACCAAATGCAGGATATCTTCTCTCCAAATAGTAATCTCTATCCTCTTCAGCAATCTGAGAAGGCTTTATCTGTTTCTTTCTAAGTTTCTCAACATCCTCCATTTTCTTAGGAACCCAAATTCTACCGTCATTTCTCAATGACTCACTCATTAGGGTAAGTTTACTCTGCTGAGTTCCGTGAACAGGGATACAAGTAGGGTGGATCTGAGCAAAACAAGGGTTTCCAAAGTAAGCACCTTTTTTGTAGCACTGCCATGCAGCTGAACCGTTACTGTTCATTGCGTTGGTAGAAAGGAAGAATACGTTACCGTAACCACCAGTTGCAATAACTACTGCGTGGGCACCGAATCTCTCAATCTGGCCATTCTGCAAATTTCTTGCAATTATACCTTTAGCCTGACCATCAATAACAACAAGATCCAACATCTCATATCTTGGATATGATTTTACTGAACCTTTGGCTACAGCTCTGTTAAGTGCAGCATATGCACCCAAAAGCAACTGCTGACCGGTTTGGCCTCTTGCGTAGAATGTACGGCTTACCTGTGCACCACCAAATGAACGGTTATCCAACAATCCGCCGTAATCTCTCGCAAATGGAACACCCTGTGCAACACACTGGTCAATGATATTGTTGCTCACCTCTGCAAGACGGTAAACGTTAGCCTCTCTTGCACGGTAGTCACCACCTTTGATAGTGTCGTAGAACAAACGGTAAACAGAGTCATTGTCATTTGTATAGTTCTTTGCAGCGTTAATACCACCTTGAGCGGCAATAGAGTGTGCACGTCTTGGTGAATCACTGATACAGAATACTTTAACGTTGTAACCTAGCTCGCCCAATGAAGCAGCTGCTGCGGCACCGCCCAAGCCTGTACCAATTACAATAATTTCCAGTTTGCGTTTATTAGCCGGACTAACTACGCGAATTTGAGCCTTATGCTTTGTCCATTTCTCTGCCAAAGGCCCTTCAGGAATCTGTGATATTAATTTTTCGGCCATTATTATGTTTTTTAAGTGTACTTTTACTCCAAGTAAATTTTCTACAATTTTAGTCACTTTTTATCAAATAACCAATTATTCTCAAATAATTATTTCCAATACTCCCAGTAATTCACATTTTTTATATCTTTACAATTGGATTACAAAATTTTATAATATGAGAAATCCAGTTTTACCAATAATAATACTTATACTTTCTTCCTGTAGTTTGGCATTCTCACAGGCACCAAAAGAAAAGCTCACTCGTGAACAGAAAAAGGAGTTGAAAAAACTGGAAATCATCAATACCGTAGCACACAACATTGCAAAAGACAGCATAGAGATTACTATAGACAAAATAAGGCCGTCGTTTGCTTATAATGTTGACAAGTCATCATATTTGGGATACACAGGACACACCCTCAAACTTGCACACAATAAAATGTCTGTAAACTTCATTTACATAGGGGAGGCCCCAACAGCAATGATGGGAGACCAGAATCTGTACATTTATGCAAAAGAACAGGAGGTTATACTCCAGAAAACAGTAGATCAAAAAAATGGTAATACCCATTATTATTTTACTTTTGTAAATGAATATGATGAGACCAAAGCGCAAACCTGGGAATGTTTTGCAGAAATACAGCCAACAGGTCAAACGGTTATTACAATGCAGACCAAAGGGATGAATCCAATGATTTATCAAGGTTATATGGAAATTGAAAAAACAACAAATAAAAAGAACAGAAAATGAAATTGAGAGCAAAAATCTTTGCCGCCATTTTGGCAATTGTTCCATTTGCAGCTAATGCACAGCAGACGGAACTTAACCTTATACCCTTACCTCAAAAAGTGCAGAAAAACCAAGGTGCATTTAAGATTGACAACAATGTATCCATAACAGGAAATGCCTCATTTGAAGTAGAATACCTTAAAGGAAAAATTTCAGATGCTGCAGGAATAAAGTTGGATAACAACCAAAAAACTGCAAGAACAATAGAGATAAACATCACCCCAAATGCAGATGTAAAAAGTGAGGGTTACAAACTTGATGTTACTCCCGACAAAATATCAATTGCAGCCTCAGACAAGGCTGGTGCATTTTATGGAGTGCAGACACTGATGCAACTTATGCCGCCTGCAATTTATGGAAAAGCAGAGGGATGGGAAAAATGGGAAGTACCTTGTGTTGAAATAGAAGATTTTCCAAGATTCAGCTATAGAGGTACACATCTCGACGTCTCAAGAACATTCTTTCCTTTAGAAACAGTATATAACCTTTTGGACTGGATGTCCCACCACAAGCTGAACAAATTCCACTGGCATATAACAGATGACAACGGTTGGAGACTTGAGATAAAGAAGTACCCGGAACTTACCAGAAAAGGTGCCTGGAGAGGACCGGATGAAGTATTGCCACCTTCGTACGGTTCCGGAAACAAGAGATATGGCGGTTACTATACCCAGGAAGAGATAAAGAAAGTTATAAAATATGCTGCTGAACGCAATATAGAGATTATTCCGGAAATTGATATGCCTGGCCACAGCAAGGCGGTAATAAGCACTTATCCTCAAACAGGATGTACAAATGATGAAACTTTCCTAAGTGTTAATGGAGAGGTACAGAATGTATGGTGTGTTGGAAATGAAAACAACTATAAAATGTTGGACAACATCATTAAAGAGGTTGCTGCACTGTTCCCTTCAAAAATCATTCATATTGGTGGTGATGAGGTAAATATGGACAACTGGAAAAACTGCCCTCACTGTCAGGAACTAATGAAAAAAGAGGGGATGAAGAGTGAAATTGAGTTACTTAACTATTTTGTAAGGAAACTTGAAAACATAGTTAACAAACACGGTAAAATTATGGCAGGATGGGATGAGATTCTTGATGGGGGAGAGCTTGAACCTTCAACTACTGTTTACGCCTGGAAATCTGTAAAAAGAGGTATTGAGTCTGCCAAAAAAGGACAACCTACCGTATTTATGGTGGGAGAATATTGTTATTTTGATATGAAACAGTCTCCAGCAGAGAGAGGCCACAATTGGGCTGGAATTGTTACATTGGACAAAACATACTCTTTAGATCCTACAAGTGCCCTTAACCTTACTCCAGAGCAGGAGAGCCTTATTCTTGGACCTCAGGGTGCCCTTTGGACTGAGCTTCTTAACAGACCTGCAAGATTCCTTGAATACCAGTATTTCCCAAGATTGTGTGCCATTGCTGAGGTTGGCTGGACTAACAAAGAACTTAAGAATTATGACTGTTTCTATAACCGCCTTACCAAAACCCATTATGAGAGGATGCACTATATGGGAATTGCTTTCAGGTTGCCATACCCTGATGTAAAATATGAAAACAATACTCTTAAAGTAAAACTTCCATATGATTGGGCAGTAGTAAGATATACAACAGACGGTACAGAACCAACTGCAACATCAAACATCTACACTGGAGACATTGTAACTTTTGAACCTGAAAAATTCAGATTTGCAACATTCTTCAAAGATTATAACAAGAGTATTACTGTAGCTCCTTCTAATGTTGAACTGTATGACTACATTACCCCTGAAGTAACAATTACCAGTTCATACAAACCTGAGGAAATACATAAGAGATACCCTATAAGCAATGCAGAAAATTATGACTTTACAAAACATTTCAGGGTAGACAGAAGATCCCAAGCTGGAGATTATGTGCTATATACATTTGAAGAACCTGTGGAGTGCAGCAAAATTACAGTTGATACTGGTATTCCTAACATTACATTCTACAGTGTAACAGATGGACACGTAGAATATTCATACAATGGAAAAGACTTCATTAAAGGAGAAGAGTTTGTTTACGGTAAAGCAACCATTAAACCTGAAAACAAAGTTAAAGCAGTAAAAATTTGTGTTACAGGAATATCTGATGCACTTGCCACCTGTTTCCAGAATTTGAGAATTGAAAAATAAAGTAGAGTATACAAAAAAAATGGAGATAAAATTATCTCCATTTTTTTTGTAAAGTTCTATCAGAATACTTTTTCCACTATTTCATATACAGGTTTCAAGTCAGCAGCTGTGGCTTTACCTTCTCTAATTTTTTCTATAACAGGATAAGTTTTCTCAAACACTTCATTCTCCAATTCAACTGCTGGAGTCATATATTTCTCTATTGCAAAATAGTTCAAATATTTATTTCCATTACCTCTCTTAATAGGAAAAATTTCTTTTTTGTTTTCCAATACCCAGTCACACATTTTAGCATTCTCAGTACCCTCAGCTGTCATAAATGCTGGAATATCATCACCATTTGCCACCATTAATGGAACTGTAACACCAATAGGAGGATAACCAAGAATTGTCCACATAACAGTATTTGCAGGATTTTCTCCTTTTTTAACACCCTCAACCACTATTGAGCAGCTTGATGATTTTCTAGGTATAAAATCCTGGTCCATAAACCAACCATTACATTTCCCAACCAATTCTTTATCTTTATTAAGGTCAATTCCCAAAACTGAGTGATAGAATGTACGTGAAAGATTCTGCATAATCCATTTTACTGTAAGGTCACCATTTCTTCCTATCTGCTCTTTTACAATTTTATCTGCAGTTGTATATCTTACATAACCCATACCGTCATTCAATCTTCCTGTATTTGAATGGTTGGTATATACCATATATCCTTGAGGAGCAATTTTAGGATCATTAACATCTATTTTTGTCCAAGAATCGTTGTTTACCTCATAATATGCAGCACCACCTTCAGCATCTATAACACCAAAGTTTGCTTCTACTCCCATTGGTCTTTTATATTTGTCCAACAATTTCTCAAAATCTTTTAAAGTACGGCAAGTTGCCAAAGCTTTAAACATAACCTCTCCCTCTCTATCCATCTGGCTTGAAGGAACATCATCGTTTTTAAGGTTGTAGGAAGCTGTATTCATTATAGAGAAACCTACTTCATTTGTTCCTGTCCAAGCCTCATTTTTAAAAGCATCAGGTGAATTGATCAATGCATAGAAAGTGTATTTCTCACCTTTAAAATATTTTACTTTGTTATTAAGCTCACCTGTATCTCTATGTTTCCACATTAGAGGTCTTCCATCAGGAGTAGCTTTACCGGTTATGATTGCAGAAGTACAAGCAAATACATCTGCAGAAAACATCAAAGCTATTGCAAAAGCTGCTACTAAAAGTTTTTTCATAAAATAAAACAGTGTTTTTAATATTAATGTTAAAATAATGTATTGTCGGGAATATATTTGTCCATACCTAAATGTTTATAGGCAAGATCTGTAACCTCTCTACCTCTTGGTGTCCTGTGAATGAATCCTTCTTTTATAAGGAAAGGTTCATATACCTCCTCAATTGTTCCAGAATCTTCTCCCACAGCTGTTGCTATTGTATTTACACCAACAGGCCCACCTTTAAATTTACTTATTATAGTAGTGAGAATTTTATTGTCCATTAGATCCAATCCCCTCTTATCTATATTCAAAGCATCCAAAGCATATCTGGTAATAGGAAGATCTATTCTTCCACTTCCCTCCACTTGTGCAAAATCTCTAACCCTTCTCAATAGGGAATTGGCAATTCTTGGAGTTCCTCTGCTTCTGCAAGCAATTTCCATTGCAGCTTGGGAATCTATCCCTATATCCAATATTTTTGCACTTCTTTCTACTATTTTCTGTAATACTGCAGAATCATAATATTCCAAATGACATTGTATTCCAAATCTGGCTCTAAGAGGAGATGTAAGCAAACCACTACGTGTTGTTGCTCCAACAAGTGTAAAAGGATTCAAGGATATTTGTACTGATCTTGCTCCAGGTCCTTTATCAAGCATAATATCTATTCTGTAGTCTTCCATTGCAGAATACAAATACTCCTCTACAACAGGAGAAAGCCTGTGTATCTCATCTATGAACAAAACATCCCCCTCATCCAAACATGTAAGAAGACCAGCCAGATCACCAGGTTTGTCAAGTATAGGTCCGGATGTTATTTTCATAGAAACACCCAATTCATTTGCTATGATATTGGCGAGTGTAGTCTTGCCCAATCCAGGAGGACCGTGAAACAGAACATGATCTAAAGACTCACCTCTCTGTTTGGCTGCTTTTACAAAAATTCTAAGATTTTTCAGTATCTTCTCCTGACCAGAAAAATCACTGAATTCCTTAGGCCTTATAACCCCTTCCAAATCTCCTTCAGACTGCAAACCAGCTTTCCTCGGATCAAAATTTTTTTCTAAAACATTCATAACACAAATATAATCTTTTAAAAAAGAAAAATATTGTTGTTTATTTATATTCTGTTAATATGTTGACAATTATTTTTATCAACACATATGTTTATAATCAACAAAGTTATCAAAAGAAAAATAATATTTAATTTATTGATTTATAATATTATTAATTTAGTTTTTAACAAGTGTTGAAATGTCTGGAAAAAATAATAAACCAAATTGGTTGTTAATAACAATATTTGAAAATTTATGATGACTTTTAAGTAAAAGTTCATTGTTTAAACCATAAAAGGTTTATTTATACAAAACATCCAAAGTACAATCAACTAATTTTTAAATTTTTTCACAAAGTTTTTAATACAGTTATCAATAGTTATTTATAGGTTTTCAACACTATTTTAAAAGATTGTTAAAAACTTAAGTATTTTTGCAGATACTTATGAAAGATATGTTTCCATTTAATGAATTTGTCTCACAAGATGCCTTAAAAGAACTCGTAGGGCATATTGCTAACAGTGATATAAAGAGTATTGGAATAACAGGACTTTTTGGTTCTTCCAAATCAATAACTGTTTCAGCTGCCATTAATGAAGGGGTGAATATAATAGTTATGGACAATAAAGAAGAAGCACAGTTCCTTACCAATGATCTTTACAGTATGATGGATGAGGAAAGTGTATATTTTTTTCCTTGTTCATCAAATATCTCTCAAAGTAAAATAAGCACAATAAAAGATTCTTCTCAAAAAGTTCAGAGAAGTGCAGCTATAAGTTCTCTTAATTCTTTTTTCAATGGCGAAGGTAACATTAATAAACTGACACTTATTGCATATCCCGCCTCAATTTATGAGAAAATTCCAAACAAGAAAGAGTTGAAAAAAAATCTCCTTAAAATAAAGAGAGGAGATATGGTTTCTCATGGATTTATAAAAGATGTACTTTCGGAATATAATTTTAATAAGGTAGATTTTGTAGGAGAACCAGGTGAATATGCATTGAGGGGAGGTATAATAGATATTTTCTCATACTCATCAGACAAACCATTCAGAATAGATTTCTTTGGAAATGAAGTTGAAAGTATAAGAGAGTTTGATACAAATACCCAAAGATCACTCAGGGAACTGCAAGAGATAGAAATTTTTCCAAATATATGTGAGGAAGAAGGTTCTTCAGACACAGAGTTTGTAGATATTTTTGAATTTATCGGGAAGAACAACTGTACAGTTTGGATAAATGATTTTTCTGTCTTACAGGGAGACCTGTATAAAGATATGCTTGAAAATATAAAGAGCAACAAGATTATAGCATTTGACGGATTGAAAGAATATGATGCAAAAGTAGAATTCAGAGTTTCTCCACAACCCTCTTTTAACAAAAATTTCAATTTGCTTTTGGAGGATATAAGAAGAAAGGTTTCCCAAAATTATACAATATATATAAGCAGTGAAAATGATAAGCAGTTTGAGAGATTAAAAAATATATTTGTTCATAACAGTGAAGATGATTTTAATAAGGTACCAAAATATAAAGAACTTAAATACTCTATTCATACAGGATTTGTAGATACAGTTTCCAAAATATGTCTGTATACCGACCATCAGATATTTGACCGTTACCATAGAGTGAAGATAAAAAGGGAAGTTCCAAGAAGTGAAAGACTTACACTTAATGAATTAAGTGCATTTCAAATAGGGGATTATGTTGTACATATAGATCACGGAGTGGGAATTTTTGGAGGGCTTGTAAAAACCAACCTTAACGGAAAAGTACAGGAAGCAATAAAACTTATCTATAAAGATAATGATGTGATATTTGTATCAATCCACGGTATACACAGAATTTCAAGGTATAAAAGTAAAGAGAGTACACCTCCAAAAATATATAAATTGGGTACAGGTGCCTGGGAAAAACTTAAAACCCAGACAAAAAACAAAGTAAAGGATATAGCCAAAGATCTTATAAAACTTTATGCAGAGAGAAGACAGGCAAAAGGTTTTTCCTTTTCTCCCGACAGTTATCTGCAGCATGAGCTTGAGGCATCATTCATATATGAAGATACCCCAGACCAGCTGAAGACAACACAGGCAGTAAAGGAGGATATGGAGAGAGATTATCCAATGGACCGTCTTGTATGTGGTGATGTGGGATTTGGCAAAACAGAGATTGCTGTAAGAGCGGCTTTTAAAGCCGCAACAGACAGTAAGCAAGTTGCATTGCTTGTTCCAACAACAATTCTGGCTTTACAGCATTACAAGACATTTAAGAAAAGACTGAAGGATTTTCCGTGCAATATAGAATATATAAGCAGACTTAAAACGACAAAAGAGATAAAACAAGTTGCAGAAAACCTTAAAAATGGAAAGACCGATATTGTAATAGGCACACACAGACTGCTTAATAAGGAGATACAGTTTAAAGATCTTGGATTACTTATAATAGATGAAGAGCAGAAGTTTGGAGTGGCGGCAAAAGAGAAACTGAGACAGATGAAACTCTCTGTGGATACACTTACCCTCACAGCTACTCCTATACCAAGGACACTTCAGTTCTCTTTATTGGGAGCAAGGGATTTGTCTATTATAAATACACCACCACCAAACAGACTTCCTGTTCAGACAGAAATAATAGATTTTAATGAAGACCTTATAAGAGATGTAATAAATTATGAGTTGGAGAGAGGAGGACAAGTATATTTTGTACATAATAGGGTAGAGGATATTCTTGCTGTTGAGGATATTATAAGAAGAATTTGTCCAGGAATAAAAACCTGTGTAGGACACGGTCAGATGGATCCAAAGGAGTTGGAAGGAAAGATACTCGATTTTATGGCTGGTGACTATGATATACTGATAGCTACTTCAATTGTAGAAAATGGTATAGATATACCAAACGCCAACACCATAATAATAAACCAGGCACAAAATTTTGGTTTGAGTGATCTTCACCAGTTGAGAGGTAGGGTAGGTCGTTCTAACCAGAAGGCATTCTGTTATCTTATTGTACCTTCTATGGCCTCCATTACAGATGATGCACGCCGCAGATTAAGGGCTATAGAGGCATTTTCTGATTTGGGAAGCGGCTTTAACATTGCAATGCAAGATCTTGATATAAGGGGGGCAGGTAATCTTTTAGGAGGAGAACAGAGCGGATTTATTGCAGATATGGGATTTGAAACATATCAGAGGATACTTGCAGAAGCATTTATGGAGATAAAGGGAGAGAAAAATGAAGAGTTGTACAAAGATGCCCTCAAGGGTGTAAAAGAGCAAGAAGTTTTTATAACAGACTGTTCGATAGATACAGATATGGAACTTCTTATTCCCGACAGTTACATATCTCTTACATCAGAAAAGATAAGACTTTACAAAGAACTTGATACCATTACAACAGAAGATTTACTAATAAAATTTACAGAAGATCTTAAAGACAGATTTGGAGAGCTGCCCCAGCAGCTTGTACAGTTGACATATGTTGTAAGATTAAGATGGGAAGCTGTAAAATTAGGATTTGAAAGGATTGTGTTAAAGAATAATACTATGTTTGTATATTTTGTAACCAACCAACAATCTCCTTACTACGGTACACCTGTATTTGCCAAAATTTTAAGTTATATAAATTCTTCACCAAAAAATATGTCCGTAACAGAACAGAATAAGAAATTATTATTGAAAATCAGGGGAATTGATACAATTGAAAAGGGGTACAATGTTGTGATTAAAATGAAATTGTCTATCTTTGCAGACTTGTAAAGTGTTATACCAGTGATGAATTTACTGATAGATATAGGCAATTCAAACTGTAAGGCGGCGTTTGAACAAGGGGGAGAGAT
The DNA here is from genome assembly GCA_045645465.1 of Candidatus Egerieisoma sp. Lineage (GTDB taxonomy): Bacteria > Bacteroidota > Bacteroidia > Bacteroidales > UBA932 > Egerieousia. Next base: position 32,261 of record JAZRIV010000046.1, read on the forward strand.
TGGTGAAGTTGTAAAAAGTTCACAAACAAATCCTTTACATTTTCTCTTGAGTATTGCAGAAGGCAAGGAGTTGGATGTAATAGTGCTTTCTACAGTAAGGGAAGATGATCAGAAAATGCAGCAAGTTCTGGCTGAAAAGTGCAGGAAACTTGTTGTAGTAAAGTCGGGAATGGATTTGCCTGTGGATTTCAAACTGGGATATCCGGGTAAGGGATTGGGTGCAGACAGATTGGCCGCTGCTTTGGCGGTTGCGATGCTTTTTCCTGATAAGGATTGTATAAAGTTTGATTTTGGTACAGCACTTACAATAGATTTTATTTCAAAAGGGAATATATTTGCTGGAGGAAATATCTCTTTAGGAATGCAGAGCAGATTCAGGGCTCTGAATGCATTTACAAAGAGATTGCCACTTGTGGAACCAGATGGTGAGGTAGGGGATTTTGGTATAGAAACTGTTGGAGCAATTACCTCTGGTGTAATTTTAGGAATGATATTTGAAGTAGAGGGTTATTTGAAAAAATATCCCCGTCATACTGTGGTTTTTACTGGAGGTGATTCTTTTTATTTTGCAGAAAAACTCAAAAGTTCCATCTTTGTAATTCCAAATTTAGTATTGGTGGGTTTAGCCCTAATTGCAGATTACTATGCAGAACAGAAAATTAGTCAGTAAGTTATTATTGTTAACAGTTTTATCAATTGTATCTGTTAATGTAGCAAAAGCTCAGACAACAGATGCTTTGGGTACATATACACCTTATTCACTGTTTGGTATAGGTGATATTGAGAAAAACGGTACAGCATTCAATAAAGGAATGGGAGGTATTGGAGTAGGAGTGAGAGACAACAGATTCATCAATTATACAAATCCTGCCTCCATCACAGAAAGGGATACACTTTCCTTTATGTTTGATTTTGGTATGAACCAGAAGAACATTTACAGCTCAGATGGTGAGGCCAGATCTGCATTCAATACAGCAAATATGCAGAATGTTGTATTTACAGCGCCTCTTTACAAGAAATCTGCCCTTATAGTAGGAGTTACACCTTTCAGTAGTGTAGGATATAAATTCAATTCAGTGGAGACAGATAAGGAGCTGTTATCAAAATATGGCAATATTGTTTATCAAAAATATGGAACCGGAAGCATCAACCAGATGTTTGTTGGCGGTGCAATGAACTTGTTCAAGAATTTTTCTTTAGGGGCGGAGTTCATTTATTATTTCGGTGCCCTTAACAGATATAGCAATGTTTTATTCTCTTCAGATGCCTCAATCAGGGATATCAATACAGGATGGGATTATGACATCAATGCGGTATCGGGAAGAATAGGTGCGCAGTACTTTGGTAGGATAGCAAAGAACACTGTACTAACATTGGGCGCAACTTACAGATTTGAAAGCAATATGGCTGGAGATTATACCAGATATGCTTGTGCTTCTTCATCTTCACAGATAGATACAATATCTTTTACAATCACTCCCGGTTATAAAGTGGAGATTCCTGCAGAGTTTGCGGCAGGATTATCTGTAAATAAAAAGGACAAGTGGATGATAGGTTTTGATTATGTGAGACAAGACTGGAATGATTCTTTCTTTGGAGAGACATCAGGTATAGATTTTAAGCCTTCTGCATCAACTTCGTACAAACTTGGAATAGAGTTCATACCCAACAGGTATGACATAAGATACTATCTTAAAAGAGTAACTTACAGATTGGGTGCATATTATGACAAGACATACATTAACCTTAATGGGAATCAGGTAAACGCAGCCGGTTTGACTTTTGGTATGTCGATGCCTATATTCAGATGGTACAATGCCATTACCTGGTCTGTTGATTTGGGACAAAGAGGATCGTTGGAGAACAATATGGTAAGAGAGAGATATGTGCAGTTCAACCTTAACTTTAATCTCCACGATATGTGGTTCATTAAGAAGAAATATCAGTAAAATAAATAAACTTAATCAAAATATTATGAAAAAATTGCAAGTTTTCTTGGCGTTAGCTGTTGCTTTGTTTCTAGTAGCTCCTGTATCATCAAATGCTCAGGGTAAATATGGAAAAGACAGCGCACAATGTGTAAACTATCTTAACTTTTACAGAGATTTTCTAAAACAGTTCAGAACCAGCAAATCCGTTGGTAATCTTAATGAGGCAGCAAACCAGTGGAGAGGTGCATTCAAGACTTGTCCTCCAAAAGCAAGCCAGAATTTGTTCATTGATGGTAGAACAATTTTACAGAATCTTATCAGAAACGAGAAAAATGGTGAGGTTAGACAGGGTTTGATTGATACTCTAATGCTGATTCATCAGACAAGAATGGCTAATTATCCTAAATTTAAGGCTGCAGTTACGGAGAATATTGCATTTGATATGCTTTCTTACTATGGAAATACAAATCCAGAGAAAGTTGTTGCTGCAATAAAGGATGTTGTTGAAATTTCAGGTATCAAAACAAAACCTGATTTGTTGGTAGCATATATGCAGAAAGCTGCACAGTTGTATCAGGCAGGCAAAATGCAGGGTGAAGATATTTTGAAATCATATACAGATTTCTCACCACTTATGGATGCTCAGGTTGCTGCAAACCCTACAGAAGCCATTAAGGAGGCAAGAGCTGCATTTGAGAATGCTTTTGTTACAAGTGGTGTTGCTACCTGTGATAACCTTGTAGCAGTGTTTTCCCCAAGATATGAGGCTGACCCTACCAACATTGATGTTGTAAAACCTATCGTAAGCCTTTTGGGTTCAGACAGTGTATGTGTGAAATCTGATTTGTTCTTGAAAGCTGTAACTTCACTTCATCAGATAGAACCTTCTTACACTTCTTCATACTTCCTTTATAAATTGCATTCAAGCAAAGAGAACGTTGATGAGGCCGTTAAATTTTTGGAGGAGGCAATTGCAAGTGAGGAGTCTGATTCAGTTAAAGATGGTGAACTTATTATGGAGCTTGCTGTGTACAACTTTAAAGTTGGCCGTCACGCTAAAGCTGTTGCAGCAGCAAGACAGGCAATAGAGAAGGATGCATCTCAGGCTGGTAAAGCCAATCTTTTGATTGCAAACGTTTGGGCTGGTCAGAAATGTTCTGCACAGGATATGGATAACAGAGCTAAATATTGGGTTGCAGTGGATTACCTTAACAAAGCTAAAGCTGCAGATGAGTCTTTGACAGATGAAGCTAACAAATTGTCTGCTACTTACCGTCAGTATTTCCCTAAAACTGAGGATGCATTTATGTATGACCTTACTGATGGTAAACCTTATACTATTTCTTGTGGCGGTTTGAGTGCAACTACTACTGTGAGAACAATCAAATAGCATATAAATAATGTATAGGGGTCTACCCAATATAATGGCATATACACGTATGGTAGTAACTGCTTTTGCAGTTACTACCTTTGTTATATCTTGTAATGATGAAGTTGGGTCTGAACCATTGGACTTGACAAAGATTCCTGTACAGACAGTAAAGGGGATGAAGGCAGAGCAAACATTGAACGGTGTATTGCAGATGAGAATGGAATCTCCCCTTTTACAGCGTTTTGAAACAGAAGAGGAATCATATGAAATTTTCTCGGAAGGTTTTGATGTTTATGCCTATAATGAGGAAGGTGTGCTGGAAACACGTATCAGTTCCAATATAGCCAAACACACCACAACAAAAACCAAGGAGGAGAAATGGGAAGCATATGGCAATGTTGTGATAACAAACTTTTTGAAAGGAGAGCGTATGGAGACCGATACTTTGTATTGGGACAGAAATTTGGGAAAGATACATACGCATTGTCACGTAAAAATGTATTCTCCTAACGGGTTTATGCAGGGGTACGGTATGGAAAGTGATGAAATGGCCAGAAATGCCAACATTCAAAGGCCGTTTGACAGTTATGGAGTGGTAGGAACAAATAACACTAATGAGTGATACTATGGGAACCAATATTGCAATTACACTCTTGGCTCTGATTTTTTCTGCTTTTTTTTCTGGTTACGAGATAGCATTTCTGCAGGGAAACAAACTGAAGGTTGAACTGGACCGTAAACAAGGGAAGAGATATGCCAGGGTTATGGACAGTTTCATTAAGAATCCGGAGAGGATCATATCTTGTCTGCTTGTTGGAAATAACGTTGCCATAGTTATTTATGGTATTGCAATTGCAAAAATTCTGGACCCCATCATTGAAAAATATATTACAGCTTCGGTAGGTGGAATTCTTGCCATTGATACTATTGTAGCAACTCTAATAGTATTGATAACAGCAGAGTACCTTCCAAAAACTATGTGCAGATTGAATCCGAATGGAGTCTTTTCTTCTATGTATTGGCTGTTCATTTTTTTCTACTGGCTATTCTATCCAATCACTTTCATTACTGGCAGGATGTCGGGAAGAATAATGAAGTTGGCTGGTGTTAAAAAGGATGTTGAATCAGAGAAGGTTTATTTTGACAAGAGTGATCTGTTATACCTTTCTACAGAGATTTCCGGTGATTCTGATGATGAAAATGAACATGCCAATGATATGCTCATTTTTCAGAATGCCCTTAACTTCTCTTCTGTCAAGGTAAGGGAGTGTATGATTCCCCGTACAGAGATTGTTGCCCTTGATGTGCAGGATTCTATTGGGGAACTTGCAGCGTTGTTTGTAGACCAGGGTTATTCCAGAATATTGGTGTATAGGGAGAACATAGATGACATAATTGGTTATGTTCATTCAAAGGATCTTCTTAAAGAGGGAGACAAAAAAAGTATAGCTGGACTTTTGCGTACTGTAACCTATGTTTCTGAGGAGATGAGTGCCCAGACACTGATGGCATATTTTACAAAAAACAGGCAATCTATAGCTGTTGTGAGGGATGAATATGGTGGAACAAGCGGTATTGTTACATTGGAAGATCTGATAGAAGAGATTTTTGGTGATATTAATGATGAGCTTGACAAGGAGGAATTTCTGGAAAAGCAGATATCGGAAAAAGAATTTGTCTTTTCTGCAAGACTTGAAGTTGAGGAGATAAACAGAAAGTTTGAACTTGATCTTCCTGAGTCTGATGAATATGAGACTTTGGCAGGACTGATCATGTACTATAACGAAAATATTCCCAAGGAGAAGGAGGTACTGCAGTTTGGCAAATATTCGTATACAATACTTAAAACTACAAGAAACAGAATAGAGACAGTTAATGTTAAAGTGCTTGAAGAGTAGTTTTTTTGTTGTATTCATCAGAAAATTACTATCTTCGCACCTTGCAAGAAAAAAAAATCTTAAAATTATTATACAAAATGGCAGTACTAGAAAAAATACGCGTAAAAATGGGAGCATTTATCACTGCTCTTATTGCAATTGCGTTGTTATCGTTTGTTATTGACCCAAGTACACTTCAGAGTGCTATGTCTATGTTCTCTTCTAAATATGATGTAGGAGAGATTAATGGTGAGGGAATAACTTATCAGGAGTATCAACAGAAAGTTGATTACTTTACAAAAATTTATCAGATGTCTGCTGGTACATCTTCAAATAATGAGCAGACTCAAGAGGCTATCAACAATACAGCTTGGCAGAACGAGATTACTGACAGAGTTCTTGTTCCGGCAATTAAGAGCGCAGGTATCACTATAGGTGAAGATGAGCTTTATGATCTTACTCAGGGTGCAAACATTTCTCCAGTTCTGATGACTGAGGCTTCATTTGTGGGTGAGGATGGCACATTCAGCAAACAGAGAGTTGTTGATTTTGTACAGGCTATTGGACAGGATGCTTCGGGCCAGTTGGCTATGTACTGGAATTTCTTGGAGGATAACATTGTAAAAGACCAGTTGTTTACAAAATACATTTCTCTATTGGAGAAGAGTATGTATATGAGCCCTGCAGAGTTGAATAGAGCTATTGCAGAGAACAATACTACTTATAATGTTGACTTTGTTGTGAAACCTTTTGGTTTTGCTGTAGATTCTACAATTTCTGTTTCCAAACAGGAGGTTGCTGACTACTACAACAAGAACAAGGAGATGTTCAAACAAGTGGAGAGCAGAGATCTTGAGTATGTAGTATTTGAGGTTGTCCCTTCAGAGTCAGACTTGGATGCTACAAGAGATGAGTTTGAAAAAACTTATACTGAGTTTGTGGCAGCTGAGAATGTCAAGAACTTCCTTGCAAGAAATTCTGATGCGCAGTATAATCCCTATTTCTACAAAGAGGGTGATTTGAGTACAATTGCAACTGAGTTGGAGGATTTTGCTGCAAATGCAAAAGTTGGTGAGACTTTGGCTCCATTCCAGCAGGAGAATACCTTTATGGCTGCAAAAGTAATGGATATCAAGCAGCTTCCAGATTCAGTATTTGTAAAACATATTCTTCTTCAGGGAGAGAACGAGGCAAAAGCAGACAGCCTTTTGGCAGTTGCCAAGAAAGGTAACTTTGCAGAGTTGGCTATGGTATATTCAGCAGACAGAAACCCTAATGTGGCAGAGGCAGGTGATTTGGGTTGGATGACCCAGCAGTATATGATTCCTGGTATGGAGTCTGTTCTTTCTGCTAAGAAAGGTGACTTGATGAAACTTAAGACACAGTATGGTACACATATTGTAAAAGTTACTGATGTTACCAAACCTATGAAGAAAATGCAGGTGGCTATCTTGGTTAAAGAGGCTGTAGCAAGTAAGGCCACATATTCTGATTTCTATGCTAAAGCTAATGATATAGCAACAAAGAGTGATGGTAACATTGAGAAATTCAATGCTGCTGCAAAAGAGATGAATGTTCCTGTTTATCCTGCAATCAGAGTTCTTCCAAATGCAAAAACTTTGGCTAATTACCAGCACACCAGAGAGATTTCGAGATGGGCAAACGAGAGCAAGGTAGGAGATGTTTCTCCAATCATTACTGTAGACAACAAATATTTCTTTGTTGTTGGTCTTACCGCTATTCATCCAGAGGGATATGCTTCATTGAATGAGGTTTACAATGATATCCAGAACTATCTTCTTATTGAGAAGAAAGGTGAGAAAGTAGCTCAGGAGACCAAAGCTGCCATTGCTGGTGCAAGTACAATTGAAGAGGTTGCGGAGAAGCTAAATACTACTGTCAGCAACCAGAGCGGTATGGCATTCTCTTCACTTACATCACAGCAGTTGGATCCTAAGTTTGTTGGTGCTGTAGCAGGTGCTGCTGAGAATACTTTGGTTGGTCCTGTAGTAGGTGAGATAGGTGTATACTACTTTGTAATTAAAGGTAAAGAGACAGGTGCTTTCTATACAGAGGATGATGCAAAATCGAGAAATGCCCAGTTGTTCAGCAGCATTTCAAGAGTGATTCCTGCAATCATCACAGAGGATGCAGGAATTGTTGATACAAGATACAAATTCTTCTAACAGAAAAGTCTGATAAGATACAGAAGAGGGTTGCCAAAATGATGGTTACCCTCTTTTTTCTTCCCGACAGTTAACCACTCTGGGATGTGATACAAAAAAAACGGGGAATGACCCCGTTTCTATATCCTTATATGAGTGAGTTGTTATACATTAAACAAGAAGTGCATAATATCACCATCTTGAACAACATACTCTTTACCCTCAACTCCAAGTTTTCCTGCTGCTCTGCAGGCAGCTTCTGAGCCGTATTGGACATAATCATCATATTTGATAACCTCTGCACGGATAAAGCCTCTCTCAAAGTCTGAGTGGATAACACCGGCAGCAGCAGGAGCCTTGTCTCCTTTGTTGTAGGTCCACGCCCTCACTTCCTGGACACCGGCTGTAAAGTAGGTTTCAAGGTTTAGAAGGGCGTATGCACTTCTGATAAGTCTCACAACACCGGATTTTTCAAGGCCAATCTCCTCAAGGAACATCTGGCGCTCCTCGTAGCTCTCAAGCTCTGCAATTTCAGACTCAATTTTAGCCGCAATTACAAGAATCTGTGCATTCTCATCCTTTACAGCCTCTCTAACCTGCTCTACATACTTGTTGCCCTCTTTTGCACTGTTTTCATCTACATTACAAACATACATTACAGGTTTGTTTGTAAGAAGGTAAAGCTCTTTTGCAAGCTTCTCATCTTCTGCATTGTCAAATGTAACTGTACGGGCAGATTTTCCCTGCTCAAGCACCTCTTTATATTTGACAAGAATGTCGTAAAGTCTTTTAGCAGCCTTGTCACCACCTGTCTGTGCCTGTTTCTGAACTTTGCCAATACGGTTCTCTACAGTCTCAAGATCTTTAAGCTGAAGCTCAGTATCAATAATCTCCTTATCTCTTACCGGATCTACAGAACCGTCTACGTGAACAATGTTTGCATCATCAAAACATCTTAGCACGTGAAGGATTGCATCTGTTTCTCTGATGTTTGCAAGGAACTGGTTACCAAGTCCCTCACCTTTGCTGGCACCTTTAACAAGACCTGCAATGTCTACAATCTCTACTGTTGCAGGTACCACTCTGTGTGGTTTTACTATTTTCTCAAGAACTTCCAGTCTGTCGTCGGGAACAATTGTAGAACCAATATTTGGTTCAATAGTGCAGAATGGGAAATTGGCTGACTGAGCCTTTCCGCTGCTGATACAATTAAAAAGTGTTGATTTGCCCACATTTGGCAGGCCTACTATACCGCATCTTAGTGCCATTACCTGATATTTAAAATTTCAGGTTGCAAAATTAGGGTAAATTTCCAATATTGCAATAAAATAGACCGCTATGAAAGAGATAATGCTGATGTTGGTAATGTTCTGGAATGTTGAGAATTTCTTTGATACATATAACAATCCGTACCGCAATGATGATGAATTTACACCAACGGGGGAAAACCATTGGACAAAGGAGAAATTCCAGCAAAAAAGGGATGATATTGCAAAAACAATAGCCCTTGCAGCAGATCAGAATGGAGCATTTCCAGCACTCATAGGACTCTGTGAAGTGGAAAATGCATACACTCTTAACCAGTTGGCAGCCCATACACCATTGGCTAAGGTGGGTTATAAATTCATTCATAAGGAGTCTCCAGACAATAGAGGCATTGATGTGGCACTTTTATACAGAGCGGATATTTTTACCCCTTTGGAAAACAAATTTTATGCAGCCGGATTTCATACAAGGGATATACTCTATACTAAAGGGGTTGTAAGTTCTTTGGATACTCTGCATATTCTGGTGAACCACTGGCCATCCAAGAGTGGTGGGGAGAAGACCTCAGAACCCCGCAGGATTGCAGTCGCAGAGAGGGTAAAAAGGGTGACAGACTCCATTCTGCTGTGCAATCCCAAGGCAAACATCATTCTTATGGGTGACTTCAATGATACACCGCACTCCAAATCTCTGAAAACTTTGTCAGAAGAAACTCATCTTCCCGATGATTTGTCGGGAGGAAAAACTCTTGTAAATCTTGCCCCATTTGCTTCTGGTGCAGATGGTACCCACAAGTACAGGGGGGAGTGGAACACTATAGACCAGTTTGTGGTTTCACCGGGGATGCTGCAAAGAGAGCAGGAGGGAGTCCTTCCCCAATGGATATACTGTAAGGAGGAAATGGAGATTTTTACCCCTGAGTCCCTTCTGGAGTGGGATGAAACCTATATGGGGATAAAACCGAGACGTACTTACCAGGGACCCAAATATTTGGGAGGGGTGAGCGATCATCTGCCAATAATCATCAGGCTGTATGGATATGGTGAGGATTAAACTTTAGTCAGTTTAGGCTTATAATATGTTATTATTTGTTAAATTTGCCCCTTAAACACACTTTGCGCATGAAACAATATCTTACGCTGCTTAATAAAATAATGGAGGAGGGTGTTGTTAAGACAGACCGCACAGGTACCGGAACAAAGAGTATTTTCGGGTATCAGATGAGGTTCAATCTTAATGACGGATTCCCTTTGCTTACCACCAAGAAGGTGCATCTGAAATCAATCATTTACGAGCTGTTGTGGTTTATAAACGGTGATACCAATATAAAGTATCTGAATGACCACGGAGTAACCATTTGGGATGAGTGGGCAGATGAGAATGGTGAGCTTGGTCCTGTTTACGGCGCACAGTGGAGACATTGGAAAACAGCTGAAGGAACAGAGATAGACCAGTTGGCCAACCTCATGCACCAGCTTAAGCACAATCCAAATTCCCGCAGACATATAATTTCTGCCTGGAATGTGGCTCAGGTAGACAATATGGCCCTACCACCTTGTCACTCTATGTTCCAGTTTTATGTGGCTGACAACAAGCTTTCCTGCCAGCTTTACCAGAGAAGTGCAGATGTGTTTCTTGGAGTGCCGTTCAATATTGCTTCGTATGCTCTGTTTACAATGATGATTGCCAAGGTGTGCGGTTATGAGTTGGGTGATTTCGTACACACATTTGGGGATACACATATCTATCTTAACCATTTTGAGCAGGTGAAGACTCAGCTTTCACGTGAGCCAAGAGCTCTCCCTAAGATGATTATCCACGGAGACCAGAAAGATATTTTCAGTTTCAAGTATGAAGATTTTGAGTTGGTGGATTATGATCCGCACCCAGTAATAAAAGCTCCTATTGCTGTATAAAACTTTTACAAAAAGGTGTGTGAAAATTTTACACTAAAATATTTGGATAGGTTAAATTTCAGAAGATTATGATTTCTTTAATAGTTGCAGTAGCGGAAAATGGTGCCATAGGGCGCAACAATGACCTTCTCTGGCATATTTCAGAGGACTTGAAGTACTTTAAAAGTACTACAACCGGACATCCTGTAATTATGGGAAGAAAGACATATGAATCCATTGGGAGACCGCTTCCGGGGAGAAGGAACATTGTCCTTACCCGTGGAGATATGGAGATTCCCCCAATAAAGAACCCGCAGACAACCTCAATGGAGATAGTACATACATTGGAGGATGTGTTTGACATTGCGCAAGGGGAGGAGGAGTTCTTCATTATGGGTGGAGGTATGCTCTACAATGCAACTTTTGTGAAGGCAGATTATTTGTATATTACAAAGATTTATGCAACCGCAGAGGATGCGGACACCTTTTTCCCAAAGGTAGATGAGAACGATTGGGTGATTGTGAGGGAAGGGGAGATGATGCACGATGATGAGAACAATATAGATTATCAATTTTTAGTATATAAAAGAAAAAACAATTAGCGAAGAATGGAAAAGCGAGACAGTTTTGCCAGCAGTTTTGGGGTCCTTGTAGCAATGGCAGGGTCTGCTGTGGGTTTGGGAAATCTATGGAGATTCCCCTATTTGGTTGGTACCAATGGAGGTGCGGCGTTTATCATTATTTATCTGGCAATAGTTTTTATACTGGCTATGCCTATAATGTATGCAGAATTTGTAGTGGGCAGGAGAGCCCAGTCCAACGTATATGGTGCATTTAAAAAACTTGCACCAGGTTCAAAGTGGGGTATAACAGGAATTCTGGCCATATTGTGCTGTATACTTATTGTGTCATTTTACTCTGTAGTTGGAGGATGGACAATAGATTATCTGGTAAAGGCAATATCAGGAGAGTTTTATGCAGAGAATACTGCTTTTGACGGAATGTTTGCAAATACTGTTTCATCAAACTACAGACCACTGTTGTTCATGTTGCTTTTTGTGGGGAGTTCTGCAGCGGTATTGTTGTCGGGAGTAAAAGACGGTATAGAGAAATATTCAAAGGTGCTTATGCCACTCCTTTTTGTGATGGTTATAGTTATTGCTGTAAGGTCTGTAACATTGCCGGGGGCTGGTGAAGGGTTGGATTTTCTTTTCAAGCCTGATTTTTCTAAAGTAACGGCCAATACATTCCTTGATGCACTTGGTCAGGCGTTTTTCTCTTTGAGTGTGGGATTTGGAATTATTTTCACTTATGCTTCTTATGTAAACAGAAACGAGAATCTTGTTAAGATGTCTGTTCAGACTGCTACCGCAGATACATTGTTTGCAATAATTGCTGGCATTGCCATTATGCCGGCGGTATTTGCGTTTGGGATTGAGCCTGGGCAGGGTCCAGGACTTGTTTTTGTAACACTTCCATACGTGTTTGCCCAGTTGCCGTTGGGTTCTGTTCTGGCTGCAATATTCTTCTTTGTATTGTATGTGGCTGCCCTTACTTCTGCAATATCTTTGTTGGAGGTAGCTGTAGCGTATGTTATTGAGGAGTTTAAAATTAGCAGAAAGGCCTCTGTATTGGTTGTAGTAGGTATAGTGTTGTTCCTTGGTATTTTCTGTTCGCTTTCACAAGGTATTTTGGGGGATGTGAAGATTTTGGGGAACAATATATTTGATTTGTTTGACAAGACTACTGCCAATATCCTTATCCCTATAGGGGCGTTGCTTATTGTGCTGTTTGCGGGATGGAGAATGAAGAAAGAGGATTTTATGGATGAGATTACAAGTGGTGGAAAACACAGGATAAATGGGATGTATCTTAAGGTGATACTTTTCTCCATAAGGTATCTTGCCCCAGTCATTATTGCAGTAATTATGTTAAGGACTTTTATCAGTTAGAGATATGGCACAGAGAGACAGTTTTGGTAGCGGATTTGGCGCATTGGTGGCTATGGCCGGCTCCGCTGTAGGATTGGGAAACTTGTGGAGATTCCCATATTTGGTTGGAACAAACGGAGGAGCAGCCTTCATTATAATATATCTTGCATTTATATTTCTGTTGGCGCTCCCTATTATGTATTCAGAATTCATTATAGGACGCAGAAGTCAGGCAAATGTGTTTGGTGCATATAAGGTGCTTGCTCCTGGTACCAAATGGTGTGCATCGGGTTTTGTGTATGTTTTGGGTTCGCTGTTCATCATTTCATTCTATTGTGTGGTGGGCGGATGGACAATTGATTACTTGTGGAAAGCAATCACATTCAAGTTTACCACAACAGATACGGCGGTTCTTGATGGAATGTTTGCCCAAACGGTTACATCAAGTACAGAGCCTCTTGTATTTATGCTTATCTTCCTTCTTGCAACAGCACTTATAGTAATGGCCGGAATTAAGGATGGAATAGAGAGATATACTAAAGTTATGATGCCTATGCTGTTTGTTATTGTGGTTATAGTGGCAATCCGTTCAGTAACCCTTCCTGGAGCAGGGGCAGGACTGGAGTTCCTCTTCAAGCCTGATTTTTCTAAGGTTACAGGGACAACACTTCTTAACGCACTTGGACAGGCATTCTTCTCATTGAGTATTGGATGTGGAACAATTATGACATACGGTTCCTATGTAAACAAGAAAGAGAACATTATAGGCCTCTCTGCTGAAACAGCAGTGACAGACACTCTGTTTGCTATAATAGCGGGATTGGCAATTATGCCGGCAGTGTTTGCATTTGGTATCTCTCCAGCGGAGGGGCCGGGACTTGTTTTTGTAACCTTGCCATATATATTTGCGCAGTTGCCGTTTGGTGCTTTCCTTGCAATCCTGTTCTTCTTTATGCTCTTTATAGCGGCTCTTACTTCTTCAATCTCGCAGCTGGAGGTAATTGTTTCGTATCTTAAAGAGGAGTTCACTATGAGCCGTAAACTTGCAATCTTACTTTCTCTAACAGTAATTGTGGTATTTGGAGTACTTTGCTCACTGTCTCAGGGAACATTGGCAGATGTAAAAATCTTTGGCCTGAACTTCTTTGATTTCTTTGACAAAACATCGGCAAACATATTGCTTCCATTGGGAGGATTCCTTGCTGTAATATTTGTTGGATGGAAGATGAAGAAACCTGATGTTACAGATGAACTTACAAGTGGTGGAAGCCGCAAGATAAAAGGGTACTTCCTCAATTTTGTATACTATTCAATAAAATATCTTGCTCCTGTTGTGGTGGCAACAGTACTGATTAGCGGATTGATATAAAACAATAAAGATACTATACTATGAAAAAACTGTTTATTCTTGCAGCTGCAGTGGCAACAATGTTTGCCTGCACATCCAAACAGCAGCAGTTCAATGAGGAAGTTGCAGCCATTATGGAGCGCAACAACAATGTGGGTCTTGCACTTGTAGCCGTAAACAACGGTGAGGTAGTGCTTAATGAGAGATACGGATACAAAGATTTGGAGGCACAGACCCCAATGGCAAAAGATGATATTTTCCGTATTGCTTCAATATCAAAATCTTTTACCGCAACAGCAATTATGCAGCTTGTAGAGCAGGGAAAACTTAATCTTCAGCAGGATGTTTCCGAGCTTGTAGGTTTTCAAGTAAGAAACCCTAAATTTCCGGAGAAGGTTATTACAGTAGAGATGCTTCTTTCACACACATCAAGTATGAATGATGCAAACGGTTACTTTACACTTAATGCAATCAACCCAGATTCATCTGCAACCTGGCAGACTGCCTGGAACGCATATGAGCCGGGAACAGGTTACGAGTACTGTAACTTGGGTTTCAACACCCTTGGTACTATTCTTGAGCGTGTGAGCGGTGAGAGATTTGACAAATACATTGTTAACCATATTCTTAACCCTATTGGTGTTTATGGTGGTTATGAGGTTCTAAGTCTTGATACAAACAAATTTGTAAAAATCTATACTTGGGATGGTGAGAACAACAAATTCATTCACAAACCTGCTGCATACGCAACAAGAGCAGAGGAGATTGAGAATTATGTGTTTGGTGTAAGTACCCCTATTTTCTCACCTACAGGCGGTTTGAAGATTTCTCCACAGGATTTGGCAAAAGTGATGCAGATGCATATGAATTTGGGTACAACTGTTGAGGGTACACAGATTATCTCAAAAGAGAGTTCAGAGGCTATGCAGAGCATTGTAGCTCCTAAAACTGATGAGGGCGACGCTTACGGTTACGCTATCCGTACCTCAAATCAGTTGTTGGAGGGACACACGATGATTGGCCACACCGGTAGCGCATACGGTGTTTACACTTCAATGTTCTGGGATAAGGACCGCAACTTCGGTTTCATTGTTATGACCAATGGTTGCAACGCAAAATATGACAATGAGCACAACTTTATGGCTATCCATACAGATTGTGTGGCAGCAATGCACAAATATTTTGTAGCAAAATAAATTTTCTCCCCGTTAAGGGAGGAATTATTGAATGATTAAACAAAAACTCGGGATGAGGATGCAATATTCCACATCCCGGGTTTTGCCAGTTATAGCAGAATGGGCAAAAGGGTACTTATTATAACATATTATTGGCCGCCAAGTGGCGGTTCCGGAGTTCAGCGTTGGCTTAAATTTGCCAAATATCTTCCACAATACGGGTGGGAGCCGGTAATCTATACCCCTGAAAATCCGGAGGCCAATACTGTGGATACTGCCCTTTTGAAAGATATAGCCCCAGGTACTGAAATTATCAAAACAAAAATCTGGGAGCCGTACAGTTTTTATAAAGCACTGTTTGGGGGAAAGAATAACACTTCAGACGGAGGGAAGCACATTAAGGCAAACATAATCGGTTCCGAAAACAAGTCATTTACCCATAAACTTTCATTGTTTATAAGGGGAAATTTCTTTATACCTGATCCCCGTTGCGGGTGGATCCGCCCAAGCATCAGATACCTTGTAAAATATCTTAGGGAGCATCCTGCAGATGTGATTGTAAGTACAGGACCTCCCCACTCAATGCATCTCATTGCAAAGGGGGTAAGCAAGGCTACAGGCATCCGTTGGATTGCAGATTTCAGAGATCCTTGGACAGAAATTTTTTATTTCAAGCATCTGAATTTGAGCAAATGGGCTTACAGGAAGCACCGCAAGCTGGAGCAGGGTGTATTGGACTCTGCAGATACTGTAGTTGTAGTTTCCCGACAGATGCAGGCAGATTTTGCTACACGCACATCCACTCCAGTAAAGGTCATTACAAACGGGTTTGACCACGAGGACTTTATAAAAGCCGAACCTGGTTCCGAAGAGGCGGATGGTATCTGTGGTTCAGGGGTTGACCGCCAGGAGAAACAGGTGTTCAGTCTGATTCACACCGGTATATTTGTGGATAATGGCAATCCGCACCACCTGTGGGAAGTGCTTGGAGAGAAAGCTGCAGCTGAGCCTCAGTTCAAACAAGATTTGCAGATAAGGCTTATGGGGCAAGTGGATGATTCCATACTCCAAGGAATAAGCAAAGCCGGCCTGGAAAGCAATCTGTGTAATATGGGATACTGTCCGCATAATGAGGTGGTGCAGTGGCAACAACGGGCACAGGTATTGCTGCTCCCGCTCAGGAAAGAACCTGAGGCAGCAGCAATCCTTACAGGAAAGTTTTTTGAATACCTCGCTGCAGGGAGGGAGATTCTGGCATTTGGCCCAATTGAGGGAGACTTGGCAAAGGCTCTGCAAGAGACAGGCAGCGGTACAATAGTGGATTTTGAGGATAAGGAGGCTACCCGCAGGGAAATTGATTGCCTCTACTGCAAGTTCCTGCAGAAAAGGGGTGTTTCAGCTGCTGGAAAATACTCAGGCAAGGAGAGTGAGGTTACTGAGGGGAAAAAAGGAGTAAATCATAGGGAAGAAAATGTACTTTCTCCTGCTGTAATGAAATATTCCCGCAAGTATCTTACCGGGGAAATGGTGAAATTATTTGAGAAATGAAAAATATAGAGTGGAAAAAGATTCTTAAGTATGCATTGCCAATTTTGGCATTTGTGGTAATTGCGTACGGTTATGCCCCACAGGTTCTGGAGGGGAAAATTGTAAACCAGAGCGATATCTCAAGTTGGGAAGGTATGGCCAATGAGATTGTATCCTACAACAAGGCCAATCCTGGGGAGCGTACCCTGTGGACAAACTCAATGTTCAGCGGAATGCCTGCAACCTCAATATCGGTAATTTACAAGGGCGATTTTACCCAGTGGCTGTATGATTTGTTCTTTACAGGGGCACGTCCGGCAAGTTACCTCCTTATAAGCCTTGTGGGAGGATTCCTCCTTATGCTGGCATTTGGGTGTAATGTGTACCTGGCGTTTTTGGGTGCAATTGCAATAAGTTTCTGCTCATACAATATGCAGATCATTCAGGTAGGGCACAACTCAAAAATGGTGGCAATAGCCTTTATGCCTTGGGTGTTGGCCTCTGTGGTTTATGCTTACCGCAAATGTGCATTCTGGGGAGCACTCCTTTTTGCCTTTGCCCTAAGTTTCCAGATTAAGGCAAACCATCCGCAGATAACCTACTACCTGGCAATCATAATTTTAGGATACGGAATTTGGCAATTGTGCAAAGCGTTGCAGGAGAAAGCATTTCCAAAATTCTTGCGCACATCTGCAATTGTGCTGGTGGCAGGTTTGTTGGGAATAGCAACCAACATAAACCACTTGTGGCCTACGTACGAGTATGCGCAGCACACAATGAGGGGTGGCAGTGAGCTTCTTCCCGATGATTCTTCTGAGGCAGCACAACAGGTGGAGGCAGGAAAGAAAACCCGCAGCGGACTGGATTTGGAGTATGCCACCCAGTGGTCGTACGGAATAGAGGAGACACTTAACCTTATGATTCCAAACTTTAATGGAGGAGCCTCTGCCGGAGCATTGGACCGCAGCAGTGAAACTTACAATGCCCTTAAGAAAGGTGGTTACCAGGGGGCAGAGCAGATTGTAAAACAGTTGCCTCTGTATTGGGGACCTCAGCCGTTTACTGCAGGACCTATGTATATGGGAGCCATAAGTGTGTTCCTGTTTGTACTTGGATTCTTTGTGTTGCGTGGAGGTATAAGATGGTGGATAGGAGGGGTGTCCCTTCTTGCTTTGCTGTTGGGTTGGGGATACCACGTTATGCCTGTTTCTGAGTTCTTCTTCAATTGGGTCCCTATGTATAATAAGTTCAGGACCGTTTCAATGATTCTGGTAATTCTGCAGATTCTTATTCCTGTGTTGGGTATTGTTGCGGTTAATGAGATTCTTTTTGGAGAGGATTATAAGGGCAAGAAGCAGAGAGTTCAGAAAGGGTTGTACTGGGCTCTTGGACTTACTGCGGGCGTAAGTGCCTTATTTGCGGTTGTTCCATCTCTTGCGGGCAGCTTTATCTCTATGTCTGACGGACAACTTCCAGGTGAGATTGCAGTGGCATTGGCTGATGACAGAGCATCTTTGTTGAGCAACGATGCCTGGAGAAGTGTCTTCTTTATAGTTGCTGCGTTTGCAGTGGTGTTCCTGGCATACAAACGTATTTGGATAAAACCTGTTACAGCAGCGGTGATACTTGCAGTTCTTGTACTTGTAGATTTGTGGAGCGTAGACAAGAGATATCTTAACGATTCACATTTTGTAACCAAGAGGGAGTTCAACAATGCTTTTGCCAGGAGACCGGTAGATGAGATTATTCTGCAGGATGCAGATCCTCATTACAGGGTGTTGGATTTGAGTGTAAACACATTCAACGATGCCTATGTAAGCTACCACCACAAAACAATTGGCGGTTACAGCCCTGCAAAATTGCAGCGTTACCAGGATTTGATAGAGAGAAATATTTCTCCAGAGATTTCTGTACTGGCATCTCAAATGGGGAATATCCAAACAATAGAGGATGCCCAGAATGCTTTGGGTTACCTTCCTGTGTTGAGTATGCTCAATACAAAATATATTGTGTTAAACGGCTCTGTGCCGCCGGTAGAGAATGTGTTCAGATTAGGCAATGCCTGGTTTGTGAAAGAGATTGTACCGGTTAACAATGCAAATGAGGAGATAGAGACACTAAGAGTTGTAAACCCTGCACAACAGGCTGTAGTGTCAACAGAGTTTATAGTAGGTGCCCTTGCAGATGAGGTTTCACGCCTGGCTGCAAATATTGGAAATCCTGAAGAGGCGGTTGCAGATATGTCCTTGAATAACTTTATAGAGTTGACAAGCTATGCTCCAAACAAGCTGGTTTACAATTATTCAAGCAACAAACCGCAGACAACATTGTTCAGTGAAGTGTACTATCCTGGATGGGAGGCTACCATTACCCCTGCAGCGGGGGGCCAGGCAGAACCTTTGGAGATTTTCAGGGCAAACTGGATCCTGAGAGGTGCGGTAATTCCGGCAGGTGACTATACAATAGAATTTACATTCAACCCAACCAGCTTTGAAAAGGGTGAGACATACTCTATGATTTCGTCGGGAATACTTCTTTTGTGCCTGTTGGGTGGTTTGGTTGTAATGTTTATAAGGAGGAAAAAGTAATATGAACAGAATTTGTGAACTTTTTGGAATAGAGCATCCAATCATTTCGGGAGGAATGGTGTGGTGCAGCGGGTGGAGACTTGCCTCTGCAGTGAGCCTTAACGGAGGTTTGGGCCTTATTGGGGCAGGCAGTATGCATCCCGACAATTTGCGTCATCATATCAGAAGTTGCAAAGAGGCTTTGCGTGCAGATGCTCCAGGGAACAAATATGGCAGAGAGTTGCCTTTTGGAGTGAATGTGCCCCTTATGTATCCTCAGATAGATGAACTTATGGGCATTCTTGTAGAGGAGGGGGTAAAGATTGTATTTACCTCTGCCGGCAGCCCAAAGAAGTGGACTCCATTCCTTAAAGAGCACGGAATTACTGTTGTACACGTGGTATCCAGCAGCGTGTTTGCCCGCAAATGTGAGGAAGCTGGGGCAGATGCAATAGTAGCTGAGGGCTTTGAGGCAGGAGGACATAACGGGCGAGAGGAGACAACCACCCTTTGCCTTATTCCTGCAGTGCGTGAGGCCACTACATTGCCGCTTATTGCAGCAGGAGGTATTGCACTGAAGTGTCAGATAAAAGCCTGTGAAGCCCTTGGTGCAGACGGCGTACAGATTGGAACCCGCTTTGCCCTTTCTGCAGAGAGTTCTGCCCACGAAAACTTTAAGAAACATTGCCTTGGAATGCCTGAGGGGGCAACCAAACTGTTGCTTAAGAAACTTGCCCCTGCACGTTTGGCATCGGGAAGTGAGTTTACAGCTAAAGTGGCCCAGATGGAGGATGCCGGAGCCTCAAAAGAGGAACTTGCCGCTTACCTTGGCAAAGGGCGTGCCCGCAAAGGTATCTTTGAAGGAGATATTGACGAAGGCGAAATAGAAATTGGCCAAATATGCTCAATGGTTAAGGAGATTGAGACCGTAGAGGAGATAATGAAGAGTCTGGTGTAAACAAAACGTAAAATATGACTGAGAAAAAGAAGATAGTTGAGACTCCTCTGATGAAGCAATATTTTGAGGTTAAGGGTAAGCATCCCGATGCCTTGTTGCTGTTTAGGGTAGGAGATTTCTACGAGACATTTGGGGATGATGCTGTGATTGCAAGCAAGGTGTTGGGGATTGTCCTTACCAAAAGGGCAAATGGTTCTGCACAGCATGTGGAGTTGGCTGGTTTTCCGCACCATTCTATCCAAACTTACCTTCCTAAATTGGTAAGAGCGGGTTACAAGGTGGCGGTATGCGACCAGCTGGAGGATCCAAAGCTTACCAAAAAGATTGTGAAGCGTGGAGTTACTGAGCTAGTTACCCCGGGTATTGCTTACAGTGAGCAGCTACTTACCCAGAAAGAGAACAACTATCTTGGTGCAGTTTATTTTAAGGGTGACAAAGGTGGTGTTGCGTTTCTGGATATCTCTACCGGTACTTTTAAAGTGGCAGAGGGTTCATTGGATTATGTAGAGGTGCTTCTTTCAAATTTTGCCCCTAAGGAGGTGGTTTTGCAGAAGGGTTACCAGTGCGGTTTCAGAGAGCGTTTTGGAAACAATTATTATATCTCCACAATGGATGAGTGGGCTTTTGTCCCACAGGCTTGTGAGGACAAGTTGAAAAAACAGTTCGGACTCAATTCCCTTAAGGGTTTTGGTGTAGAAAACCTTACCCTTGGTACAACAGCTGCCGGTGCAATCTTGTTCTACCTGGAGCAGAACCAGAATACAGGAGTTGCCCATCTTTGTTCAATTTCCCGTATAGACCGTGGAAGTTTTGTATGGATGGACCGTTTTACTTTCCGCAATCTTGAGATTTTCCAGTCATCTGCTGGTGGTGAGGGTACATCATTGTTGGATGTTATAGACAAATGTTCTTCACCTTTAGGTGCCAGAATGCTCCGCAACTGGCTGGCTATGCCTCTAAAGGATTTGCAGGAGATAGAGAAAAGGCACTCTGTGGTGGATACTTTTGTAAACCATCCTGGTGCGGTGGAGGAGATTCAGCAGAGACTGTCAAATATTGGAGATTTGGAGAGGATAGTTTCCCGTGCAGCAGCCGGAAAGATCTCTCCAAGGGAGATTGTTCAGCTGAAGAGGGGGTTGGAACAGATGGAGCCCATCAAGGATGTCTGTACAGAGTTGGGTGGCACTGCAGCCCAGATGGGAGATGGGGTGATTCTGTTCAATGAACTTTATGAATTTATCGGGAGGAATATGTTGCCTGAACCGGCGAATGCCTTTGGAAAAGGGGACATTATTGCCGATGGGGTGAATGAGGAGCTGGATGATCTTCGCAGGATTGCCCGCCACGGCAAGGAGTATCTGCTGCAGGTTCAGCAGAGGGAGAGTGAGAGAACCGGAATCCCGTCACTTAAGATAAGCTACAACAATGTTTTTGGATATTATATTGAGGTAAGGAATACCCATAAGGATAAGGTGCCGCAGGAGTGGATACGCAAGCAGACTCTTGTGAGTGCAGAGAGGTATATTACCCAGGAGCTTAAGGAGTATGAGGAGAAGATTTTGGGGGCTGAGGAGAAGATAAGTTCTCTTGAGCAACAGATTTACCAGCAGGTGGTAATGAGGATTCAGAAAGAGATTCCTCATATTCAGAAAAGTTGCAGTGCATTGGCCCAAATAGATTGTCTTGCAGGATTTGCGCAACAGGCAACTGAGCGCAATTATTGCCGTCCGCAGATGAATGACGGATACAAGATTGAGATAGGGCAGGGAAGACATCCGGTAATTGAAACCCTTATGGAGCCGGGTGAGGAGTATGTGGCAAATGACATTATGCTGGACAATGATACCCAGCAGGTTATAATCCTTACCGGCCCTAATATGGCGGGTAAGAGTGCTTTGCTACGACAGACTGCACTTATAGTGCTTATGGCCCAGACAGGTAGTTTTGTGCCGGCGAGCAGTGCAAGGATAGGTTATGTAGACAAGATATTTACCAGGGTTGGGGCTTCAGACAATATTTCGCGTGGAGAGTCAACATTTATGGTGGAGATGACAGAGACCTCCACCATCCTGCACAATATATCTGAAAGGTCGCTTGTTTTGTTGGATGAGATTGGCCGTGGAACCAGTACTTTTGACGGTATGTCAATTGCCTGGGCAATTGTGGAGTATATTCACCAGAGAGGAGAGAGGGCCAAGACCCTTTTTGCTACCCATTACCACGAGCTTAACGAACTTGAAGAGATATATCCAAGGGTCAGGAACTGGCATATCTCTGTTAAGGAGGTTGGGAACAAGGTCATTTTCCTTAGAAAACTTTGTCCGGGAGGCGTTGCCCACAGTTTTGGTATTCACGTGGCCAGGTTGGCCGGTATGCCTCAGGCAGTGATTGACTCTGCACAGAGAACTCTCAATATGCTGGAGAAAAAGGAGGAAGGAAGTCAGTTGTCGGGAGGAGAAAATAGGTCATCTGAGAATGGGGCTTCAGGAAAAAATTTGGCAACCAGAAAGAAAAAGAGCAGTGCGGCAGACAATTTGCAGCTCTCTTTCTTTCAGTTGGAAGATCCGTTGCTATGCGATTTGAGAGACAGCATAAAAGCTATGGATATAAATACAATGTCTCCGTTGGATGCTTTTGATGCAATAAGGAAACTTAAAGAAAAATTGGGGCTAAAAAAATAAATCAAGGAGGGGAAGGTATGAAACTTGGAAAACTGTACAGTGAAGGTGTAATTTTTGTGAAACTGATTAAGGAGAGTGTGGAGTTTGCATTTTCGCAGCTGCAGGGAGACAAGTTCAGGACCCTCCTTTCTTTATTGGGGGTGAGCATTGGAATTTTTTCCATTGTGGCAATCTTTACAGCTATTGATGCTCTGCAGGAGAATGTACGCAGAGGGTTTGATACCATAGGCAGCGATATAGTTATGGTTAGCCAATATCCTATGATGGGGGAGGATGAACAGGGAAATGCAGATGCCACCCAAGTTTTCAAGTGGTGGGAATATATGAAACGCCCCAGCACTACCTATGAAGACTATAAATTTCTTAAAGCCAACTCCAGCCTTGGAGAGGACTTCAGTTTTATCATATCAACCAGTTCTACAGTAAAATATGGCCGCAGATCTGTAAGCAGAGCCGGAATAGGTTGCATTACGCACAACTTTAGCCGTATTGCAAAATTTGAGATAGCCAATGGCCGTTATTTTACTCCTGACGAAGATGCAAATGGTACCGCTGTGGCAGTTGTCGGCCATGAAATGGCTTTATCTCTTTTTGAAGATGAAGACCCAATAGGGAAGAAACTGAAAGTTGGCCCTACAATAGCAACCGTAGTGGGTGTGATTGAGAAACAGGGTGAAAGTATGGTAAGTTTGGGTGATTGGGATAATGCAATATTTATCCCTCTGAACTTTGGACGTTATATGGTAAATCCACGCTGGGCAGACAACTCCATTTATGCCCGTCCAAAAAGTGGTGTTTCCCAAGATGACCTTGTAGATGAGTTACGTATGCTTATGAGAGGGCACAGACGTTTGTCTCCAGGTCAGAAAAATAATTTCTCTGTAAATACCCTGACATTCATAATGGATGCTGTACAGCAGGTGTTCTCAATGATAAATGCTGTAGGTTGGATAATTGCCGGATTCTCTCTACTGATAGGAGGTTTTGGTATAGCCAACATTATGTTTGTAAGTGTTAAGGAGCGTACCAATATAATTGGAATCCAAAAGGCGCTTGGAGCCAAAAAGTATGTGATTATGACACAGTTCCTTGTAGAGGCAGCAGCGCTGGCAATAGCCGGTGGCATAATAGGTATACTGCTGGTGCTCATAGGAGTACTTGTGATTCCAGAAACAGAGAGCTTCACCCTCTCCCTCTCCGCTGCAAACATATTCTCAGGAGTGCTCATAGCCACCGTTATAGGGCTCCTTGCCGGACTTATTCCAGCCTGGCAGGCAGCATCCCTTAATCCGGTAGATGCAATTAACAGCAAATAAGATGGCGTTCCCCAAAGAGGAAAAAAGTCTGTTGGGGAACTGGAGCCTAACGGGTGTTGAATTCCCCCACCACATAAACCTCTTTGTCTGTCCCCTGCAGACCTTCAACCACAACCCTGAACTTTCCTTTATACAGAGGCAGCACACAATCAAATTCAAACTCTCCGCCTGCTGGAATCTCTACTGTAGGATTCCAGTAAACGGTAGAGAGGAAATTAGGATAATCTCCCTCATTGGCCACTTTTGCACCCAAGATGGCCATCGGCCAGCTTACCCCGTCAAACCCAACAATACTCACATTCTTTGGCAAACTGATTCCCCCCATATCCCCTCTGAAAGTGACAAAATTCACTATACCATCATAAATGAAATGATTGAGCATATATCTTCTTGGGTAAACAACTATCTGTTTTACCAGCTGTTGGTCCAAAGCCAAAATGGTTGAATGGTCACTCACAGGAATACCGTCAACCAATGCAAGACATCTTCCTTGAGCTCCCCACAAAACTTTAAGTTCCGCTTTGGAGTTAAGCCCCCTCACCCTGGCAAAATTCACATATTCCCTAAGGGTCTCCTCCAAATTTGAGAAACGGGTATATTCATCCAAATTATAAACCAACGGCCTGGTATCACCCACAAAAGAATTATCTTTCTTCTTGCACATATCCAATAATGTATCAGCCTCAAACCTGCGAGAAATCTGCATCCTCCTGTTCCTCTCTTTAAGCGCATTATCCATCTCTCTTGAGATTCTCAGCTGCGGTATCTCAGCCACCTCCCTTTTATACCCTTTCTGCAAAATCTCAATATCATATCTGCTGGCCGTATCCTTTGAACTTGCCCCCTGTGCCACACTCTTGCTGTCATCCAGTACCTCAAACACCAAATCTCTCCTTCCCATTATGTTCCCCGTATGAAACACAGCAATCCCATCCTCTCCAACCTTGTTCACATACACATCATCAGTATTTCCAACCGCACTCATATACACATATTTCCCGATACAGTTCCCGCCATCTCTGGCACTAACTTTTACCCTCACAATCTCTCCAGAATAGTCCACCTCATCCAATTTCCCAAAATCCCCTTTCCTCTCCAACAAAGAAGATCTGTTATAGCTTCCCGACAGATCCTCCAATCCATCCATATGATATACCGAAACACTCAACTGCATCACTTCATTTCCCTTATTCCCAATCTTTACAGGAACAACAGAACCCCTCTGTTCTCCCACCTTTACAGCAATATCACCTTTCTGTCCCAAAGCACCTTTTCCCGGAACCGCATCACCCACTGTAACACCATCTTTCACCCTTCTGGCACTTACCGTATTGAACACAGAAACAATCTTGCCGTTGAACTCCCCTTCAGAATCCCCGCCATAAGCTTTTGTATAAGAGACTATAGAATAATTGCCCGTTGCAAAATCCAACGGAATCTGAAACACTCCGCACCCCTTGCCACCAACAAGTGCCACCTTATGTGTTGCGGCAACCCCTTCACGGCTCACAAACTGCAGGTAAGCAACATCACTCAGTCCAGAATACCCCCCAGTTGCAGTATCAATGCAATACACGCTGCACCACAAATTCTCCCCCGCCACATAAACATCCTTATCTGTAGAAACATAAACCCGTTCCTGAGCAAACAGAACACTCCAGGAAACAAGCATCAATCCTAAAATATATGAACACTTTCTCATAAGCCTGTCACTTTACACATTTATCTTGGCCAGAAATCAGGTTTTGTACTATTGGAATACACTCTGCAATCTGTACATTTTTCCATTGCCCAATATGCCTCATCAGTCTTGTCCCCATTAAATCTTACAGGCCTGTACCCCTGTGTATAGTAACCTGGCCAAAGGGGCTGTGGCTCTCCATCAATCTTGTCTGGTTTCTTCTCTTTTGGTACAAGTACCTCCACACACTCTGTAGAAAAAATCACCTCTTGTGCCCAATTTACAAATACACGCATTTTAGAAACAGTAGAGACATTCACATACCCTATCACTATCTCTCCATCAGTAGTAACACTCTCTATATTACCCCTTATTTCACTTGGTTGAGGGCCAAAAAGCCCTCCTGTAGCAGAGGTGTTGTTCTTTATGTTTTCCCAATAAATAAAAGCCTCCTTATCCAATGCTGTCTGTTTAACCAAAACAGAATAAATTCCCATAAGCCTTGAATCTGTATTGGGAATCTCCTTAACTACAGACTTGGATATCACATTCTCATAAAGTTTCTCCGTATTTGCAATATAAGTACCTGAAGACTCCGCTTCACAAAAGCAATATTGCCTTGCCACAGATGCATCAAGTTCAAGTTTGTTCATCTTGCCACTCTTTACATCAAACTCCAGCTGGGCAGGATAAATTGCATTGCTCTCCCAGTTCTCCGAATAGTTCCATTTGCAATACAGATACTCCCTAATGCCATTCCCTTTGGTTGAGGTGGCATCATTATGGGTAGAAACCTCAATCCTGGCATAACTCCTGTCACCTGCAACAGAATAGGTAATGCTGTCTATTGCCGGTGAAACCAGCACCCCCTTGAACGCAGAACGGTACTCTCCCCTTCCCGGAATGGAAACCCCAAGCCTGTACCTCCCCTGCAAACTCAAATCCTCTGTGTCTATTTCAAACACATTTTCTTCCAATTCTCTTCCCGACAGCATCTCTCCTGTCTCACTTTCAACCCATACACTTGCCCCCAATGGAACCACAACAATAGAATCCTCATCAGCTGTAAGTGATTGGGTAAACCCCACCTTCACACGGGTAATACCACCCACAATAATATCTCCATCTATAACCACAAGCGGCTCATCCAACCCCTGAATATCCCCATCCTCAGGTTCATAATCATATATACAACCAGCCGCAACAACCAGCAACATCATTGCCAATATCCTGTATAAATTCTTCATCATCATTCTCCTCCTAAAATTTAAAGTTAAAATTCACATACGGTATTGGGGCACCAAAGATGCAGAGCTTGTGTCCCTTTATTTTGCCGTTGCTGTCGGTGTCAAAATAGATTGAATAAACATTTTTCCTGCCTGTAACATTATACACTCCAACTGTAAAGGAGAAGTGGGTGAATGCCTTTATCTTATGGGTAGGCTCAAAGTTCATTGCTGCATCAATCCTAAAGTAATCCGGTATTCTGTGACCGTTCCTGGCAGAATAATAGAGTTTGTAACCACCGTCATACTCATATTTGGCCACCGGAATGGTAATTGGCCTGCCGGTAGAGTAGTCTCCGTTTACAGAGAGGCTTATCCTTTGGGTAAATTTCCAGTTGGCAACCAGTTTTACATCGTGAGGCTTGTCATACGAGGCATTGTACCAGTTACCTCCGTTAATGGCCATATCTCCCCTGTCGCCAACCTCCCTCAAACGGGTTGTGGACCAGGTATAGGCCAGCCAGCCGTTCAGTTTGCCAAGAGGCTTCTTTAACATCAGTTCCACACCGTACGCCTCACCTTGGGTAGTTACCACATCATCTGCAATATTCTTGTTCATAATAAGAACAGCACCGCTCTTGTAATCCAGGTAGTTGTCCATCTTCTTGTAATACCCCTCCAAAGAGGCCTCAACTTTATTCCGGAACATATTGGCGTAGAAACCGCCTGCTGCCTGCCATCCCTGCTGTGGCTTTATGTTCTTGTCGCTCAACTTCCAGATATCTGTAGGGGACATTGCTGTGGTATTGGAGAGCATATGAATATACTGGCTCAAACTGTTGAATCCCGCTTTAAAAGAGAGATTCTGCGAGAGCATGACCCTTCCGCTCACCCTAATCTCCGGATTGCTGTATGTTTTATCTCCGTTTCTGAAAATGGAATATCTCAGGCCATAATCCATAAAGAAGTCGTCTGATATGTTCCAGCTGTGGCTCAGATATGCAGCCCCTTCAAGTGCCCTCTCCTTTGGAAGCACATCAGGTACTACCAGAGATTCTTCCCCATACGGAAGATAGCTTCCGGGCGAGAGGTCATAGTTTATTGCATCCACTCCGTAAGTGAGTGTATGGTTGCTGCTCAGGAGTGATTTGAATTTAAGTTTCCCGTATGCCTGCTTTATGTCAAATGACATCTCGTAGGAGTTTACCGGGTTGAATTTGTCGTAGGTGGCGTAACCGTACATATCATATCCTGCAGCCAACTCCAGTTTGTGTTTCTCGTGGAAGTTGTATCTCCATTTTATTGAGGCGTTTGCATTCTCATATCTGTAACTGGTATCTGCACTGAACTTGAAGGCATCCACAGAATAGTATCCGTTCAGGTGGATGGAGCTTTTCTCGTTGAACCTGTGGGTTACTCCGGCAGTTATGTCGTAGAATGAGGCTGTTCCATTGTTATATTCACTGTTGTCGGGAAGAAGACCTAACAGCCAGTCTGAGTAGGTTCCCCTCACTCCTGCAATGAAGGTGGTTTTGGAGGTGATTGGGCCCTCTATGTGGCATCGGGCACTAAGGAGGCCAAGTCCCAAGGAGCCGGTGATGTTCTTGTTGTTGCCCTCCCTGCTGTTTACATCCAGCACTGAAGAGATACGGCCGCCGAACTCTACCGGAATTGAACTTTTGTACAGCTCTATGTCACTTACAAGATCCGGGTTGAAGCCGGAAAACATTCCAAACAGGTGGGACGGGTTGTAAACCGTACCTCCGTTGAACAGTACCAGGTTCTGGTCTGTGGCACCGCCGCGTACATTAAATCCGCCGCCTGCCTCTCCAACAGATTTCACACCTGGGAGGGTTAGGATAATTTTCACCACATCGGCCTCTCCAAACACCACAGGCACCTTCTTCATACGGTCTATCCTAACTTTCTCTATACCTATCTCATTGTTGCGTACCTTGCTGGCACTCTCTGCAGAAACTATTACACCTGTAAGGGCATAAACCTTCTCCTTAACAATTATATCCAGTGTGCCGTCGTTGTACACCTGCAGATGCACCTTCATATCCTCCAATGAGTATCCGCTTACATCAAGGGAAGTTTCACCCACAGGGAGAAGAATTTTGTAAAGACCTGCCGCATCTGATTGTGCGTATGTTTGGGATGCACTGTTGAAAATATTTACCCCTATCACAGGTTCTCCTGTTCTGGAATCCCTTACATAGCCGCTCAGGTAGGCCTTGCCAAAAGCTTTTCTGTTGTTCTTGTCACCTATCTGGTATACCTTGTTCTGGAGCATTGCAAGTTGCTGGTCAGTGCCAAGCAGCTCTGCATAAACCGGATTCTGCTCCTGTTGTTTTTTTGCAGGGTTCTCTTCTGCGTACCAGTTTTCAGGCAATGCCTCCCTTATGGCAATACCCTTAAGGACAAAAGTGTACCCCTCAGTTTTGGAAATGATAAACCCTTTCTCCTGCAACTCCCCCTTTATATCCTCAAGCAAGGTAGGGCTCATAGTATTTATTGTAAAGGTGAGATTCTTAGATGTGGCATCTGAGGTATAATATATCTTCTCCTTGCTTGTGCGCTGCATTATACCCATTAGGGAATCCAAGCCTATATTCCTGTGGATAAAGGCATTTTGGGCAAACAGTGAAGATGCTGCAAGAAACAGTATAAGTATGGTAAGTACGCTTTTTCTCATATTCTATTCCTCCATAAGCTCCATAACTCCTTGCAACAGATAATCTTTCTCCACCCTTTTGCCCCTGGTGCCGTTCAGATAGCCCTTAATGCGCTCTTTCCCCTCTTTGTAAAATTTTGCCAGCCCTTTCGCATCCTTTACGGTGTAAACCTTACCATCCTTTACCAGATAATATTTGTATTTTGTGGTAAATACCTTTACTGTAAGGTTGGTGATTGACTCTGTTTTATCGGAAGTTTTCTTATAAAATTTCTTTACCAACATATTATTTCCCCTGTGCAGCACCTGATAGAACCCCTGCGGCAACCCTTTAATTGCCCGTTCCCCATACAAGGAGGTATAATTTCTCTTCCCTATGGTAAAATCCCCAACCAGAGCCCTCCTGGGTGCCATCTTTTCACCGGTAGTACCAATTGCCACCTGCAGCTCATCCCTATGGGCATTCAGATTCATCATCAGCCCTGTGTACACCTTGCCGTTAAACTCAAGAGTCCCTTCCTGGAACTCGTCTGAATATGCATACACTGTTCCCTCTATAGGATAAGTGTATTTTTCTGCAAGTTCTCCCCTAAAAACAGGAATATTGAAATCCTGGGCACAGGTTACACCCGCAAGCCCCAAAAACAAAATGCACAATATGATAAATCTGTTAATCTTCATACCCCATTCAATTTAAATTCTTACTTATTGTCTTGGCCAGAAATCGGGTTTGGTACTGTTGGAATAGCTGCGGCAGTCTGTGCATTGCAGTTTGCTCCAGAATGTGCCCTCATTTTCAGTGCTGAATACAGGACGGTATCCCATACTGAAGTAATGGTAGAAAGAGTAATCGCCTTCCAGTATGATGTATTCACAATCTGTTTTGAAGAAATTTTCAGATTTCCAGTCAATAAATTGCCTTACTGTATGTGATGTTGTTACACTTATATATCCAAGGACTATTTCATCAGCATTTACCAGAGATCTTATATTACCCTGGAACTCCGAAGGCTGTGCCGAGAATATTCCCCCCGTTTCTCCCATATTCCTTCTTAAGTTTTCCCAATACAGGTACCCCTCTTTATCCAATGCTTTTTGGGTTACCGTTATTGCATACAAAGCCTTTACCCTTGTATCCTTGTTTCCTATCTGTTTGAGAACATATTTGTACACAAGATTCTCACTCAATTTCTCTGTATTGGTAATGCACACATCATTTGATACTGCCTTGCTGAAACAACAGGTACGCTCATATTGCTCTTGTGGTGTCAAATCTCTAATGCTATTTCTGCTTGGAATATATTCAAGATAAGGAACAAACACCGCGTCGCTTTCCCAATTCTCAGTATAGTTCCATTTGCAGTACAATTTACCCTCCTGGTCATTATGTGTTGTAACCTCAACATTTGCATATGTGCTGTCGGGAGCAATGGACCAGGTAATTTCATCTATAGGCGGGCAAATCATTACAGGTTTGAATTCTGAGACATATTCTCCCCTTCCCGGCACAGAAATGGAAAGCCTGTATTTGCCATCCATATCCAAATCCCGGGTATCGGCCAGGTAAACTCCAGGTTCATCCTCAACCGTAAAAGCACCCACAGTTTTACCGCTCTCTGCCTCCACCATAACGGTACACCCAAGTGGGATATCTCCCGCCTCATCCAAAATGGACTCTGTATAGCTCAATTTCACCCTTGTAAAATCTCCCACAAGAATATCACCATCAATCACCAATAACGGTTCATCCAATCCTTGCAGACTGGCATCTGCCGGAGTGTAGTCATAGATACACTGGCTAAAAGCACAGATTGCCAAAGCACAAAATAGTAATGCAATATGTTTTCTAGGTATTACACTCATAAATAGTAAATTTATTATAACAGCCTAATATATATACGCATTTCTCCAAATAAAATATTGCCAATTTTAATACATTATATCACTATTTCTCCGGCCAAAAATCAGGCTTGGTACTGTTGGAATAACTGCGGCAGTCTGTACATTGTAGAGTACTTATGTATAACAACTTTCCTGTTTCAGGCATAAATACCGGCCTGTATCCATTATAGAAATGTGTCTTAAGTTCCTTTATAAAATACTGCTGGTCAGTTTTCATAGTAAAATAAACACATCCAGTTTTAAAGAAGCCGGTAGAACCCCAATCAATGAACGCCATCATTTTAGCAGAAGTGGATACACTTATATATCCCACTACTTTTTCATTTTCATTGGTGACAGAGCGTATGTTGCCCACAAGTTCTGTTGGCTGTGCTGAGAAAATACCGCCGGTCTCTCCTATATTTCTCTTTAAAGTCTCCCAATATTGGTACCCATCTTTATCCAATGCCTTTTGGGTAACACTTATTGCATATAGCCCGCTTGCTCTCAGATCTGTGTTGGCAATATGCTTTACAACAGACTTGCTGATAATATTCTCTGCCAGCTTTTCAGTATTAGCTATACTGATATCAGAAGAAACAGCCTCACTGAAACAATAAGAACGCTCTGCAATCTCCTCAATCTCAAGAGCTCTTAATATGTTTGTATTTGGATTGAAATCAAGGACTGGTATAAAAACAGCATTGCTTTCCCAATTCTCAGTATAGTTCCACTTGCAGTACAATTTACCCTCCTGGTCATTATGTGTTGTAACTTCAACATTTGCGTATGTGCTGTCGGGAGCAATGGACCAGGTAATTTCATCTATAGGCGGGGAAATCATTACAGGTTTGAACTCGGAAACATATTCTCCCCTCCCGGGCACAGAAATGCAAAGCCTGTATTTGCCATCCATATCCAATTCACGTGTATCGGCCAGGTAAACTCCAGGCTCATCCTCAACCGCAAAAGCACCCACCGTTTCACCGCTCTCTGCCTCCACCATAACAGTGCACCCAAGTGGCATTTCCTTCACATCTTCTAATATAGATTCTGTATAACTTAACTTTACTTTAGTAAAATCTCCCACAAGAATATCACCATCAACCACCAATAACGGTTCATCCAACCCTTGCAGGCTGGCATCCTGCGGAGTGTAGTCATATATACATGAGTAAAGAGTGCAGATTACCAAAGCACAAAATAGCAATGCTATATATTTTTCAGGTATTACACTCATAAATATTAAATGTTTTATAGGAGTACTATTTCTCAAAGTTACAATAAATCTCCTGCTTATCAAACCAATCTATAAAATATAGGAAACACCATTAAAAGATACTATATGTAAAGATACCTATAAACTGCGCTCAGTATAAAGGATGCATCAAATAAATCTTTACTATTGTAATGGGTTATAATTCAGCGTCTTATGCTAATATTCACAGATTTGCCCAATATTCGTGTGCTGATTATCAAGCAGATAGCACCGAGGGAAAGTAGAGATTTTATTGACTTCCCCTTGACTTCTTTTCAAGACAGTAGCGCACCTTACCCCTCTCACACACACCTGTAGCCCACTTTCTGTGCGCCACTCGTAAACTTTCCTTACGGGTAGTGCAACTAAGTGGCCCTGGAATATGTTGTAGTTGAGATTCAGTGTGCCACTGTCTTGGGAATAGCCCTCAAGAAACTATACTGTAACCATTGTAGCTCCGTATCCGTATTCCTTAAAGGAAGCGTCCTGCCATTTGCAGGCTGGGTATTTGGTTTTGAGTTCGGTGAGGATTGCCTTGCGCAATACTCCGTCTCCCTTGCCGTGGATAAATACAATGCGTTGTCCTTTTTTGCGCAACACGGCCTTCATTGCCTCATTGAATTTTTCCATCTGGTATTTCAGGATTGCGGTGTTGTCCATCCCGGCTGTGGTTTCCAATAGGGCAGAGGCGTGCAAATCCACCTCCAATATGCCGTTTGATGCAGTTTTGATAAGAGCCTTATCTTCAACCTCATCGTTGCGGGTTTTTGAAACCTCAACCCATTTGCCGTTTATGAATGCCTTCCCAGCAGTATCTTTTCTTCCCGATGAAGTACCTCCTTGGACTCCCCCCAATTTGCCGGCGATGCCGGCAGTTGAGGCTTCTGCCTCTCCCAGGAATTTCTCCTTAAGGGCCTGGCGGAGTTTCTCATCCTCATAATTCTGCAGCAAAGGGAGCTCTTTCAGATTCTCATTTACCAGGGTAATGATGTAAGATTTGCAAGGAGCATAATCATTTTCCCTGTACATCCCATCTTTGAGAAGATTCATTGGATCCAGTATGAAATCTTTCTCCACTACAGGTTTGAGGGTATGCTGTGTGGTTTTCTTTATGCCGGTTCCTCTCTTGAACGGAACAAGCCTTACAAGTACCCTTTTGGAGAAGTCGTTAAGTTCCTCCCTCCCAAATTTGAACATCTCCTTGCGCTCGTATGGGAGTATCTCACCGGCATACATTGTACTGTATTGTGCAGCCTGGTTAACACCTGTTGCTGAGACAGTGTAGGTTACCAGCATATTGTAGTTGCATTCGTTGGCAATTGAGCATACGAAATCCTGTCCCGCTTTGGTGTATGCCAGGGCCACATTCAGTTTTTCGCCGTCTTTGGTCTGGATGTTCTTTTTCTCTGCTGCTACAGCGTTTTCCTCCACCACTACACATTCCTTTTCAGGAACCGGGATTTCAAATCCATCCTCATCCTCTACTGTTGCCCAACCCTTTTTGTTGAAACCAATTACTATTCCCCCACCTGTCTGGTTGAGGAACCTTACTCTATCTCCAATCTTCATTATAGCAGTTTCTTTACAAGTGCAGAAATTGCTTTTCCGTCAGCTTTGCCTGCAAGGGTTTTGGTAGCTGTGCCCATAACCTTGCCCATATCTTGTGGGCCTGTTGCTCCAACCTGAGCAATAATTTTCTTAAGCTCCTCTTCAAGTTCAGCCTCAGAGAGCTGTTTGGGAAGGTAAACCTCCATTGCTGCTGCTTCTGCAAGTTCCTGAGCTGCAAGCTCCTCTCTGTTCTGTTGCTTGTAAATCTCAGCTGTCTCCTTGCGCTGTTTTACAAGTTTCTGAATAATTTTAACAACTGCCTCGTCTGCAATGCTCTCAGAGCCGTCTGCAGTTTTTGCAAGCAGGATTGCTGCCTTAATAGCTCTCAAAGATTCCAAACGGGTTTTCTCTTTGGCAAGCATTGCTGCTTTAATATCTTGTTGGATTTGTAATTCCATGCTCATAATTTGTCCTCCTTTATTTTATTGCAAAATGGAGCATCCCTGCTGAGGCAGGAATGCTCCAAGTAAGTTTGTTTCTGTCGGGAAGATTATTTCTCTTCTCTTTTTGCTGTGCTTACAAGGAACAGCTCCTCCATCTGTGCATTGTCAATCAAGCTTGGTGCATCAAGCATTACGTCGCGGCCCATATTGTTTTTAGGGAATGCAATGTAGTCTCTGATGGTCTCCTGGCCACCGAACAATGAGCAGAAGCGGTCAAAGCCGAATGCTATACCACCGTGAGGAGGTGCACCGTATTTGAATGCGTTGATGATAAATCCAAAGCGGTAGTCTGCATCCTCTTTGCTGAAGCCAAGAACCTCAAACATACGCTCTTGAACTTTAGAGTCGTGGATTCTTATTGAGCCACCGCCCACCTCTGTTCCATTAAGAACAAAGTCGTATGCGTTTGCGTTCACCTGCTCAAGATCTTCTTTTTTGTTGCTGAAGAATTTATCCATATCCTCAGGTTTTGGAGCGGTGAATGGGTGGTGCATTGCGTAGAATCTTTGAGTCTCGTCATCCCACTCCAATAGAGGGAAGTCGCATACCCATAGCGGTGCATATACTGAGTTGTCTCTCAAACCAAGGCGGTTACCCATCTCCAAACGAAGAGTACCAAGGGCGCCCTGCATTTTCTTCTTGTCACCACTTAGCATAAGGATAAGGTCACCCTGCTCTGCACCAATCTTCTCTGCAACTGTCTGCAACTGCTCAGCTGTGTAGAATTTGTCAATTGATGATTTGATGCCGTCTGCGCCAAGTTTGATGTAAACCAAACCTTTTGCACCAACCTGAGGGCGTTTAACCCACTCGGTAAGCTCATCCAACTGTTTTCTGGTATATCCTGCGCAACCTTTTGCCACAATTGCACCAATGTACTCAGCAGTATCAAATACTGAGAAACCATTGCCCTGCAACAAAGAGGTAACGGTGTTCATCTTCATATCAAAACGGATATCCGGTTTGTCTGAGCCGTAATACTCCATTGCATCTGCGTAAGAGATTCTTGGGAAGTCACCTGTAAGCTCTTTGCCCAATACATTCTTGAACAACGCTTTTGCCAATCCCTCAAAAGTATTAAGTACATCCTCTCTCTCTACAAATGACATCTCGCAGTCAATCTGGGTAAACTCAGGCTGACGGTCTGCACGCAAGTCCTCATCTCTGAAGCAACGTACAATCTGGAAATATTTGTCATAACCTGCAACCATCAGAAGCTGCTTGAAAGTCTGAGGGCTCTGAGGCAATGCGTAGAACTCGCCTGGGTTCATACGGCTTGGAACCACAAAGTCCCTTGCACCCTCTGGGGTAGATTTGATGAGGTATGGAGTCTCAATCTCCATAAAGCCTACGTTGCTAAGGTAGTTTCTAACCTCGTGAGCCATTTTGTGTCTTAGCTCCAAAGCTCTCTTAAGCGGTCCGCGGCGCAAGTCCAAATATCTGTACTGTGCTCTAAGCTCCTCACCGCCATCTGTATTCTCCTCAATTGTGAAAGGAGGAGTAACAGCAGCATTAAGAACAGTTACATCAGAAAGTTTTATCTCAATCTCACCTGTCTCTATCTTGTTGTTCTTGCTCTGTCTCTCAATTACGGTACCTTTAGCCTGAATAACCCACTCTCTACCCATCTTCTCCACAAGGTCATTCACCTCTTTATTGTGCTCATCAGTCACAAGCTGTGTAATACCGTAGCGGTCTCTCAAATCAATGAAATTCAAAGATCCCATTTTGCGTACTCTCTGTACCCATCCGGCCAAAGTAACCTCCTGGCCTACATTAGAAATGCGGAGCTCTCCGCAAGTGTGTGTCCTGTACATATATGTAGAATTTTATTGTTTCCTTTTAATATTTAAAGTCATGTGGTGACTAACTTGCAAAGGTAATAAAATTTAGAAAGATTTGCTGATATACAGATGTGTTTTTAAAATGGAGGACCTCATTCGACGGTTGCGAGTTATTGCGTAGCAATGACGAAGCAGAGGAGACTGCGTCGTCCCCCATTTTAAAAACACATCTGTATGCTGATAAAAGTTAAAAAAATCATACCTTTGTGCATATGGCACAACAATATGGAGTTAAGGCCAAGAAGGGGCTGGGGCAGCACTTTCTGGCAGATGAATCAATAGCACAAAGGATAGTGGAAGGGCTTATTCTTCCCGATAAATCATCACAAGAACCATCGGGAGAAAATGGTGAAAAAAAACAACAATTGCAGGTACTGGAGATTGGCCCGGGAACAGGTGTCCTTACAAAGTATATGCTGCAGAATCCGCAGATAAAACTGGAGGTGTGTGAGATTGATACAGAGTCTATTGAGTATCTGCAGAAGACGTATCCCCAGATGCTTTACTCCTTGCAGCAGAGAGACTTCCTGCAGGTGCCACTTGAGAAGATTTTCAGTGGGGAGTTTGCAGTAATAGGCAATTTCCCGTACAACATTTCTTCACAGATTTTCTTTAAGGTACTGGATTACAAGGAAACCATTCCACAGGTAGTTTGTATGTTGCAGAAAGAGGTGGCAGAGCGCCTGGCAAGCGGTCCCGGCAATAAATCATACGGAATACTCTCTGTGTTGTTGCAAGCCTGGTACAACATAGAATACCTGTTCACAGTGCCTGAACACGTATTTGTACCACCTCCAAAAGTAAAGAGCGGTGTTATTCGTTTAACCCGCAACAGCCGCACTTCACTTGGATGTGATGAGGCACTGTTCAAAAAAGTAGTAAAAACCTGCTTCAACCAGCGCCGCAAAACCATCCGCAACTCAATCAAACCAATCCTGGCAGAGACTGGCAAGAATTTTACTCCCGATAATACCTCTGCCGCACTGGCCCACTTGTTTGAGTTAAGGCCGGAACAACTCTCAGTAGAGCAGTTTGTGGAGCTTACATTGCTTATCAGTTAATAAATAAACTCGGGCACAAAATCAATCGATTCTGTGCCCGAAGTGTTTTATATCATAATCTGCTAAGATTGCTTTTCACCACCTTGTGCAGCTATCTCCTTATGATCATCAAAGGTCTCTGGGTTAGAATTTTCTGAGATTTCTTTAGTGGAAATTTCGGCCAACATATTTAGGACTAATTCTTTATTAGTCATATTATCTCTCAAATTCTCTTTCTTCAGACCTTTAAATTTCTTGTACTCTCTGGCAGTCATATCTGACCAGCTTTGATAAATTATGTCTGTAAGTGTTGCAAAATGAGTAGTTTCTTGCAAGCCTCTCTTTTTCCATTCGTCTGTCAGCTCTTTTCTTATTTCAATAGATTTAATCCTTTGGTTTATCCAATTATCAGAATAGCCTAAACGCTTGTAATCCTGCATAG
This sequence comes from Candidatus Egerieisoma sp., assembly GCA_045645465.1. Lineage (GTDB taxonomy): Bacteria > Bacteroidota > Bacteroidia > Bacteroidales > UBA932 > Egerieousia. The sequence goes on from JAZRIV010000046.1 coordinate 70,370, forward strand.
CCTGTTTTATGGATAATTCAGGGTCCTGAACCTGATCCAAACGTTCACTGGCAACTTTTGCCATCCATATTTTAAAAGGTTCAGCTTTGACAGATGGTATGGATTGGATTATTCGCAATAATTGCTGTGTATCAGCAGCCAATGTCAGTCTTTTTTTGCCTGTTTCAGTAATCATTGCTACCTGGGGACAATTTGTCCCTATGTATAAGCCTAGCTGTTCATCTCTCTTTCTCATCTTTTTCAGGTAGTCTGTAGGATTCTTACTTTCTGTTAGAGCTTCAATTACATCTACCACCGAGAAATACCACTTTTCATGCACTTCATCCCATAAAGTACGAATTCTTTTGGTGTCAAAAGTTCTTAGAGCATTTAGTTGAGTCATACCACATTCTCAATCCATAAAAATATCACACGCAATATGCAAACTTTTTTTCTAACTTCTTTTCTAAAAAAGAAAAACTTTAGCATTTGACATAATAAACTTGCGTTTTCTTGTTTTGTAAAAATGCATACGGGCACAAAATCAATCGATTCTGTGCCCGAAGTGTTATTTTGTGCCAGTAGGGGAACAAATTTGCCCCAATATATGCCCGAAAGGGGGTAGGTCTCACTTTAGACGTAAAACGGTATGAACTCTATGGGGTGTTATAGAAATATTTGCTTAATCTATGCAAAATCCCTATCTTGCAATTGTATTAATTATTAACAAAAACTATTTCAATAATGACAAACAACACCCGCAATGCAATTTATGCGTGCCTGTTGCTGCTTGCCATAACCGTTGGAGCCTGCGTAAAAGACTCCACCGTGCCTGAGAGCATTCACAAGCAGCCCCAGGATTTTCGTCTGGCAGATGCCAGGAAACATTATGAGGAAAACATAGAACACCTTTGTTTTCCCGAAATCTATCTTAAACCAATCATCCAAACAAAAGGGAGCAGTTATTTCCACAATCTGGAACAAACTCCGCTTTAGGACAGATTCCACTTTTCGGAAAACGGATGGTCATATATTTATGAAATACCCATCCTTTATAACATTACCCTTAAGGCATCAATGGGATATTTAATCCAAGATGGGCATCTGATAAAAGATGACCAGGATGTAAAACTGCA
>JAZRIV010000047.1:0-38872 GCA_045645465.1 Candidatus Egerieisoma sp.
CCGCTTGGCCTCCGACTTTGTATCCATATCTCGCAAAATAATTTTTATATCATAGCAAAAATTTAAAGGAGCAGCGCAAGGCGCTGCTCCTTGTTGATTAATAACCATTGAAAATAAGGTGATGCCATGGAATATGTTGGAATTGATGCATTAAAAGCATTTTTGAATCAAAAGAGGACCAGAGTGTGGCTCCGGTACAACTATTATGACATGAAAAATCTGACCTTTGATTTTGGAATATCATCACCTCCAGAATTAAAGTTTTGGAATAGCTGTGTCGGATGGTGTGCCAAGGGTGTTGATGCTCTGGCGGACAGGCTGGACCTTTTGGCATTCAAAGATGATTTCTTTGCCCTCAAGGAAATTTATGATCTCAACAACAGAGATGTTTTATTTCCTAGTCTCATAAAGGGTGCCCTGATTGCATCCTGTGCATTTATTTATGTGTCAGAGGATGCATCAGGATATCCAAGACTCCAGGCAATCAATGCTGATGATGCAACAGGAATCATCAATCCAACAACAGGGCTCCTCAATGAGGGATATGCAGTCCTTGAGAGAGATGCAGCCGGACAGCCCATCCAAGAGGTGTATTTCACACATGAGTGGACAGCATTCTATGACAAAGGGCAGCTGACAGACGTTAGGAGCTACAAGGTCAAAGAGCCAATGCTGGTGCCTGTTATATTCAGGCCGGATGCAAAAAGACCAATGGGTCACTCCAGGATATCAAGAGCTTGCATGTCACTTGTTGGCTCAGCACTCAGGACCATCAAGAGGTCAGAGATTGCTGCTGAGTTTTATTCATTCCCTCAGAAGTGGATCACAGGCACTGATCCTGATGCAGAGAAACTGGACAAATGGTCAGCTGCTATGTCAGCAATGATGAAATTTTCACTCAATGAGGATGGACAGGATCATGTGAAAGTCGGACAGTTTAGTCAGCAGAGCATGAGCCCTCATGTTGAACAGCTGAAAATGTTCGCCTCATTATTTGCTGGAGAGGTTGGACTAACACTGGATGATTTGGGATTCCCTCAGAATAATCCATCAAGCTATGATGCAATAAAGGCTGCACATGAAAATCTGAGGCTCACAGCCAAGGCAGCTCAGAGGTCATTCAATGTGGGAATCATGAATGCCGGTTATCTTGCATCATGCATCAGAGATGATTTTGCATACACAAGGCAGCAGATCACAGTCACAACTCCAATATGGATGCCACCATTCCCAGCTGATGTGTCAATGCTTGGAGGAATCGGTGATGCAATACAGAAGATCAACACAACAATTCCTGATTATCTCACAGATGAGAAAATCCTTGAGCTGACAGGAATCTAAGGAGGATATATGCAATCAAAATATACAACAGGCCAGGCGATTCTGATTCCAGCAACAATCAGATCAGCTAGGGAAATAAATGGCAAGATCATCTATGAAGTTGAAGCCGATACTTGGGATGGTGTTCCTGAGGATGCAATTATAGTTGATAATGAGGCGTCAGCAAGAGCTGCATATGACAGTGCTCTGGCAGAGATGTCCAGATCATTCTATTTAAGGCATTAGATGCTATAAGCATTTAGTGTGGCAAGACATAGGTTGCAAACTATGAGAGAGTTGTCCGCCAGCTCTCTTTTTTCTTGCCAAAATATATGGTGGGGAAAGGCGGTTATATTATGGCGACAGATGTTGTGCCTGTCCTCAATGAGAGGATTCAGACATCATTCCAGTCCAATGTCATGAAGGACAGGCGGATTGCTCAGATCAGCAAGAGGATAAGAGATGGCACAGCCACATTTGTGGATGGTCATGATTACGCTGAGAGGCTTGGAGAGAATCTCTCCAGGGCGCTCACAGAAAACCTCACAGCTGACACTCTCCCAGATGGGAAACTCTACTACAACATAGCAAAGCGGACTGTCACTCCGGCTCTTGAGACAAACTACAATCTGACCAACGAGGCAGCAGCTGAAATCCAAAAGCTATTGGATGCAGAGCTTGGAATTGGTCTGAATGCAGTCAAAGCGGATTTTCCGGCTGAGAGAATCCAAGGCCTCATTGACAAGATGACAGCTGATGGAATAACGCTGGAGCAAGCTCTTGTGTGGCTTGCAGAGCCCATTGTCAACAATTCAGAGGCATTTTTTGATGACTTTATTGATTCAAATGCCAAATTCAGGAATGATGTTGGACTCAAGGCCACAATCACAAGGAAGGTTGCCGGAAACTGCTGTGAGTGGTGCGCAGCAATGGCTGGGACATATGACTATGGTGAGGAGCCACCTGACATCTATCGGAGGCACGAATTTTGCAGATGTGTTGTGACATATAAGTCAGGCAAGACAAATCAGAATGTCTGGAGCAAAAGGATTTGGGAAAGCTCTCCAGATGATAAGGCCAAACGCAAAGAGGCTGGATTTCCAAAAAACGAGCTGTCACCCATTGAAAAGATTGAGGCTGCAAATGCTCTTTACAGAGACAAGGTTGTTTCAACACTTGAGGGCAAGGACAGGCGGAAAAAGCTCAAGGCCTATGCCAAGATGTCCGCTGAGGAGAGACTTGCCAGATTAAAAGAGTTTGAGGAAAAGAGGGCAATGAGGGGGTAAAAGATGAGGATTGACAATCAAAATCCCTCTTTTACCAATGTCACGCTCACAAAAACAACAAAATCACTAGGACCGCAAGCGGTCAAATTATATGCATCCACCGGACAGAGCCTTTTGCCCTGGCAGCAGAGACAGATCAAGGCAATCATGTCTGTCACAAGCACAGGAGAGTGGAAATACTCAAAATATTGCATAGGCCTCTCAAGACGAAATGGAAAGGGTGAGGTCCTTGCAGCAAGAGAGATGTATGGTCTGATCTATCTCAATGAGAAAATCTGCCACACAGCTCACAGGACAACCACATCTCATGATGCATTCAACAGATTATACACTCTGCTGAAAAAAGCCGGATATCAGGAGCACTCCAAGAAAAAGAAGGACATGCCTGAGAAATCATTCTATGCATCCAAGCAATATGGCTTGGAGCATATCGAGATTTCAGGTGGTGGAATCATTGACTTTAGGACAAGGACCAACAATGGTGGTCTTGGAGAGGGCTTTGATTTGCTGGTAATTGATGAGGCTCAGGAGTACACCTCCAAACAGGAGAGCGCTCTATTATATACAGTCTCAGCCAGCAAAAATCCACAGACAATCTTTGTGGGCACTCCACCAACAGTCACATCTGAGGGTGATGTGTTCCCAAGAATCAGAGGCAAGGTCCTGGATGGCAAAGCTCTGGACACAGGCTGGGCTGAATGGTCAACACCTGAAATGATTGAGGGTGATGACTTAAATGATCCAGCGCTCTGGAAAAGATTCAATCCATCATATGGCAAGATCATCAAGGAGCGAAACATCAGGAATGAGCTCACAGGTGATGACCTTGATTTCAACATCCAAAGGCTTGGATTCTGGTGCCTGTTCAATCAAAAGTCTGAGATTTCTGAGGCTGACTGGGATGCTCTCAAAGCTCCTGAAATGCCCAAACTCAAAGATAAAAGATATATAGGCATCAAATTTGGCAAGGATGGAGTCAATGCAGCAATGACAATTGCATCAAAGACAGATGATGGGAAAATCTTTGTTGAGACAATCGACTGTGTGCCAATAAGAGCCGGATATGGATGGATGTTTGAATATCTCTACAATCCCAAGGTTGAAAAGGTGGTCATTGATGGAGCCTCAGGGCAGCAGCTCTTGGCTGACCAAATGAAAGCTCATGGAATCAAAAAAGAGCCTGTGCTGCCAAAGGTCGGTGAGATCATTGCAGCAAATGCCATGTTTGAGCAAGCCATCACACAAAGAGACATTGTCCACATGGGACAGCAGTCCCTCAAAGACATTGTCACAAACTGTGGCAAGAGACTCATTGGAAGTCAGGGAGGCTTTGGATATAAATCCCTTGTTGATTCCTATGACATCTCAATTATGGACAGCATGATCCTTGCATTCTGGATATGCTCCATCACCAAAGAATCAAGGCCAAAACAATCAATCAGCTATTAGATAAGCACCTGAGAGGGTGCTTTTTTAATACAAAAAAATACTACGTTACTCAACGGTAAAAGAGGAGGAAAAGAAAATGAGTGAGTTTAAGGTTATCGAGACACAGGAAGAATTGGACAAGATCATCAAGAAAAGACTTGAGCAAAAGGACAGAGAAGTTGCTGAGCAGTACAAAGACTTTTTGTCTCCAGATGATGCAAAGGCTATGAAAGCCGACTATGAGAAGCAGATTCAGGAGGCCCAGGACAAGCTCAAGACATTTGATGAGACTGTGTCACAGCTCACAAAGAGAGCTGAGACTGCTGAGGTCTCACTCTTAAAAAATAAGGTGGCAATCGAGAACAATGTGCCAATCAAGTTGGCATCAAGGCTCGTTGGCACCACAGAAGAGGAGCTCAAGGCTGATGCACAAAGTTTCATGGAAGGTCTTGGAACAAAGCCATCAGGCGGAAATGAGCCACCTCTCCACATTGGCGGAACAAAGCCAAGTCAAGCAAACACATATGAGTCAGCCATGGCAGATTTTGCAAGTCAGATTGCAGCTGGCATGGCAACAAATTAAGGAGGTCAATATGGGTGACATTTTAACAAGGGGCACACTGCTCCCTCCAGTAGTTACAAACGAGCTTTTTTCAAAGGTAAGAGGCAAGAGCTCTCTTGCAAGACTCTCTGCATCTGAGCCAATTCCATTCAATGGTGAGACAATTTTCACATTCTCTCTGGACAAGGAGGTTGACCTTGTTGCTGAGAATGGTGCCAAGTCCAATGGTGGAGCAACAGTTGCAACAGTAACAATGCAGCCTGTTAAGGTTGAGTATGGTTTCAGAGTATCTGATGAGTTCAAGTATGGCTCAGAGGAAATCCGCCTCCAGTATCTCACAGCCTTTGCTGATGGCTTTGCCAAGAAGGTTGCAAGAGGTCTGGATATCATGGCAATCCATGGTCTCAATCCAAGAACAGCTCTCACAGCTCCAACTCTTGCAAACAGGAATTTTGATGATCTTGTCACAAACGTGGTTGTTTTTGATGCTGACAAGCCTCAGGACAACATCACAGCTGGAATTGCAATGATTGGTGATGAGATTGATGTCACAGGTCTTGCAATGGCTCCAGCTATGAAAGCAGCTCTTGCTAATCTCAAGACTGCAAAAGACTCCAACATCCCTCTTTTCCCAGAGCTTGGATGGGGAGCAACATTGACATCTCTCAATGGCCTTGCAGCTGATGCCAACACAACAGTGAGCTTTGCATCAAGCGTTGACAGAGCTCTTGTTGGAAACTTTGCTGATTATTTCAAGTGGGGATTTGCAAAGCAGATTCCTATTGAGGTGATCGAGTATGGTGATCCTGATAATTCAGGCTATGACCTCAAGGGACACAACCAGGTATACATCAGAGGTGAGGCATACATTGGTTGGGGAATCCTTGACAAGGATGCATTTGCTCTTGTAAAGGCTGGAGCATCAGCTTGATGAATAGGAGGCGCTCATGATTTATAGAAATATAAAGACAGGCGCTGAGATTATAACCGATTCAGTCATACAGTCTCCGGACTGGATTCCTGTGACTGAAAAGGTTGCTCCCAAGGAGGCTCCAAAAGAGCCTCCAAAAGAGGAGCTCCCAAAAGAGGAGCCTCCAAAGGTGGAAAATAAATCAGCACCTAAAAAGGCAACAAAGAAGAAAGGGACAAGAAAATGAGTCAGCCATTTGCAACAGTAGATGATATATCCACATTATGGAGACAGCTCACAGCTGAGGAGCAGACAAGAGCAGAGGCTTTGCTCCCTCTTGTGTCTGATGAGATCAGGGTCCTGGGCAGAAATGCTGGCAAGGACATTGATGCTGAGATAGAGAGTGACAGCACTTATGGCAGTGTTGTCAAGATTGTGACTGTTGATGTTGTGGCAAGAATACTCAGACAGAGCACTCAGGGAGATGCAATGACCCAGGAGGCACAGTCAGCTTTGGGATATTCTTGGAGCGGATCATATGCTGTGCCTGGTGGTGGTATTGCAAATTCTATCCTGAGAAATGATCTCAAAAAGCTTGGACTTTTAAAGCAGCAGATAGGGAGTGAGTTTTTATGGCAAGGTTGTCAGGAATCACAGTGATTTTATATGAACAGGTCCAGACAGGGACTGATCCTTATGGAGCACCCATCTATGAGGAGAATCCTGTTGAGGTTGACAATGTGCTTGTTGGTGAGCCAACAACGGATGACATCACAACATCCACACAGTTGTTTGGTAAGACAATCAGGTACATGTTAGGAATCCCAAAGGGTGACACTCATGACTGGACAGATAAAAAGGTCTCCTGGACAGATGCCTATGGACACACACAGACAGTCATGACATTTGGATTTCCGATTGTAGGGATTGAGGAGAACATTCCACCTCAGCTCCCATGGCATATGAAAGTAAGGTGTGAGGCTTATGGCTAAGGTTAGATTTGAGCTCAACAGACAAGGTGTCAGCGAATTATTAAGGTCACAGGAAATGCTGGACATCTGCACTGAGTATGCAAACAATGCTCTTGCACGTTTGGGAGATGGTTATGAGGTGAACACCATGACCGGAGCTGTCAGGGTAAATGCAGAGGTTTATGCTCAGTCTTTTGCTGCAAAGAGAGAAAATCGCAAGTCCAACACCATATTAAAGGCGGTATTTGGAAAATGATTGAAAATGTAATCAAGGGATTCCTTGAGTCAAAGCTGACTGTCCCTGTGCTCATGGAAGTGCCTAAAAGTCCAGCCTCACAATTTGTTGTTATAGAGAAAACAGGTGGCGGTCAAGAAAATTATATTAGCTCATCCATCCTGGCTGTGCAGAGCTATGCTCCATCATTATATGAGGCAGCACAGCTCAATGAACAGGTTAAGGAGTGGATGCTTGATGGTGTCTATGGTGCAATCACTTTGAGCGAAATTGCAAGAATCACGCTTGACAGTGACTACAACTACACAGACACAACATCCAAGAAATACAGATATCAGGCTGTTTTTGATATCAAACACTATTAGGAGGAAAATGCTATGAATAAAGCTGCAAATGTTAGTGCTGGCAAGCCAAAAGTTGGCGGTGCCATTTTCACAGCACCTGTTGGCACAGCGCTCCCAACAACAGCGCTTGAATCTCTTGATCCAGCATTTGTTGGTCTTGGCTATGTCTCAGATGATGGCCTGACAAATAGCACAGCAATGGAAACAGAGAAAATCAAGGCTTGGGGTGGTGACACTGTCCTTGTCATCCAGAAATCCAAGGATGACACATTCAAGTACACTCTCATTGAGGCAAAGTCCAAGGAGGTCCTTGGCTATGTTTACGGAGAGGACAATGTGTCCGGTGATCTTGACACAGGTCTTGTTGTTAAGGTCAACAACAAGGATGTGCCTGAGAGATCAATTGTCATTGACATGCTCCTCAGGGGAGATGTTGCAAAGAGGATTGTGATCCCATCTTGCAAGATTTCTGATGTGGGTGACATCACCTATGGTGATGAGGATGCCATTGGCTATGAGACAACAGTTGACTGCACACCAAATGATGAGGGTGACACTCATTATGAGTATCTCCAGAAAGTTGGAGCAACTCCCTCAGCTTGATAAGGAGTAAGACATGGTAAAAATCAAGACAAAGAGCGGATTTGTCATTGAGATTGATGAAAAAAAGGGCGCTGACTGGCGGTTCACCAAAGCCCTGGCACAATGGGAAAATGATGAGACAGTCCTCCAGGGGCTGTCTTTTTGCGTTCCATTTTTGCTTGGAGATGCTGGTGAAAAGGCCCTCATGGAGCATGTGAAACAAGAAGATGGCTCCATCCCAGCAGAGATGATGATTAATGAGTTTAGAGAAATTTTGAATCTGCTAGGTGATAAGGTAAAAAAATTAGCCTCCTCTCAAAAATGATTGCGGTTGATGAGGATGCACTGATCTGTGACTTGGCTGAGACCTATCAAATTTATGATATGTATCAGCTCCCTTGTGACTACATTGCTATTTTGGCATGTGGCCTGAGGGCAGATTCCAGGATCATGATGGCAATGAGTGGGCGCAAAGTAGAATTTAGATATCTGCTTTGGGCCCATATTGCTGATAATACAGCAATCACTGCATGGCTCAACTCTGAGAATGCAGCAAAAGGAAAAGACAAGCCTCCATCATTTGTGGGGGCTCTTTTAAACAAAGTTGACGAGTCAGAAAAGGTGAAAGAGTTTGAGACTGGAGCCGATTTTGACAGTGCATGGGAGAAAATAAGAAATGGCTGAATTAGGAAAAGCGTATATCCAAATAGTCCCATCTGCAAAAGGGATTAGTGGCTCCATCTCCAGAGAGCTTGGAGGAGAGTCAGCAAGCGCTGGAAAGTCAGCCGGTCTGAATATAGCCGGAGCCATCAAAAAGACAATTGCAGCAGCCGGAATTGGCACAGCAATAAAGTCTGCACTTGAGGCCGGAGGCAATTTGCAGCAGTCTTATGGAGGTCTTGACACTCTCTATGGAGATGCAGCGAAAGCAGCCAAGGAATATGCTGTTCAGGCAGCAGAGGCCGGAATCTCTGCAAATAGCTATGCTGAGCAAGCAGTTTCATTTGGTGCAGCATTAAAACAGGCATTTAGTGGAGACACTGTCAAGGCAGCAGAGGCAGCCAACACAGCAATCCTTGACATGGCTGACAATAGCGCAAAATTAGGGACACCAATTGAACAAATTCAGAGTGCGTACGCTGGATTTAGTAAAGGACAGTATCAACTACTTGATAATTTGAAATTAGGCTATGGTGGGACAAAGTCAGAGATGGAGAGACTCCTTGCAGATGCCCAAAAGCTCTCAGGTGTTGAGTATAACCTGGACAATCTTGGAGATGTATATGAGGCGATCCATGTCATCCAGAAGGACCTTGGACTGACAGGTGTTGCTGCTGATGAGGCATCAACAACATTCTCAGGGTCCCTCGGAGCAATGAAAGCAGCCGGAGAGAATCTACTTGCAAATCTGACTCTGGGTGAGGACATAGGTCCAGCTCTTGACACATTGAGCAAGACTGTGCAGTCATTCCTGTTTAATAATCTGCTCCCTATGGTGGGCAACATTTTCAAGTCTCTGCCACAGCTGCTCAGCGGTGTTGGCTCCATGCTCATTGGCATCCTGAATCAGGTCAGCGCCAATTCTGATGAGCTGGTGCAGACAGGAATCCAGATCGCAACGTCACTTGCCACAGCAATTGTTGAGGCTGCTCCATATCTCCTTGAGGCTGCCTGGAATCTTGCATCATCTCTTGGAAAAGCCCTCATTGAGACTGACTGGGCCACAATTGGCACTGATCTCATGAACAACTTGAGGGACTCAATTGATTTGGCAGCTGGAGAAATCCTTGGAATGGACTCAGCAACAATTGATGGATTCCTGGAGGGAATCACCAATGCATTGCCAGGTCTTTTGGACACAGGAATATCTTTTATCACAACCATTGCAGATGGAATCTTGCAGAATCTCCCTGATCTTATTACAACAGCCGGAGAGCTCATCACAACATTTGCATCATTCCTGTTGGAAAATGCACCAACAATCATGGAAAAGGGTGCAGAGCTGATCCTGAATCTGGTCAATGGAATTGTCAACAATCTCCCTCAGATCATGACAGCAGCTGTGACAACAATTGCAAAATTCCTTGCAACCATTGCCAGTAATCTCCCTCAGATTGTCACAAAAGGCATTGAGATCATTGGAAAATTGGTTGTTGGTCTCATTCAGGCCATCCCAAAGATTGTGGCTGCAATCCCTCAGATCATATCAGCAATCAAGAATACATTTGGCAATTATGACTGGGCAAGTATAGGCAAGAATCTCCTTGAGGGTATCAAGAATGGTATTTTGAATGCAGTCAGCTCAGTTGTTGAGGCAGCAAAACAGGCAGCAGAATCAATCTGGAATACAGTCAAGAGCTTTTTTGACATTGGCTCTCCATCAAGACTCATGGAGTGGGGAGGCAAAATGATTGATGAGGGTCTTGCCGGAGGTATCTCCAAGAATCAGGACCTTGTTGATGATGCCATGAGCTCACTCAATGAGACTGCAATGTCACAATTCCAGACAGAAATGAATGTGACTCCAAAATACAAGCCTGTTGCTGGTCAGAACACTGACAGCAAGGTGGATTCTCTTTTGTCAATGCTTGAGGCATATCTGCCACAGATTGCAGATGGCATGAGTGTCTCCCTTGAGGGTGATGCTGATGGACTTTTCAATGTGGTAAGGAATAAAAACAAAGTCTACAAGAGAATGAATGGACAAAGTGCTTTTGCATGAGGTGAATTATGGCAATTTCATTCCTTTTTAAAATTGGCAGCACTGATGTCACTGGTCATGTGGTGCAAAATTCATACAAGGTCAACAATCTCCCTATTTTCAAGACTTATGAGGATGCCAATGGTGAGACTCACAGGCGCTTTATCAGAAAAAAGTATAAAGGGACTTTGCAGATGGTTTTTAGGGACCTTGATGATTATGCAGCATTCAGGGCCCTTATTGATGCCAATATATCCGCAACAAATTACAGTGTCCCTGTCACCTTGTATGACAATCTGACAGGGAATCAGGACACAGTCAATGCTTTTATTGATTATGAGCCGACAGTCAAGCAGATGGCTGGACTGGAGGAATACATGGAGGTCATTGATGTGACCATTGAGGAGCGCTGATGTATTCTGTTAATGCTGAGACAAAAAGTGCATATAAATCTGATGCATCTCACAAGGAGGTTGTTGTCAGGATTCCTGGAGCAAATCTGACTCTGACCAATGAGGATATTGTGGCAGAGTCTCTTGAGCTCAAAGAATCCATTGAGTCAAGTGGCAATCTCTCTTTTCAGGGATGCAATGCAGCATCATTCAAGATTGAATGCTTTAATCTTGTTGATGATACTCTTGAGGGGCAATGGATTGAGGCTGACATCAGAGCAGATCAGACTCAAGTCATCCCTCTTTTTCGTGGTTATATTTCAGAAGTTACAAACAAGACTCATGAGGAATTTACAACAGAAATCAGGGCATATGATGCACTCTATGCCATCAACAACATGGATGTGACTGCATGGTATAACTCTCTGACTTTTCCAATTTCCATTGTGAATCTGAGAAATTCATTTTTTAGGCATGTTGGTGTGACACAGATGCCTGACTATCTGCCAAATGATGGCATACAAGTCCAGAAAACAATTGAGGACAAGGTCATCATGGGAGCAACTATTATCAAGGCAATCTGCCAGATCAATGGACGATTTGGGCGGATTGGTAGGACAGGCCTTTTTGAATATGTGCACCTTGTTGAAGGCACAGAGGCACTATATCCAAGAGAGGACCTCTATCCTGATGATGAGATTTATCCGGCTGATGAGAATGCTCTTGATAATGTCCTAAAAGCACATTACAAGGACATATCTTTTGAGAATTATCGTGTTGCTGTCATCACAAAGGTCCAGCTTGTGAGCAAGGATGGACAGATTGCAGCAACATCAGGAAGTGGTGACAATACATTTACGCTCAAGGACAATCCTCTGATCTGGGGATTGTCTCAGTCTCAGCTCAATGCTGTGGCTACAAACCTATACAACACCATCCAGGGCCTTTGGTACACTCCAGCCCAGGTTGAATGTGTGGGACTGCCATATGTGGAATGTGGAGATTTTATCCTCATGGCAGCAAGGCTCTCAATTGTGAGAGCTTATGTGCTCTCAAGGACATTAAAAGGCATCCAGGCGCTGGATGATTCTTTTTCCGCTGATGGAGACAGAAAACAGCCAGTCTATGTGCCGGACATTCAGACACAGACCAATGCCAATGCTCACAATATCTCAACAGAGACTGAGAGAGCCACAACAGCTGAGAGAAATGAAGCTAACACAAGACAGACTCAGATCAATAATGAGGCCAGCACAAGGCAGAATCAGATCAATGCTGTCAATGTTAGATGTGACAATTTAAATACCAGGGCAGCAAACATTGAGAATCTTGTTGCTACAAAGGCCAGCATCTCAGACCTGTCTGCTGCAAATGCAAGGATTGACAATCTGAGTGCATCAAAGGCAAATGTCTCTGACCTCAATGCTACCAATGCCAATGTGAGCAACCTCTCAGCAAGAGTTGCCAATGTTCAGAATCTTGTTGCTACAAAGGCCAGCATCTCTGACCTCAATGCAAGACTTGCCGGAGGTTATGCTGCATCATTCACATCTCTTGTATGCCAGTCAATCAGAGTTGGTGGCACAAGTTACAGTGGGAGTGTGAGAGTAGTCACAACCTATCATGCTTATGATTGTCTAGGAAATCAGGTGTACTAATGGGAAATGCAGAAATCAGAGATTTATATAATAAAGTCATTGGTCTGTTTAATGAGAGCACACTGCCAATTGAGGTCAAAAGACTAATTGCTGAGAATGTGAATTATCTCATTGAAAAGACAGCAGACAATGCCATAAAAGAGGAGCTCAATCCACCTCCTGGCGCATTATATGCTCAGGAAAATGAACAGGGTGAGCTTGTATTATTAGAGAATGGAGGACCTGAGGATGCAGAAAGTATTCCAGAGGATAAACTGGCAGAATTATCCAAGTGAAGAGACTCCGCTCAATGAGAGCAACCTCAACAGAATGGACTATGCTCTTGATGCGATTGATGACAGAGTCGTTACACTGGACACAGAAAAGGCTGAGCAGACCACAGTTGACAATCTGGTCAAGTCGATTGCTGTTGATGATGAGACTGGTGTCATTACAATCACCAAAGAAAATGGCTCACAGACAACAATCCAGACAACTCTGAATAAGATTGCCATCAACTTTGACTATGACTATGAGACACAGCAGTTGATCCTGACTCTCAATGATGGCACAGAGGCAAGGATTGATCTCTCAACGCTCATCCAGAACAATGAATTTGAAAACACCTCAACAATAAACCTGAGTGTCTCACAGGCCGGAATTGTCACAGGTGAGATTGTGCTGCATTCAATCACAGATGAGCACCTCAGGACTGACTATCTTGCAGACATCAGACTTGCAGAGGCTCATGCAGATGCATCTCAGCAAGCTGCTGAGAGCTTTTCTTTTGACTCTGAGGCCTGGGCAAAAGGCACCAGGGCAGCAGAGCCTGTTGAGCAAGGAGTGGATGGTTATCAGGACAACTCCAAATATTACAAGGACAGATCAGAGGCTTGGGCTGTTGGACAGGTAGATCACACTCCTGTGCCAATTGATGATGAGTGTTATGAAAACAACTCAAAGCATTACAGTGAGGTATCTGCATCAATCAGGGATGCAACAGCTGCCATCAGAGACAATGCAGCTGATCTTTTGCAATCTGCCATTGACAGACTGACAGGTCTCAATCTGATGGTCAATTATTCTGATGGATGTCTATATTATGATATCAATTCAGGAATCCGGCTCCAGATTAATTATCAGACCGGATCACTTGAGTATGAAATCATCACATAAGGAGGGGACATGGTAAACGCTGGACGAATTTTGATTATTGCTCAAGGTGAGTGGTCAAACCTCACAAATTATGAGCAATTGGATTTGGTCACAAAGGGTGATATTGCCTACCTTGCAAGGAGGGCATCTGTTGGTGTTGACCCATCAACGGACACACAGATGACATATTGGCAGCCATTTGGAAGTGCAGCCAAGATTGCCACAACAGAGGTTGCTGGTCTTGTCATGCCTGATGGCACAACCATCACAGTTGATGCAGCCGGACTCATCAAGGCAAATGTTGGCATTGAGGACATCACTGATGTTGCCATTGTAAACATTGCAAATGGAGACATTCTGCAATACAATTCCACATCTCAGAAGTGGGAAAACAAGAGCATTGCGACACTGACAGAGAATGTTGAGCAGATGATCGCACCACTTGAGAATGGAACAGCCACATCTCAGGCCTACTCAATAGGTGAGTCTTTTATCAGACAACATGTCTTGTATAAGGCAAAGACCAATATTGCATCTGGAGCATCATTTGCAAGTTTGGTCCTGAATACTGACTATGAGGCAGCAGATGATCTCACATCTCAGCTTGTGAGCATCCTGGGAAATATAGGAAACCTTGCAAACCTCCCAACAACAGACAAGTCAAGCCTTGTCAATGCAATCATTGAGGTCAAGAACAGCATCCCAGCAGCCACCTCAATAAGTTACACAGGCACAGCAAGCGCCACAGCTGTCAGATATCAGAGGGTTGGCATTGGCAGCTCATACACTGAGATCAATGGCACAAAGTACATGGAGCAGACAAAAACGCTCAGCACATCAGCTGATGTCACATACACATTTACAAACGCAGCCATCACAACAGACAGTGTCATTGAGCCATATGCAAGCATTTTTGGAATAGTTCCCAAGAGCATCTCAGTGTCTGCTGGATCATGTTCTGTGGTCATTCCAAAGCATTCAAGTGCAGCAAGTTGCAAAGTGAGAATTTATATAAAATAAAGGGGGATAAAAATGGCTTTATTTCCAATGAATCTGTCAGGTGGAGGAGGCAACTTGCCTGATGGTCAAATCTTTTGCTGTGATTGGGCAAATAACACAGGCCAGATGAGAAGTGCTAACAAAACAATAACATCCAGAGGAGGCGCTTTTGCAGTGCTTGGTGCAATAAATGGAAAATACTCACAATTAACAATTAGTGGGGCATATTCTGTTTGGGGACTAATCAAAAAAGATGGAAGTTTTGAGTTGAAAGGCAATGGAAGTTCAGCGAGCCAAGGATCAGCACTCACAAGTGATGATTCTTATTTTCTCGCTTTAGGCGTAAGCGGCTCGGCGTACACATTTACATTGTCATAAAAAAACTATTATTGAAGGAGGATCACAAAATGAAATTTTATCTCATCAAACTACTCACTAACACAGCTGGAGCTGATGGATCAGGCATTGATGTCTTTGATTCACTTGAGAGAGCACAGATTGCCTACCACAACATTCTGGCTGCATTCCACAATGCTGATGATGTTCTCTATGCAGTTGTTGAGATTCTCAACGAGAATGGAGACTCTCAGATTAAGGAGATTGTTGACCACAGACCTGAGCCTGAACCGGAGCCAGAGCCTGAGAAATCATCAATTTTGCCAGACTAAGAGCTGACAACCATTGGAGCCATCATTTGATGGCTCCTTTTTCTTTAAGGGGGAAATATGGTCCAGACAATTCAAACTTTTTTAAGCGTGATCCTATCATGTGCAAACCTCATTGTCCTTGGGTATGCACTTTATAAATTCACAAAGAGACCTCATGATACATTGGAGCAGAGGATTTCAACCTGTGAGATTGAAATCAAGAACATCAAAGAGTCTCTCAATCATGGACAGGATAAATTCAGAGCCCAGGATGAGGCAATCAGAGTCCTGATCCACTCAACGTTGGCTCTGGTTGAATTTGAAATGCAATACTGTCTCATGGAGCACAAGGACATGTCAGACAGTTTGAAAAAGGCCAAAGATGATCTGCACAGTTTCTTGGCGAAAAAATGAGGAAATGACTATGACACTGACTACTTTTCTTTTTATTTTTTTTATTGGAGCAACAGCTGCATCTCTTTTCACTGAGGCTCTGAAAAAAGTTTTTTGGGAGATGTCCTCAAATCTCATAGCCCTCATCACCTCTGCTGTTGTGGGGGTTGGTGGGACTATTATTGCCTATATTTTGATGGATATTCCACTTGATTCCAAAAACATTGTGTGTATAATATTAATGACTTTCCTCATTTGGTTAGGATCAATGATTGGATATGATAAAGTGATCCAGACAATTGAGCAGATCAAGGGAGGAGGGTTGTCATGAGTCATGTGTTTGGGATAGATGTCAGCCACTATCAAGGCAAAATTGATTGGAAGGTTGTGAAGGCTCAGGGCAAGGAATTTGCAATCATGAAATGCATGTATGAGGCTCAGTCTCACAGAATTGATGAGACATTTGAGAGGAATTATGCTCATTGTGGCATTCATGGAATTGCAAGAGGTGTTTATATTTTTGTGGGCAAATGCTCAATTGCCGATCCAGTGAGGGACGCAAAGGCTCTGCTGGGACATTTAAATGATAGAGCGCTGGAATATGGCATTTGGCTGGATTATGAGTCAGATGCACTCAGAGCTCTTGGAGCAAACAAAATTAAAGAGCTGACATATGTCTATGCTGACATGTTCAGAGCAGCTGGATATTATGTTGGAATATACTGCAATCAGGATTGGTATGACCATGTCATACATCCTGACCTGAAAAAGGACTTTGATTTCTGGATTGCAAGATATCCTCTCAAGGATGATGGAGAGTATCATGCAACCTCTAAGCTCAAGCCCAAATTTGCTCAGGCTATTGCATGGCAATACTCATCAAAGGGTCATCTTTTAGGAATTGATGTCCCAGTTGACATGGATGTTGATTTTGATGGGATTGTCCATCTTGTAGCTAGTGAGCCACACCGGAAAACAAATGAAGAAATTGCAAAGGAGGTGCTCAAAGGTCTTTGGGGAACCAAAGACACAAAGCCCACAAGGAAAGAGCTCCTGACAAGGGCCGGATATGATTATGAGGCCATCAGGAAACTTGTGAATCAATTTATTCAAAAATAGACAGTCAAGGAAAATATAAAAATGGAATACCGAAAAATTTTCACCGGATCAGGTAAGACGGTTTCAGAGATAGAGAATCTGATTGAGGAGAGGATATTCTCAGAAAGAGACAGATTTATCCTCAAAAGACTCCTATTGGATGGAATCAGCTATGAGCAAATCAGTGAGGAGGTTGGCCTGTCAACAAGATACACAAAGGATGTTGCAGCCAAGTCAATGAAAATCCTCATTGACCACATGAATATAGCACCATAATCTCACCAAATTAGCCCTCAGACATCATTGTTTGAGGGCTTTTTCTATTTTACTAAAACTTCCCACATAAAAAATGGGAATCGCACCTTGAAAATTCAATAGTTCAGCTAAAATATAAGCCTATGCCGCCTTGGAGATTGCACTACGCATATATCCGGGTAGACTGACCAAGAAGTCATCAATGAATGACTCCATCTGTTCTTCAGTGAAATTGAAGTTTTTGCATATACTTATAAACATGGCACGGAGTATGAGATCCATCGCATGTGAGAAAGTTATATCTTCCATCTCGTCCACAAGGAAGAAGAATAATTCTCCCAGTGTACGCATATCCTGATTCTTACGGCTAGTAATTGCCAGAAGCATATATCTTGTAAACACAATAGCTACATGCGCTGTGAGTGCATCATATGAGAGGCTCCTGCATTCACCAACCAGGTTAAGCGTTGACTTACATGTTTTGAAAAATACCTCTATATTCCAGCGTTTACCATACGTGCGAATAATCTCATCTTCAGAGAGAGCTGCATTGGTGCTGATAATGGCAATCCAATCTTTCTTATTGTTCTTGTTACGTACACAGACGATTTTTGCAGGAATCTGAACACCGTTCTTTTCAACCATTACTGGCACTGACAGAAGATATTTGCTCTTGCCACGACGCTTTTTGCTTATGCCGAAGATTTTGCTGATGGATAACTTCTTGCCATTATAAATGTACCTGATTTTTGAACTTTTCTTCACCATGGCGATGGCATCAAGACCAAGCGACTTGATATCTACCAATTGCGCAGGTGATGAAAACCATGTATCGAAAAGCACATAGTCAGCTTTATGTCCGTTTACAAGAGCTGTTTTGATCAGTTCAATCATAGCTTTAGTGCCTTTCATTTTTGAAAGTGCACGCCTTTTGCCGGCCAATGATCTTTTATCAGTCTCAGTTTCAGGACCGAGAACATTCTTCTCGTTTGTAGAAGAAAGAAGGCATCCATTAACAGGCAAAGTGGTATTACCATCAGTCCAGCAGAGAGTCATAAGTCTGAAGCCCATCTTATAATGCATATCACAGTGATCAAACACCTTTGCTGCGAGTTCAGTAGCCTTACAGCTTGTCTTTGAAAACAGACTGTCATCAACTATGAACGCATTGATTCTGTCTTCAGAAGTGAGAGGCTCAATTGTATCTGCTATGCGTTTGGAAAGCATTGTTGTGAATTTAAGCCAGTTGGTCTTTGGAGAATTCAAGAAACGGTAAAAGGTATTGTCAGAGAACTCCTCTCTGAAAGAGCCAGTCCTTATCTGCATATACATACTTCTGTCTCTGAATATGTTGCAGAGTTTGTATTTCATGATGTCGAGAGCAGAAATACCTTTCTGTTTGCATCCATTACACTTACGCAGCAGGTCACCTATTTTGTAGTTGGTGAAAAATGCTGAAATTGTATTTGTAAGCTCCTTAGAATCATCTCTCTGTGATATAATGGACATGGCATAGACCTCCCTTGGGATATAGGTTTTTCGACAATTCCATTATACCAAAGGACAAATGGTTTATGCCTTTTTAATTAGCTGAAGTATTGAATTTTCAAGGTTCTTCACACCGTTTAGGTGTGGGAAGTTTTAGTATTTTATTCTATTGTCATGAAATCATCCCAAACCATGAAATCATATACAAGCAGACTCATCAGCTGTGGATTTTCACCCCCAGATGCACAGATAGGCTCTCGGAATCTCTAGCCAAGATTCCAAGGGCTTTTTCTTTGTATCTCTTTTTCAAATCCCCCCAATTTCTCAATAATTTTCAAATTTAGGGGTTGACAAACCCTCCAAAATCTGCGGCCGCTTCGCGGCCTATTGATTAAGAAAATGCGTCGTGTGCGGCGCCGGAAAAATCTTAATCGGAGGTGTTTGTTTATGTGTAAACCTATTAACACTGGCGGCCACGCCGCCTATCAGGCAAAGATGATATCTTTGCTTAAGCAATACTATCCTGATGCATTCACTCGCTTTGGTCCTTCTCTCTGGGATACAATCGGCAAATTCTACTCCATGGATCTTACACTGATTGATACGATAATGTATGACCGCTACTCTGTATTCGGCCCAGTTCCCAGACTTCCTTCGGATATGATCCGATCCATGATGGTATCTATGGTAATGCAGAAAACCAACTACACAACCTGGAGTGAGGAATTAAAGATCAACCATCTGGCTGCCATTCTCAGCGGATTCCATCCAGATGATACTCCCGGAGTGGGTACTTTCTATGACTTCTGTGACCGCCTTTGGATGTCCGATAAAGACAACATGTCAGATCACGCCCAACCTCTAAAGAAGAGAGAAGTTGAAAAGCCAAAGAATCCTGCTGACAAAGCAGCTCCAATAGAGAAAATCTCAGTTGAAGAACTTATCAATCAGCTGAAAGACACTCCTCTTTCAACAAATGTCCCCTATGCAAGGCTTTTTCAGATATTCCACGATGTCTTCCTTATGCATTCAGCTGATCTTGGTCTGATTGACTTCAGTAATCTTGTTCTTTCAGGTGATGGAACAGAAGTTGTAACCTCCGCAAGGAACCGATACCGGAAGCTTTGCAAATGTGAGGAACGAAATTGTTCCTGCAACCGCTGGTATTCCCAACCAGATACTGACTGTGGTTACGATTCTTCAAGGCACTTGTTTTATTATGGATACGATATGTACATGTTTACTGCCGCTGATTCTGATAATGATCTCCCAGTATTCCCGCTCCTTAACAGAGCGTCCATGCATGATTCTTTTGGACTGTGCTATTCGTACCATGCCATGAAAGCTTTTCTCAAAGAGGCAAACGTCACAGAAACACTCCTTGATTCTGCACATGATGTTATGGCAATATACAAGTTCTGTCAGGAGAACTCTATTGCTGCCATTATCGACCTTAACGAACGTGGCGGTTTAGCTTTCAGGTACAAGGATACCTATACCATTGGTAAGGACGGCATTCCCATGTGTCAGGCCGGGCTAAAAATGATCCGTGATGGATACGAAAAATCAAGGATGCGATACAAGTTCAGATGCCCTAATTGCTATCATTGTGATGGCATACACTGTGACTACAAGTGTTCTGATTCTGACTATGGCCTTGTAGTTCATGTCCCCACCAAGGAAAACCCTCGTATCTTTACTGTTCCTGCCAGGGATTCAAAAGAATGGAAGTTGGAATACAACAAGCGTACTTCTTCAGAAAGATGCAATAAGCGAGAGAAGATTGACTATCTGCTAGAAAACGGCAGACACCAATCTACGAAGATGTGGTACTGCCGCCTCTATTGCATCATGATGTGCCAGCATCTTGATGCGTGGGGCTCTGCAGGCTTCACTACCTCATTGAAGGAATACTTTGCATAAGCCACCTGATTATTAGTTGATCAACTATACGTATTGTACCATATAGGTTCAAGATCAGTCTTTTTCAGGCAGTGTGTCAAAGTACGCCATTTTTAGGACAAATTTTCTCAATCAATCCCATATCTTCCTATCTTTTGGGATAGTATTAACTTTTCAAGGTTCAATCGGGCGAATCCCGTTATTTATGGTTTAAATCCCCTTCAATTCCGAAAGGCTATACAGAGGATGGTCTGCTCATTCCAAAAAGAGTACAGTGAGACAGAGCTCCTGGCTTTTATTGAATCACTAGAAAAGGACACCTATCACCATGTGGATCAAGTACAATGCAAATCCAGTTGCAAACAGAGTGGAGGATTGTGCCATCAGAGCTGTGGCTGTTGCCATGGACATTCCATGGGATGATGCATTTGACCTCATTGCTGACAGTGCAAAGGCAATGGGTGGAGTGATGCATCTGAATGCTGCATTTGGTGCTGTCCTCAGACAAAATGGATTCAGGAGATATATCATCCCAAACCATTGTCCTGACTACTATTCAATCAAGGACTTTTGCAGAGATCATCCTGAGGGGACTTTTGTTGTTGGGACAGATTCACATGTTGTTGCTGTGATTAATGGCAATTATATAGATTCATTCAATTCTGGCGACATGATTGCCATATATTACTGGGAGGACACAAGAAATGGCATATAATAACGGATTTCCGGTTGGATATGCTCAGCCATATCCACCAATCAATCCCTATGCACCACAACCACAGATGCAGATGCAGCCACAAAAGCAGACAGGTCCAATCTGGGTGCAAGGTGAGGCCGGAGCCAAGAGTTTTCTGTTGGCTCCAAATGAGACAGTCCCTTTGTGGGATTCTGAGGCTCAGGTCATTTATTTGAAATCAACAGATGGCTCAGGAATGCCATCAATGAAAGTGCTTGATTATACAGTCAGAGACAATTCAAATCTCCCACCAAAGGCACCTGTCCCTGAGGGAGTGGAATATGCAACAAAGGATGAGGTCAAGAACACCAAAGATGATATCAAACATCAGATTGATGTTATCAAAAAGGACAATAATGACATCAAAAAGCAAATAGATGATATTAAGGAGAGTCTTGGCATTGAATAAACTTTATCAGCAGATGGGCCCTCAAAACCCATATCAAAACATCATAAAACAATTTGAGGATTTCAGGAAAAATTTCACTGGGAATCCTCAGGAAAAAATCCAACAGATGCTCAATTCTGGGCAAATTTCCCAACAGCAGTATAATGCAGCAGTACAAAAAGCAAATATGCTCAAATCTCTTTTCGGTATGTAGGCCACTAGGCCAGCATATAGAAACTATCAACCGACTCACCGCTTGAGGTGAGTTGCTGACCGCAAAAAGTTAGGCGGTAGAAAGGACACAATATGGGATTAACAGATGACAATGGAATGAGCACCACAATGCTGGTCTCTCCCACATCAGCTCCTTATGGTCAGGGCAATGGCTCTTTTGGCAATGCCTTTGGCGGTGATGGCTGGTGGATTTTGCTCCTCTTTTTGCTCCTGGGCAATGGAGGATTTGGGAATGGATTTGGCGGAGGATTTGGAGGTGGAGCTGGAGAGCTTTATCCTTGGATGAATCAGTCCAACCAGATCAATGATGGATTCAGAGACCAGATGATCCATGACAATGTCAATGAGATCAGGACAGGTGTGACTGCAATTCAGAGTCAGCTCTGCAATTGCTGTGGTGACATCCAGAACAGCCTTTGCAATGGCTTTGCCGGAGTAAATGCAACAGTCAATGGTGGCTTTGCAAATGCTGAGACAGCAGCCAATGCAAGACAGATGGCAAACATGCAGCAAGCCTTTGCAGCTCAGACAGCTGTGACAGCTGGCATGAATGGTATTGCCTCAAATCTCCAGGAATGCTGCTGTGAAAACAGAGCAAACATTGCTGATCTCAAGTACACAGTTGCAACAGAAAACTGTGCTGACAGAGCAGCTATCTCAGAGGGCATCAGAGATGTCATTCAGGCAACTCAGGCCCAGACTCAGACAATCCTGAATCAGATGAATCAGGACAAGCTGGACCAGAAAAATGATACTATCAACCAGCTCAGACAGGAGCTCCTTTACTCAAGAGGACAGGCATCACAGGATGTCCAGACTGCTCAGCTTATTGCAGCTCAGACTGCTCAGACAGATGCTATTTACTCAAGATTCAAAGATTGCCCAGTCGGAACAACTCCGGTTTTTGGACAGACTCCTATCTTTACATGTGCACAGAATTATGGCTGTGGTTGCAACAATGGCTGTGGCTGTGGAATGTAAGGAGGTGCACAATGGGAGCCGAGTATTCAGCGAATGCTGCACAGACTGTGCAGCCAGGTGCTAGTGTGATTTTCACAGAGTCTCCTGTGCCTTGCAATCGTGGTCTCATATACCACAGAGACGGCTCAGGGCTTTTCCGACTCGCCAACAAGTTCCTCCGACAGAATGTCATGAATTGTTGGAGGCGAAACACCAATTATGAGGTTGCATTCCATGCCAACATAGCAATTCCAGAGGGACAGACAGCTCCTGATGATGGAATCCAGTTGGCAGTTGCCATTGATGGTGAGATTGACCCATCAAGCATCATGATTTCAGATGTGACTGAGGTGGCAACCTATGACAATGTGGGAGCAGATGTCATTGTGACTGTGCCTTGTTTGTGTGGCTGCTCAGCAGTCTCAATCAGGAACACAAGCACAATTCCAATTCTGGTGCAGAATGCAAATATTATTTTCGATAATTGAGGAAGGAGAAAAAGATGCATAAGCTGATAAATTATGTCTGTGATGAGCTCGAAAAGATAGAGCAACAGGCTGGCAATGGCAAGCTGTCAATTGCTGAGATTGAATATGCTGACAAGCTGGCACATCTCAAGAAAAATCTCCTCAGAGCTGATGAGTTGATGGAGGCTGGTTACAGCGGTGACATCAGGAGGTGGCCCTCGTCATATAGAGGAGGACGATCCTATGAGGACGGAGGCTCATCCTATGGGAGAGAATCCTATGGTAGAGAAAGAGGTGGCAGCTCCTACGAAAGCAGAGGAAGGGGCTCCAATGCCCAAAGAGACTCCAGAGGTCGCTACTCCTCAGGCAGAGGCTACTCTCGTTATGTGAGAGATGACTACTCCATGGACACTGATGAGGTTGTTCAGGACCTCAGAGAGCTGATGGAGGGAGCACCGGATCAGAGAATGAGACAGGAGCTCCAGAGGATCATCACAAAAGTGGAGCAGATGGATGATTGAATCGAAGTGGACACGAAAAGTGGACACGAATTTTTGAAGTGTGCATGAATAGTGGCATTTGAGCAAAATGGTCAAGTGTTCGATTCTCGTCAGCAGCTTTAATCAAAGAAAAGAGCAATCATGTGGGGTTAGTGTTCAAATCCGCATGGTTGCTCATTTTCTTTGATAAAAAATCATACTTTTAAGTCTATTAATAAGACTTAAAAATATTCATTTTAGACTATGAAGTGGACACGAAATGGACACGAAAATGGACACGCTGTGGACATGTGTATTTTCTATTTATCCAAAGAGTTCCGCTCCATAGTCTTTAATGATTTGGTCATTTATTTTCTTGGAGTAGTCTTTTCTCTTTTCTTTGAATGGCTTGTCATAAATCGTCTTGAGGACATTGGAGCCTGGTCTCCATCCTCCATCAGCCTCAACATACTTGCCTGGCATGATCTCTGACCTGATTGATGCAGCATATTTTCTCAGATCATGTAGTCTGCAATTGACACAGACCTTGGCTCTGAGCCTCTCAAATCTCCTTGTCATTGCATCAGGAGACATCTTGAATATATATTCCTTGGGACCAACCTCTGGGATCATGTCCATGATCTCCGGAGCAACTTGAATCAGTCTCACAGACTGAGCTGTCTTTGGCATCTCTTTTCTGACCCATTCCTTGTCTTTGTTTTTGACTCTGTCAGTATGTACATGAATAGCACAAAGGTCTCTCAGTATATCCTCACCACAGAGGCCACCGATTTCACCTCTCCTCAAGGTATAAAGTCCAGCAAGGACAATCATGAGCTTTTCCTCATCATTGGCAGCAGATATGAGTCTGTGAAATTCTGAGGGCTCTGGAGGCAGCAGCTCTTTGGGAGCTGACTTTGGATATTTGATTTTAAAGCTCTTGTCATTACCGACAAGCTCAAGAGCATTCCTCAGGAAATTGATCCTGTTTGCAATTGTTTTTCTGTTCAGACCATCAAAGGCCCATTGATTGATTATTGACTGCAGTGTTTTGGAGTCAACCTCAAGGGCATCCATGCCCTTGATTGATTCAAAATGCTGAGGAATCTTGACATAGTCTCTCAGAGTAGATGGAGACCAGACAGCTGAGTGAGAATCAAGATGAGACTGCATTGCTTTTTCAACAGTTGTCCTTGTCTTTTCCTCCTCAACATCAAAAAGCCAGTTCCTAGCCATGAGCTCAGATTTTGCCTTGGCTTTGAGTGATGCCTCTCTGCTGTCATTCTCAGGTGCCACAGTAAAACTTTTGCGGACCTGTTTTCCATTTATGAGCTTTGTGGCTCTAGTTCTATATGCTCCTGATGGAAGTTTTTGTGCATTTGCCATTTAATTATCCCTTTCTTTTCTATCAGACATATTCAAGATAATTGATGCTGCTGATGGAAAGACATTGGATTCTGATGATTCTTTTATGCGATTGATTTCCTCTATCACCTTGATGCAATAAGCATCAAGGGCACTTTTTATCTCTTTTTCTTTTTTGGTCATGTGTTACTCCTTTTCAAGTGTGAATTTGATTCCTATGGCTGAGAAAGATATTTCCCTAAGGCAACCACTCTGAATTAATTCAATCATATGATGAACAAGATCATCAATGGGCTCCTTTTCGTACTTAATAGAGAGCTCTTTTAATTTTTCCGCACGTTCTTTGTTAGATATAGCAGCACCTCCTTTTGGCAGTTGTCTATGAGTATAAATTTCCGGGTTGTTTGTCAATGATAAAACCTTGATAAGCTCATCCAAAAAGTCCTCAGGCATTCTGCCTTGATACAAATAGTAGTATAAAGAGCGAACATTGCTCGAGAGCTTATGAGCATCCCAAAAAGCTGATAGAGATGAGTTTTCTTTTTGACAAGCATTGTCAAGCTTTCTTTTTAGCAATATAGCATTAAATTCTTTCATGTTTTCATTTTTTTGGAACAAACCATTCATTTTCTTCTCCTTTTCTAAATTAGTAATAAACTCATCATCTGATCCAAGCCCCAAAAACCAATCTAAATCACATCCTGTTGCCTGGGAAATTTTGATGAGGTTTTTTTGACTCAGATTGCGCTCACCTTTTAGCACCCTACAAATAGTTGAATCTGGCACTCCTGTAATACGAGATAGATTTCTCCTAGAGAGACCTGTGGAATCGAGATAGAGTCGCAATCTCCTAGCCAATTCATGTTTCAATAATCTCAACCTCCTAACTATATTTTTAGTAGAAACAACTAAAATATATCATGTAAATTGCGAAAAAGCAATTTTAGGTCAAAAAAATAAACCACAAGATTATTTCTTGTGGTTTAATAATTCAGAATAAGCCTTGATCTGGGCATCCAGTTCCTCTTTTTGCTTTTTGAGCTCCTCAATCTTTTGAGCAGCATCCTCTGTTTTTCTGATGTATTCATTAAGTTCTGGACACTCATCCCATCCGAAAATCTGATTTGGAGTGACATCAAACACTTTGCACAGTTCAATGACCACACTGATTGGAGGACTTGTGTTGCCTAGCTCCCAGCTTGAAACAGCATTGACTGATTTGTTTAGCTTTTCGGCAATCTCTTGCTGAGTGAGTCCTCTCATCAGCCTGAGCATATGAATGTAATAAGCCAATAAGCGCCTGATTGAGAGCGTAGCAAACCCCCATCCGAGATGGGGGAACCGGTAAAGCCGTGGCGTTGCGTAGAGTACTAAAATAAAAGAACCTCCGATGATATAATGTTGTGGGTTTCGCGATCCATAACAAAAATCAAAGGAGGCATCCAATATGGATAATCAAAGTATACAGCATTCACGGTGGAATTGCACCTACCATATAGTTTTCATACCAAAGTACAGGAAGAAAGTGCTGTACGGAGCAAATAAAAAGGATTTACAGGAAATTATTCCCAAGTTATGCGAAATGAAGAAAGTTCAGCTTATCGAGGGAAAAATCTGCAAAGATCATATACATATGTATGTGGCTATTCCTCCTAAGATGTGTGTTTCGGAGTTTATGTCGTACTTAAAAGGGAAAAGTGCTCTTATGTTTTATGACAGACACCCAGAACTACATGCAAAATGGGGAGAAAAACACTTATGGGCAAGAGGCTATTATGTCAGCACTGTAGGAAATGTAAACGAGGAAACTATCAGGAACTACATTAGAGAGCAGGAAGAAAATGACAGAATAGAAGGATAGTTACATAGCCCCCTATCGGGGGCAACTGGTATTATATGGTATTGCGAACCCCCGCCTCTGGCGGAACCGGTACTAACACCGCGGAGCGGTTTAACAATAAACCCCCATTTGAAATGGGGGTCGCTAACTTTGGCTCTGGTCAACGTTCATTTTCATATTGCTACCTCATGGATTTTGAAAAATTATTTCTTGGACAATTAATCTTTTCCAAAAAAAATTTTAACAGAAAACATGGGCTTTTACAAGAAATCAAATGTTATCCCATAATAATGTAGTTGACATTGCGAACATATTAGAAATAGAATTATATTATCAAGTCTTGCAATACAAGATAATAACATCAGGGAGGAGGGGAAAAATGAAAAATAATGTTGTGCAGACATGCCTCAGAGAGTACGTGAAAAACAATGGTATCAAGCAGAGCTTTATTGCTGAGCGGACTGGAATGAAAGACTATTCTGTCAGTGACATCTTTTGCAACAGGCGTGAGATGAAAGCAGATGAATTTGTCCTGATCTGCCTGGCAATCAACAAAAATCCAAATGATTTTGTTGGAAGTCTCAAAAAGGAGGAATGATGAGGACTTTTAAAAAGCACCATCTGCCCAGGGGAGCACACCAACGTCCGGAGGGGAAAAGGACAGGCTGTGTGGGCAAGATAAAAAAGTGCACTGCGATTTTCTTTTTGTTGGGGATTATAATCATTGGACTCTCTGTCCAATCCATCAGATCAGAGGCAGCAGCCCAGAAACCTGATGATGAAATCCCAAAAGAAATAAAACAATATTGTGAGGATATCGGAGCCGACTTTGGCATCTGTCCGGAGCTCTTGGAGGCCATAGCCTGGCATGAGTCAAGATTCATTCCAGATGTCAAAAACAGAAATTGCTGGGGATTGTGCCAGATCAATGTGAAAGTTCATGCAGACAGGATTGAGAAATGTGGCTACACCCAGGATGATATGCTCACAAGTTATGCCAACATCTATGTGGCAGCAGATTATCTCTCTGAGCTCTACGAGGCATACGGAGATGACAATCCAATTATCCTGTCCCTCTACGCTGGAGCCGGATGGGATGCAATCGAAAAATACAAGGAATATGGCTTTATCACAGATTATGTCAATGACATACTGACCAGGAGCGCAAGTTATGAGCGCTTGCATGGTAAATAAAAAAGAGCCTGTGCTGGGAACACAAACTCTTTAGTGGTGGAAAAATACACGCCCAGTGCCTTTTTCCACCACACAGTATATCAGATTGTGTGGAATTTTCAAGCTAATTCTATACAGAGACATTCAAGTCTGTTCAAAGTATTCACTCACATTGTTGCTCTGGAGAGCGGACTGTGGGTGAGAAGTATTCCAACAACCTAAAAACTGAATAGAGGGACAAGATTATGGGCAAGTATCAAACGAAAAAAGGCATAATCTTTGAATCGGAGTTGTCGAAATACATGAAACTCAGAAATATTTCCTCAAAGGAAAAGCTCAGGAGCCTCACAACAGTTGGCTCCCATCAGACCATCATCAACTATTTTGATGATCCTGAAAAGATTCCAATGGGAAAGTTAAATGAGATTATGTCAGCTTTAAGAGTTCCAAAAGAGGAGAGAGTCAGGATTGTGACAATGCTCCTGGACCAATAAAAAATGAGCTTGGGGGCAAGCTCATTCTTGGGTAGTTAGGTATAGCAAGTAAAGTTTTTTGGGAGGAGATTTATTGAATAATTCTCACTAAAAATATTATACCACAACACCCTTGAAAAAACCATAAAAATGGCACTTTGAGAGACTTTTTTTGGAGCGATTAAAAATATTAAAGTTATCGACAAGTGTCAGGTCAATAAAAAAATATGACAGGGGAGTCAGGTATATGTATGTAAACAAGGTACAGATTGCCGGAGACTATGTGCTTGTGTCCAATTACACACACAGAGGCTTTGGAGCTCCTCACAGGAAGAGGAGACAAAAAGAAAAGGACACTCCCAAGGCAATGGCTGCATACAACAGGAAAAAGAGAGCAGAAAAGCTCCAGCTCCTCATGATCCTCAATTTTGATTGTGGCTATCATATCACGCTGGATTATCCCAAGGATGCAAGACCTGAGACCTATGAGGAGGCAGAGCAAAACCTCAAGACTTTTCTCTATAAGATGAGCCGGAGGGTCAAAGAGATCAAGCCTTTTAAATACATTGCAATCACTGAGAGAGGCAAGAAAAGAGAGGCACTACATCATCATATGGTCATTGAAGGGGATCCTTTTTTGCTCAGAGAGATCACAAGACTCTGGGGAAACCACATCAAGATTTCTCAAATGTATGAAGAGGGAGCCTATGAGGACCTTGCAGATTACTTTTGCAAGATTGAGACCAAAGAGGAGCAGACCAAAGGCCGGAGCAAATATCACAGATCAAGGAACCTCAAAAAGCCAACAGTAAGATCAAGGCTTGTTGCCGGAGGGATTCCAGATGCTCCTGTGGTGCCTGGAAACTATGACCTCATGGATGAGTCAGTCAAAAGCGGATTCAATGAGTATGTGGGCATCAGATTCCAAAAGTACATGATTAAGAAAAAGCCAAAGCGTGAAAAACGAGAGCAATTTGATGGCAATTCCAAGGGATTGACAAAGAGTGACCAAAACAGGCGCAAAAGGTGCACTATTTGGGAATCAATCAAAAAGATATTTAAACGGAGGGACTAGATGGATGACAACGGAAATATTTATCTTGGGCAAGACAAAAAATCCAGCAGTCCAAAAGACAGCCTGGGCAAGGTGGATGATTGTCTGTGCTTTAAGCAATGGAAAAGTCGAGAAAAGAGATGGAGTTGTTTGTATCAACAATGCAACCACAAAGAGAGCTGTCCTCATTGCTCTCCAACAGGCGCTCCAGAGATTCAACAAGGCAGCAGTCCTCAAGATATACATCTCAGATGACTTTGTGAGGTCAAGTCTTGTCAATGGCTGGACAAAGAGGTGGGAAAAGAATGACTGGCACAAAATAAGGCTCAATGGTCCTCTGATCCATGAGGACATTTGGAGACAGGTGCAGTCCCAACTATCAAATCATGCTGTGGCCTTTGCAAGGCCGGAGGAGCTTGATAATAAATACATCAAAGAATTGGAATGGAGGACAAACAATGTCAGAAATTGAAAACAAAAATGTTGGTACATGTGCCTTTTGTGGGCAGACAGCAATCATTGAGACCATTGGAGAAGTCTCACAGGCAGAGCTGGACCAAATGGCTACAGACAAATGCATGTGCAAAGAGGCTCAGTCAGAGAGGAGAAAAAAGGAGCGCAAGCAGAAAATCAAGACTTATGTTGCAAAGCATTTTACAGCAGAAAAGATTGATTTTGTAAATGCTGCCATCAGTCTGGTTGAAACTTTTGTATTTGACAAGGTCTCAATGAATTATGATGCCAAGACATGCACCATCTGGATGGATGCTGATTCATATCTCCACATAAAAATCCAGCACAGAGAAGATGATGAGCTCAAAGTCTGATGCATAGGAGGACAAGAGCCTGTGCAATCAGCAAAAAGACAAAGGAGATTGTCTACAAGAGGGATGAGGAGAGCTGCATTTTTTGTGGCGCTCCTGGTCTCCCTGAGGCTC
Source organism: Candidatus Egerieisoma sp. (assembly GCA_045645465.1). Classification (GTDB taxonomy): domain Bacteria; phylum Bacteroidota; class Bacteroidia; order Bacteroidales; family UBA932; genus Egerieousia. The sequence goes on from JAZRIV010000047.1 coordinate 30,413, forward strand.
ATGTTGTCCCAAGGTCCCATGGAGGACTTGGGATTCCTGAGAACATTGTCACAGTCTGCCGGAAATGCCATGACAAGCTGGACAATTCAACAGACAGGCAAAAGATGCTCCAACAGGCAGCAGAACACCTTGAGAGATTTTATCCCTCTTGGGACAAGGAGAGCCTCATATATGACAAATGGCAAAAAGCGCAAAAAGACAAAGCAAAAGAGCAAGTCAAAACGTCAAAAGCTAGAGAAAATCAACATATAAAGCCGATTTTTGCAGAAAATCCGCAAAAAGACAAAGCAAAAGAGCCACCGGAGGGATTTTATTTTTTGGAGGAATAGACATGGGAGACTACGAAAAGACAATATGTGAGCTGTTCGATAATAATCCGAGCAATTATCAGATCAAGGCAATTGCTGGCATGTACAACATAAACATTGAGGAGGTCAAGAGGATCCTTTTTGCCAACGGTAGAGCCCTCCCAAAGGCTGGGAGACCCAAGCTCACCACAAAAAGTGATCCAGATTCTGATGCTGAAAAAGTCTCAGAGGCAGCAGCCAAAGAGGACACAAAGGCAGCCATCCCTGATGCAGTCAAGAATCTGATATTTGGCAGAATTGATGAGCTGGACAAGAATCTTGCAGACCTCAATCAGAGAATCAATGGCCTTGAGACTGCCAAAAATCTTGTCATAGCAGAATACAAGGTCCTTGCAGACTATATTTCATTACCTTTTGGAGCTGGGAATTTATCACAGGAAAGCTCTGAGAATATGGTTGAAAGTCCTCAGGCTGATGCCTGAGGCAGAGAGGAGGGGGAATGGGAAAAGCAAGATTGCCCAAGAGCTCACTGGCTGAGAGCATGTATGACCATAAGATTGAGAACATGATTTATCTTGAGGAGCAAGGCAGAAAAAAGAGACATCTGTCCAGATGCATGACAAGACCAGCCTATGCATATACAAACCAAGAGCAGAAATTTCTTTTTGCTCCACCGGAGTGTGAGCCTTGTGGCTATTATCAGGAGTCAGAAATCGGAGACATGGAGTGCACATTCCCATGGTTCAATCCAGATGATTATGACACAGCTGTTTTTGATTATCTGCCATGCCAGAGGGAGGTGGATCATGAGGAGGACTGACAGAAGGCTCTCAGATCAGGAGTGCAGAGACATATTGCTGGAGATTGTGAGGATGGTCATTGATACCTATGCCAAGCCCATCCGCAAAGGCTTTGGAGCCAGGATGAGCCAAGCCGGATATGACCTCATAGCAATTCTCAGAAATCGCCAAGTCATCTGCCCTGGAGAGCCAAATCAACAGGAGAGGATGGAGCTATGACAAAGGAATTTATTGCAGTCCTTGAGGACATGGTCAAAGAGTATGAGCTTTTAGCCAAGTACAACGGAGGCAAGGACTATCTGAGATGGAATGTGTTGCAAGCGTGTATTGATGAGGCAAAAGATCATGTAAGTCTAAAAAGAATAAAGGAAAAAATGTCTCACACAAGGCCACAAATCGGAGAGGACAATTCAAAAGAGCGATTCAGATATATACAATGGATGGCTGACAATAATGCAATTAAGGAGGCAGCAGATGAGCAATGAGGAAAAGGAGTTAAAACTGATTATTGGAGATGATGGTGTTTTAAGAGAATACAATGACGAATTTGACATCATAATCCATTGTGAGAGCAAAGAGGAACAGGACCAAGTCCAAGAGATATTAAATCAGGAATATATCTCCAAAGAAGATTTAAACAAGATTATTGCTGAAATGCGCAGCAGACTTGATGGTATAAACATAACGCTTGATGTCCTTGTGAGAAATGATCCATTGATTCCCAAAATGGAGGCAGCAAAAACAACTTTAGAGGAGTGCCTTTCTATCATTGCCAAATATGCGCAAAAGGAGGTAGCAGATGAGTAATGCAAAGAAATATGACAGATGTGGAGCATTTTATGAGCCATACTATCCCAGAATTATCATTAAAAAGGGTACTGAAACTACAGCAAAGATGATGGACTTGTGTCCTGTTTGCCAGGATGAACTTGAAAGCTGGCTATATCAAAAGTCAAAGGAGGCAGAGGATGAACCAGAGGAGGAACAATCCAGCGGAAATGACAATATATGAGCAGCTGGAAAAGATAAAGGAGGAAATCTGTGACAGGTATTGCAAATATAGAGACAGATTCCGAAATGACCCAGACCCAGATTTGAGCATTTTGGATCAAGAGCAAATGGATTGTCTCTGCAATTGTTGTCCGCTGAATAAACTATGAAAAAAGCAGATTTTATGGCACTTGTAGGGAAAAATGTTGAGGTGTTCCTTTTTGATGGTGAAAAGATAACAGGGAAATTGTTTTATGTGGATGAGTTTTCTGCAAAATATAGTTATCGGAGACCAGGCTATTTTGGCATTGAGGGCAGCTCCTGGGCATTTAAATTCTCACATGTCGAGAAAGTGAGGCTGATTGAATGAACAAGAGAATCACAGAAAAGGTCTACAAGAGAAAATTTCAGAGAGTATTTGCCAAATCAATGAGCTTTTTCTTGGACAGACATATCAAGCCATCAAGAGTAAGACTCAGTTTATATGAAATGGACGGAGAGGCCATGTGGATGATTGGCAAAGCTCAGGGGACTGAAATGAAATTGAGATTATTTCCAGACAGTTGGGAGGAGCAAAGATGATTCATTGTTATAAAGACAAAGATGATCCTGAGATGGTTGTTGTTGAGTTGGAGGGAGATGCTATTGAAATCACATCGGATTTTGTGTGCATAGCATCCAAAATGCTGCATTCAGGAATCCCTTTGCAGATATTGGTCAATTCTCTGATGATTGCAACTGAGCACAAAAAAGATTGGAGGACCGAATGATAAGAGTTGAGAAAATAGGACACGCTTGGGATGTCCAGATGAGAGTTGAGGAGCCAGCAAAAGAATTTGCACTTGTGGCAGCAGCCATGATGAGAGTCCTCCCTCCAGAATGCATGATAAAACTCATTGAGGGAGCAAAGAACATGAGCAGTGAGATCATTGACCTGGACAGCGAGCAAAACAAAATATTTTTCCTGAGGCTCTCTCACCTCCTGGAAATAAACAGACTAAATCTCAAAGGTCTGTGTCAGGAGCTGCAATTGTCAAAGGATGACTGTGAGGACCTAAAGGCCGGAGCAATACCATCAATTGAGGGCATTGAAAAGATAGCAAAGAGATTTGGAGTCAGTCAGGATTATCTTTTCAATGACAATTATGGAGAGAAATGAAACAGATAAGCGGACAAATTGACATTTTTGATTATCTCAAGGAGCTTGAGACAGTGTGCAGCCATTCTGGACATAAATGCAACAAAAAAGAGCTTTGGAGAGTTGCTGACACATTGGATGAGCTCATGTGTCCTCATGTATGTTGCCGGAGCTGTGCAACCAAAATGTGTGGTGCTAGGTGCAACGGATCAGAGGAGCCTGAGACCATCTATCCTGTTGAGATCATGGACATATGTGATGATGCATTCTGTCCTGTTTGTGGAGATGGGATTGATGAGTTTAAGTGGATGGACTGTGAAAAATGTCCATCCTGTGGGGCAAGGATATCCTGGGAGCCCTGGCACAGAATGAATGATGAGGACAATCTGAACCTCTTTGGAGAGAATTGGAGGGAGAAATTTGGGAAAAAAGTTAAGAAAATTTGAGCGTTAGGAGGCAAATGATGATTAGATGCAATGAATGTGACTATTGTGCTAGGACCAAAAGGGGAAATAATACCAGATTTGAATATATGTGCCAGCATCCAGATTATAAATACATTTTTGGCTATTTTGAAAAGCACAGAATTGTCAAGATGCCAAGATTTCTAGGATTCAGTAAGAATCCATATGTTGCGCCAATAAAAACATCACCAGCTTGGTGTCCATACAAAAAGGAGGAAAAAGAGGCAGCAGATGAGCAAAAATGAATTAAAAGGCAGATGTCCTATTTGTAAATATTTGTTTGAGGACTGTCAGTGTTTTTTTGGTGGCAGTGCTCATCCAGACCGGAGCAAGAGACAGAGAGTTGTATTTGACCACATTTATTTGTTTGACAGAGCTCAAATCAGGCACATAAGAAAATTGCAGCATCATTTTCTCATCTCATATGATGATGAGGCAAAAAATGAAATATACAAAGAGATATTAAAGGAGATAGGGGCAGCAGATGGCAAAGAGAAGGCTTAAAAAGGGGGACATAATAAAGTGTTTAAGTGTTGATGAGGCTGAGGTTTATTGCAGCGGACTCATCAAAGATGGATATGATATCAGGACAAACTACATTCCATGTGAAATGTCATACAACATTCTCATTTTAAAAGATTTGAGGGAGGCAGCAGATGGCAGAGATTAAACTTGAATATATTAAAAGCATAGCAATTGATGTAATGAGTGGGAATCAAGAAAATTTCAAGTCAAACGACCCAAGTGAAATACTTCTTTATACGCTTGCATATAATGATGGAGTAATTAATTTGTTAGAAGAAATTGAAAGTAGATTATTCCCAACCATAAAAAGGTTTGATCCTAAGGAGGCAGCAGATGACTGAGAAAAGACTGAAAACCTATGAGAAACTCCTTGGATATATCCTGATCCTGGCTGTGATCCTTGGCATAGTGAGCCAGCTCACAGGCTGCGGAGAACAATGGAAAGAGGAGTCAAGAATTGTCATTGATTACAGATATGTTGAGGCCCACACAGAGACCTGGACACGCAAAACAGACCAAGGAGTCCCATATTATGTCTATAACTATGTTGAGGAAAAATATGAGCTCCTGTGGCTAGTTACATATCAAGACGGACACCAAGAGAGGCATTGGGAGGAGTGCACAAGATTTGAGTATAACAATGCAAAGGAGGAATTAGGGGAATGAGTAAGATTTACGCAAATAAAGGATCATTGGAAGATAAGATTTTGAGCAAGTATGACCCTATGAGCTACGCATACACATCTCCGACAGCTGAGAGGTTGGGTGTGAGTGTGCATTCAATAAGCGTAAGGGAGAGGCTTGAGCTTTGCGATAGTAATCCAGACTTTGCCTGGGCATATAGGCGCACAAGCAGCAATTGAGACTAATTCAAGCAGAAAGTGAGGAATAATATGAGTGAATATTTTATCGAGGTACTAAATAGAGCAATACTAATGATTCCGTCATTTTTGTTCGGATTAAGTATTGGAATGCAAATAAAAGGCAGAAAGTGAGGAAAAATGAGCCGGAAGAAAATGCCATGCAATGAGGATTGTTTCAATTGCATCCATCCTGACTGCATATATGACGGACTAGGCAGAGAGACCAGGGCTCCTGATTCTTGGGAAAAGGGCCCAATAATAATGGACAGATGGAAAAGATACTATTATGAGCACCATGAGGAGCAATTGGCCAAGAAAAGAGCCTATTATCAGGCACACAAGGAGGAAATCAATGCCAAAAGAGCAAAAAGAGCCAAAGAAAAAAGAGCAGCCAAGGCAGCAGCTGAGGCTGTCAATAATAATCCCATATTATAACGCTGAGCCATATACAAGTGAGCTCCTTGATGTACTGGCACCTCAGATCACAGATGAGGTGGAGGTCATTGTGGTGGATGATGGCTCAAAAATACCATTTAAGACAGATCACTCTTTTGTGAGAGTCCAGAGGCAGCAGAATAGAGGCTGCTCATCAGCAAGAAATGTGGGAATTGACAAAGCAAGAGGCGATTATATTTCATTCATTGATGCTGATGACATGGTCTCTGAGGATTTTGTCTCAAAAATCCTTGAAAAGACAAAGGATGAGCCTGATGTGATTGAGATGAGTTGGAAGTCTCTGACAGACAAGGGATGGAATCTGACTGCAAAACTCAATTCTGATAAAGAGAGACTCTCAAACCCATCTGTCTGCACAAGAGTCTTTAAGCGGTCATTTATAGGAGATATCAGATTCAATGAGAAAAAAGACTCCACAGAGGATGAGGATTTTTCAAGAAAATGCGGTTATATAGTGCCACTAGGAGACACTGAGCCTTTGAGAGCTCACAAGGCAGCAGCTGTCACAGATTTTGTGTATTTTTACAGAGATGATGTGACCATGAGCAAAACTAAAAGGTTTGCTGCTGGCCTTATGAATACAAAACGAGCGATATTTTATTATGACCATGTCACAGCAGACATGACAGATGTCCTTGAGGAGATCAAAAAAGAGGATGAGGTCAATGAGGTCTTTCTGCAGACAAATCAATGTGACATACCAGAGCTAAAGAAATATTGTCGGATATCCAAGCCTTTTGCGACTTGGGGACACATCATCAAGGGAGAGCCTTGTGGACATCTTACCAAAAAAGCGATCCCAACAAAGACTCAAGTGGTCATATATAGGCGGAATCTCTCATCAATTGGTGGGCTCATCACATTTATCATGAATTTTGTTGATGAGATGGCTGACAAATATGACCTCACAGTCCTGTGTGACAATTTCACCGGACAAGAGAGAATCATGCAGCTAATGCCAAAGGTCAGGCTCATTATTGGCTCATCCAACATTGTGGCCTGTGACACACTCATTGTCCTCTCATTCCTGGATCAGATTCCACAGAATGTCATGTACAAGAAAATAGTCAGAATGTGTCATGCTTGCCGGACAGATAAGTCCTGGCACATTCCTGAGGATTATGATGAGCTTGTATATGTATCAAGGACAGCCATGGAGTCCTTTGGAGTCACTGATGGCAAGGTGATCCACAATTTCAGTAATGCCAATATATGTGACATGCTCATATTAGTCTCAGCAACAAGACTCCCAGCAGATGACAAAGGAGACATTGAGAACAGGATGAGAAAATTGGCAGACATGCTCAATGCCTCAGATATTTCATTCATGTGGCTCAATTTCTCAGATGGACAGCTGAAAAACCCTCCAAAAAACTTTTATAACATGGGCATATCATGCAACATGGAGCAGATCATCAGAAAAGCGGATTATGTTGTCACGCTCAGTGACTCAGAGTGTTGGTCATACACAGTCCTTGAGGCTCTGACAAATGGCACTCCTCTCATCTGCACTCCATTCCCATCAGCATTTGAGATGGGAGTTGAGGATGGAATCAATGCTCATGTGGTGCCTTTTGACATGGATTTTGATGTGAACATTCTCAGGAAGGTGCCAAAGTTTGTATATTGTTATGATGATGACCACATCAAAGAGCAGTGGGAGCAGATTCTTGGAGAGTCTAAACCATTCAAGAGATATGAGCCGGAAAAGAGTGTCCTTGTGAGGGTCCTTGTTGGCTATGATGATGTGGTCCTCCACAGGCACCTTGAAAAGGGCTCAGAGCACATCATGACAGAGCAAAGGGCAATGCAGATCATAAACACAAAGCAGAACCTGATTGAGGTCATCAAGGACATATAAATACTTATGAGGGAGGAGAGAATGGGAAAATACAGAGCACCATCAGAGAAATCAAAGTATTATCTGCCAAAAGAGGACTATCTCACAGCAATTCACTACTCCTTGAGATATCCTCTCTGGAAAGAGGAAGTTGAGACAATGGCAGACACATCCAAGGCTATTGCATACGATAAAGACAAAGTGCAGAGCTCATCAGACTATGACTCAACCTTTGAGGCAGCTGTGAAAATAGTTGAGTCCAACAAGCAGCACAAGATGCAGATTGTGGATGATACAATTCAAAAGGTTGCTGGTGGCCTTGATTATTGGCTGAGGCTTGGAGTCTGTTATGGACTGACCTTTGACCAGATAAAGGGAAAAGGACTCCCTTGTGAGCGTGATGCATACTATCTCATGAGGCGTAAATATTATTATTATTTGGTCCAGAGAATCTGATTTTTTGTCAGAAAATGACAAAGCAGAGCACATTTTTAGAAATACCCTACTCAAGGGACATATTTTCATGCTACAATACTAATGTCAAAAGCTCGAAAGAGCTTTTTGACTGTCTATTTTATTTGTTTTTCGGATTCCTAAGAAAAGCCATCAACCACGGATGAGTTGATGGCTTTTTGCTTGGGAAAATACCGGAGGGGTCAGAAAAATGCCCAGGGGTGCCTATTTGAACAGACCGACCTCCCAGCTAAGGCCGGAGCATGATCCAGCCAGGAGCCAGGTCTTTAAGAAAAATAAAAAGATTATCCTTGCAACACAGAGCATCTGTGGGATTTGCGGTCAACCTGTTGACAAGTCAATCAGATATCCTGATCCTTTGAGCCCAACAGTGGATCATATAATACCCTGTGCAAGAGGTGGCTCAGATGAGCTGGACAATCTGCAGTTAGCTCACAGAAAATGCAACAGATTAAAGTCAGATCAGATGCCAGAAGAGGCACCCAAAAAGGCAGAAAATAACAGAAATTTGCCACAATCAGTCAATTGGAGGACATTCTGAGAGACTGGGGGGATTTTTGGGCAAAGGATGGCTTGTGGAGGAAGTCGGAGGCCAAGCGGTC
>JAZRIV010000048.1:0-14836 GCA_045645465.1 Candidatus Egerieisoma sp.
CTACCCCTTTGGAGGAAGACACACCTTTGGCCAGACTTACGCCCAAACCACAGCCAACCGCTACAAATTCAACGGAAAAGAGCTGCAAACAACCGGCAACCTTAATTTGTTGGATTATGGTGCCAGGATGTATGACACCAAGATTGCCCGTTGGCTGGTACAGGACCCGTTGGCGGGGAAGTATTATCCGTTCAGTGCCTACAACTACTGCGTGAACAATCCGGTGATGTTTGTGGATATGGATGGAAGGGAGTGGTTTTATTTCGCCAAGGATGGTTCCAGTAAAGCAGAATGGCATTGGCAAGAAGGTTCTACGTTTAACACAGGGATGAAAGACAATGACGGAAATGATATCATATTGTTAGGTCACTCTGCAGTAGTTGTATTTAATGGTTATCTCAATGAAAGGTTAGGTAAAGGGTATTCTCTTTTTGGCGAAGGGGCGATTTTAGCAGATGTTATTGTATATGGACCAAGAGGAGCAGATGATATTAAAAATTATCAAGGGTATACAATGACTTCTGATCCCACAAGATGGGGCGTAATTGCAGATGGCGATTATATTGTAAATTTTGATAAAAAAGGCAAGTCTGGAAATCTCCAATCTAATTGGGCAATCAATAATAGGAATAGAGTTCCTGCAAGAGGTGATAGAAATCCTAGCAAATATAGGACATATGATGATGCGTTAGTAGGAACTTTTATTCATTCAACACGCGATACTGGATTTATGGGAAATTATTTTAGCAAAAAATGGCAAGATGAGAGAGGTATTTCTGAAGGATGTCTAATTATTACTCCTTCTATTTACGATAATGAAGGGAATTTGGTACAGATAGGATGGGATCAATATAATTCTCAACTAAGAGGTGTAAAAAAACATTTGCTACAAATTATAAGACGCTAAAAACACCAACAATTCCAATCGGTAGCAAACTACCGATTGGAATTGTCATTGAACTTTTACAATTGCCTTTTATAAAACTATATTTACAACTTTATTGTGTTAAGTCTTAGTAATATAAATGATGGCAAGTAACAAGTCTTTACTGCTACATTACTTTAGAGAATAGGTATAAATACCCTCTTACCAGAACTATTCATTCAAACTAGCATATCGAATGAGCTTTATTTTTAAATTTTAAAAATAAATACAATGAAATTTACAATCAAGATATTAAGCTTATGCATTGTTTTATGTGGATGCTCCATAAAAAACAAATCTATAACTTTGACTGAAATAGACATTATTAACAATAATTCGCCTATTAATTACCTAAACCAAATTAAATCAATTGATACCACATGCATATGGCCTGTCATAAATTTGAAATTAAATCATAATAATACTATGGAATTCATTAGTAATGATGAATGCTCATATAAATATCTCCAATTTATTGAATCCTTAAACGTTTATGAGTTAAAGTATATAGAGTATAATTATGAAGGAACTATTTTAGTAAGCAAAATAAATGGAAAAAATCTTTACTTCGATGGAGAAATTATATTCAATGAAGATTATTCCCATTTTATCTCTTATAGTGATAGAATAAACGATATGCCGTCGACAGTAAAATTATATAGTATTAATCCGTCATTTGAAATAAACCTATTATATACTTTTAAAACATTATTACGAGATCCTATTGGAGTAAATTTTGAAAATAACAATACTGCAATTATTTATTTATCAAGGGATTCAGTTTTAAGTAAATATATTTTAGAATTTTAATCGCAAGCATTCTGTGAGCAAATATCCGATAAAGTTCATTAACCAATAATATGCAATTAGCCGCTATTACCACTTCAATTGTAGGTATTAGCGACTATTTCCAGCTAATGACTGCCATTGGTGTGGTAATAGATTGTCAATGCACTTTCCCCGGGTATTCTTTTCAAGACATCTTCAAGCCATGTGAGTATAACAACATCATGAGCCTTACAGCTACTAAAAAGCGAGTAGACAATTGGAGCTCTGACGGCAGCATCATGATTTCCACTAACAGGGAAGGGGACACTAACAGGGAAGGGGACACAAAACCACTAATGGAAAATTTGTAGAATCTGGCAAAGAATTTGAAAAGAGAGCTTATGGAATTGATATCAGTCTTCATAATTATAAAAAGTATTATTCTGAGAAGTTTTTAGTTCCACATATAAAGTATAATGAGTATGTTAAAAGATTTTAAAAGAATATTACTTTTATTGTTTATCATATATTCATGTAGTGAGAATATATTCTCACAAGAATATTTTTATGAATATGGCAAACACGAAGATTTGCAGCTAACATTTACATTAAGAGATGCTATACTGGAAAACGAAATATTATATATGACTCTTAGTTTTACCAATGAAGACACTAAGAATATCACCATGGTAAAACCGAACATTGACATGATTAACGAATCAGTTTTATGTATATGGCTATATGCAAATAATTCAAAAGAGGCTAAAAGAATATATGTTGGTGATAGAGTTTCGCAACTGGCTAGTATTCATGTAGAACATCCTGATAATTTATATTATCTTAAACCTGGAGAAACGATACATCATAGAATAACTATACCGATAGGTATAAAGTGTTCATCTCTTAAGGTTAGAGCTGCTATTGATTATGAGTACTCAATAACATCTGTTTTTAAGTTAAAGAATGTCGTCCAACAATTTCTCAACTCAAACGATATAGATGTACGAATAATTAACAAATTTGACAAGAATAACAAGATCAGCCATAACGTGCCAAGAAATAAATGATATAAAGAGGGTGCCCCAAGAACAATAAAGCAAGAGGCATCCTCTTTTCATTTTATTTTTTTACTTTCAATTTATCGAGATTTTCTTTCCTTAAAACTTTCTTTTAAATATGGCTTATATTTTATCACAATGATGGAGTATCAGAATATTTGGAAATTTGGAAGAGTGAGATACAAGACAAACTTGTTGTAGGAAAGAAAATTACAAGCTATGGCAATACCGTACAGGACGGGCTTAATGGGTTGCAAATAACCTATAATATTCTTAACTTGCCACAGACGGTAACCCAGAGTGGAACAACAAAAGCCACCTACGGATGGTTTGCGGATGGAAGCAAGTACAGCGTGCAGGATGCACTGGGAAACGGTTACTGCTACATTGGTTCTTTGATATACAGTTCCACAGCTGGAACAACAGCACTGGAAAGCACAGATTTCTCTGGTGGCCGTATTGTGATGAATGGCAGCGCCCAAACTCAAGAAAAAAGGTGAAGTTTTTACTTCACCCTCTCCCTCACCCCATCTAAAAACTGCTTCATAGCTCCGCTGTCCTTAGCTGCCACAATACCCTTAAGTTCATTCAGCTTATCAATAATCCCCTGCAGCTGCCCGTTGGTATTTGGGTTGAAAAGAATCTCTGTAAGGAGGTAATCATCCTCACTTAGCAGGCCGTGGGCAATTGCCAGATGCTTTTTAAAAGTTGTACCAGGCACCTCTTGGTGCTTCATTATTGAGCCAAATACAAGTGTGGAGGCAAATGGGATAGACAAAGAGTAAGCCACCACCTCATCGTGCCCGTCAAAGGTGTATTCCTTCACATTCAGTTTAAGGGAAGAAAACAGATCCCGGTAGAAAATCATTCCCATATAATCTGTTCCCTTCACCACCACCTGGCCATCAGCCCCCTTCTGCTGCGGCTCATTAATTATAATGGCATTCTCTGTCTGCAGATTTCCCAAATTGGCAAAAGTTGGGCCGAACATAGGGTGCACAGATACATACCTGAACCCGCACCCCTCATAAAACTCCTTCAAATCTGTTTTAACGGAGGCAATGTCTGAAAGGATACAACCAGCCGGCAAATATGGGATAACCTCTTTAAAAGCCCCAATTGTATAGCTGAGGGTAACACAGTTTATCACAAACTCCGGAGCAAACTCCTTAACCTCCTGCAAAGTGGAAAAACGCAATGCATTATAGATAAAACGCATCCTCTTAAGGTCTTTCTCATAAACGGCAATCTCGTGGTTGAAACTGAGCAGATCTGAGAAAAACGAACCCATTTTTCCATTACCCAAAATAAGTATTCTCATATTATTATCCTCCCGATAAATTATTCAAAAATCCTTCTTCACATTACAACGAAAGCTGAATCCTTACAGACTCCTCGTGGATTGCCTTCATTATGGCAAATACAAACTCCTTGTCCAAGTTCATTGCCTCACCCATATGGGCACGTTTCTCCAGAATCTCATTGTAACGTCCTGTCTGCAAAACAGGCATATTATTCTCTTTCTTGTAAGTACCAATCTCCATTGAGATTCTGTTCCTCTTGGCCAAGATTGTAAGAAGCTGCTCATCAATCTCATCTATCTGCTTACGCAATACAGAGATATTCTCTGTTGTTTGCACATTCTCTCTCAAAACCAACATTTTTAGGGTAAAATCCAACACTTGTGGGGTAATCTGCTGCTTGGCATCACTCAATGCTTCGTCGGGATTACAATGAGACTCCACCATAAGTCCGTCAAACTTCAAATCCATTGCCTGCTGCGAGATAGGGGCAATAAGCTCCCTCTTACCGCCAATGTGGCTTGGGTCGCAGAACATTGTAATGTTAGGATAGCGGCGGCGCAACTCAATTGGAATATGCCACAAAGGGAGATTCCTGTACATCTTCTGGTCATAAGTGCTGAATCCGCGCAAAATCACACCCACATTCTTTACCCCTGCATTCACAAGTCTCTCAAGAGCGCCAATCCAAAGCTCCAAATCTGGGTTCACCGGATTCTTTACCAACACCGGAATATCTGTACCCTTAAGAGAATCTGCCAGCTCCTGCATAGCAAAAGGGTTTGCTGCTGTACGGGCACCAATCCAAAGAATGTCTATACCCGCCTTAATTGCCTCAAAAACGTGTGCGGCAGTAGCCACCTCTGTAGAGACAAGCATACCGGTTTTCTGTTTTACCTCCTTAAGCCAAGGCAAACCAACGGTACCTACCCCCTCAAATCCCCCCGGCTTTGTACGGGGTTTCCAGATTCCCGCCCTAAAAATCTTTACACCGTTTTTTGCCAATTCCTGCGCAGTACTTAAAACTTGCTCGCGGCTCTCTGCACTGCAAGGGCCTGCAATAATAATTGGACGCTCTTGAGCATCTATACCCGGTAAAACCAATTTCTCAATTTCCATATCTGTTGTAATTTTCTTCCCGATAAATAATTAAAGTTCTTTCTCTATCCTCTCCAGTGCCTTTGCCAAAGTCTCTTCATTGGCACACAAAGAGATTCTAATGTAATTTTCTCCGTTGGAGCCAAAAATGAATCCTGGGGTAATGAAAACCTTTGCCTTATAAAGCACATCATCACAAATCTCCACCCCTTTTCCATCAACTTTTCCCCAAAGGAAAAGTCCTACCTGCCCTGGAGCCACCTGTGCTCCAACCTTCTCAAGAATTGCCTGAGCCAAAGCCTTACGGGCTGCATACACTTTGTTCATCTGCTCATACCAGCTCTTAGGAGCATTGAGAGCCTGCACTGCCGCCAACTGCATAGGGCGGAACATACCTGAATCCATATTGCTCTTTACCCTTAGAATCCACTCCACAAACTGTTTGTTTGAGGCCAGCATACCAATTCTCCAGCCAGGCATATTGTGGCTCTTGCTCATTGAGTTAAGCTCTATACAAATATCCTTTGCCCCCTCTACACTCAAAATGCTCAACGGGTTGTCATTAAGGATAAAGCTGTAAGGGTTGTCGTGGCAGATTATTATATTGTATTTCTTTCCAAAAGCAACCAGCTTTTCAAAGAGCTCTACAGAACCATTTGCCCCGGTAGGCATATTAGGGTAGTTGCACCACATAAGTTTTACTGCAACCAAATCTATCTCTCCTGCTGCGTGCTGCTGCTCCAACAGCTCAAAATCCGGTTGCCAGTTCTGTTCCGGTCTGAGATTATAGTTTATGATATTTGCCCCAACCAGTTTTGAAACAGAAGAGTATGTAGGGTAACCAGGATTTGGCACCAATACGCCATCCCCCTCATTAATGAATGCCATTGAAATGTGCATTATACCCTCTTTACTACCAATAAGAGGCAATACTTCATTGGCAGGGTTCAGCTCAACATTGTACCACTTTTTGTACCACTGGGCAAACGCCTCTCTTAATTGTGGCATTCCAACATACGGCTGGTACCCGTGGGCTTTAGGATTTGCAGCTTCTGCAGCCAAAGTATCTGTAACCTCTTTGGCAGGTGGAAGATCCGGGCTTCCAATACCCAAATTTATCACATCTGCACCCTGCGCATTCATTTGCGCTATCTCTTTCAATTTTACAGAAAAGTAGTACTCCTGTACATTACTTATCCTATTAGCAGGAACTATCGTTTTCATACTCACCCAAAATCTCAAAATCTTTTGTTAGAGGCAATATTGCATCTATTGCCTGTCTGTATCTCTTGTAATCTGTAAAAAGCAGATTTACATAAAACTGGTATCTCCACTCCTCCCCCACAATTGGCATAGACTGTATCATTGAGAGGTTCATATCATAAAATGAAAGTACCGACAACACTTTTGAGAGACTTCCACTGGTATGTGGCAAGGTAAACACCATTGAACTCTTGTTTATATCCTCCTGTTTTACCCCAAGCTCCTCAAGCACATCCTGAGCCACATCTTCATTTGCCAGAACAAGGAATCTTGTAAAATTTCTCTTGTTGGTCTCTATACCATCTGCCAGAACATTCATCCCATACAACTCTGCCGCACCTGCAGGGCAGATTGCTGCATGGTCTCTCAGATTGTTCTCTTTAATCCACTTGGCACTTCCCGCTGTATCCTCCTTCTCAACAAGTTTTACATTTGGCAAAGTATTCAGGAACTCTTCACACTGCATAAAGGCCATTGGATGGGTATTTATCTCCTTTATATCCCTAAGCTCCACCCCCGGCATAGCCACAAGGGCGTGTGTGATTCTAAGTTTGTACTCCCCTACAATTGTAAGTTTGTTCTCTTTAAGAATCTTGTAGTTCTGCAAAATGCTTCCGGCAATTGTATTCTCAATTGCCATAATACCCAACTTTGAAGGATCTTTTACAACGTGCTCTGCAAGTTCTTTAAAAGTATCACAATCTATTGTCTCTATCCCATCATTCTTAAAGAAGAGTTTGGCTGCAATATAATGGTTACATCCTCCAACTCCCTGTATTGCCACTTTTCTTTTCATATGTAAAAAAAGAAACTCCCACCACTACGGCAGGAGTTCATAAACTATTATCAATTAATTATATACAAGCTCCCGCCTTTATCGTTTTGTCTGATAAAAGTAATAAAAGAAGCAGTATGTAAATCGGTGTTGTCTCATATCTGACAACAAATTTATGTATTTTAGTTTAACATCCAAAGGATTTAAGATTTTTTTTAAAGCAATAATAATTTTTAATTTTGCTCAGCAAACAAACAAAATGCAAATGAAAAGCAAAATACATATAGACAAGAGTATCAGCAATTTATACAAAACACTGTTAAAAAATAAGAGCGTTTTTGTAATAATTGATAACAATTTGCAACATCTTGCAGAACATTTTAAAGAATTCCCTCAAATTTGCTTAAACTTTAGCGAGCAAAAGAAGAGTCTTGCCACCATAGAGGTGATTACAGACAAGCTGTTGGAGATGGGGGCAAACAGAGATGCTCTGATAGTTGGTGTTGGAGGGGGGATAACAACAGACATTACCGGGTTTGTTGCCTCTATCTATAAGAGAGGGGTGAAGTTTGCATTTGTCCCAACTACCCTGCTGGCTCAGGTAGATGCCTCTATTGGGGGTAAAAACGGTATAAATTTCAATTCCTACAAGAATATATTGGGAACCATCAACCAGCCTGAGTGGATATATATCTGCTCTGATGTACTTGAGACATTGCCCGATAAAGAGTTTAAGGCCGGTATTGCAGAGGTTCTTAAAACTTTCATTTTGTTTGACAAAGAACAGTACAGAGTGGCTGTAGATTATTTTGCTGCGGTTGCAAAGGAGTTTGAATCCCAAGAGTGCGCTGCAACGGATTTGTCGGGAAGAAAATATGGAGAAACTGCTGCAAGACTCAACAGGGAACTCCTTACAGAGATTATTGGCAAATGTGCAGGATACAAATGTGGTGTTGTGGAGAGGGATGAGTTTGAAAAGGGGGAGCGGAGAATGCTCAATCTGGGGCACACATTTGCCCATTCCATTGAAAAACTTACAAGTGGGGAGATTTCGCACGGTTATGCTGTTGCTATGGGTATGGTTATTGCGGCCAAATTTGCAGATACCCTTGGGGTTGCACAGGAGGGATTCACGCAGATGCTTGTAGAGGATTTGCGCAGAGCTGGCCTCCCTGCCCTTTTGGAAGATTGTCCTCTTACAGCACACCTTAAGATTGCAGATTTGGCAGATGCTGTAAAAAAAGACAAGAAGGTTACCGGAGGGAACATTCACTTCATCCTCCCTAAAGGGTTGCAGGATGTTGAGGATAGTGTTCTCCCTTTAGAAAAGATAAAGGAGATTGCAAATGGTTTGCGTTAGTATTCAGGAGAAAGATTTTGCAAAATGCAAAGAGATACTCGCCCAATGCCAGATGGCGGAGGTGAGGGGCGATTTGTGCAATTTCTCTACTGCCCAACTGGAAGAGCTCATTAAAAGTCATTCAAATATACTCTATACCCACAGGATTGCGGGGAGTTCTCTTGCAAAAGCTATGGAGTGCATGACTACTGCTATAAAGAAGGGGGTAAGATATGTGGATATTGAGATAGAGGCCCCAGTAGATTATCTGGAATATATAAAGTCATACGCCAGGGTAAACGGATGCAAACTCATTGTCTCATATCATAATTTTGAGGGGACACAATCTTTACAGGAGCTGCAGACCATTTATGACATCTGCCGCAGAAAAGGGGCAGATATTGTAAAGATTGTAACTACAGCCCGCAGCACATCTGATGCCGCAAGGGTTATGGAGCTGTACAACTACAAGAAAAAAGATTCTGAACTTGTCCCTTGCAATTTTATGGAGAGAGGCGAGGAGTCAGGCTCTCTGAGCAACAGTTTTGGAGAAGATGAGGCCCAGCTGGTGGCATTCTGTATGGGTGAGGCCGGAAAATTTACCCGCCACCTTTGTCTGCAATTGGGTGCCCCGTATACCTATGTGGCACTTGATGAGGCTTCTGCTACGGCTCCCGGGCAATATACCAAAGCCCAAATGGAGGAGCTTCTAAACCCTGCATCATATCCGTACAAGACTTTGAAGCTGGAGGAAACAATTTTTGCGGGGAAACCTGCTGTTGGGATACCTTGTTCAAAGAGCATAGCCCAAAGGGCAATTCTGGCGGCAGCTTTGGCCAAGGGGGAGACTGTTCTTGAGAATTATGAGCCTTGCAATGATATTGCAGGTGCTGTAGAGGTGGTTAAGGCTCTTGGGGCTGATGTTACTTTACAAGACAATATTCTTTCCATTAAAAGCAATGGTACCCAGTCTCTTAAGGGATTGCACAAGATATTTACAGGTGAGAGCGGCCTACTGACCCGCCTGCTTATACCGTTGTCTGCATATTTTGCATCGGATGGGCGGAGTGTGGAAATTACAGGACGCGGAAGCATCCTCAAACGCAATTTGAGTGAATCCAAAGCTGCAATTGAAGCGGCGGGAGCTGTATGCCATACCAATGGGGGGTATCTGCCGTTCCAGGTACAGTTGCAGGGTGAGTTGGAGAGCAACATAGAATTTTCCGGCAAAGAGAGTTCCCAAATTGTTTCAGGGTTCCTAATGATGCTTCCATTGCTGGGAAAAGATTCTACACTTACTATCACCAACCCAACCAGCCTCCCATACATAGAGCTTACTCTAAGGGTTCTGCGCCAGTTTGGGATTTATATTGGGGTTGAGAGTCATCTTCCCGACAGTGTAATCTATAAGGTTCCAGGAAACCAGAAATATACCCCTACCAAATTATACCTGGATTCTGACTGGAGTTCCGCAGCAAATTTTGCAGTTGCAGGAGCCCTTACAAATGGGGTTGTATTGAAGAATATGCCGCTGGAATCTGCCCAGGCAGATGAGAATATCCTCAACATTCTGAATCAGCTCGGTTATGGGGTGGAAAAGACTCCTTGTGGGGAGATGTACAATGTGGAACTGTGGGGAAGAAAAGTGGATTCCCCTATTTGCGGGGATAATGTAATTTCTCTGCGCCATTGCCCGGATTTGTTCCCTATTGTGGCTTTGCTGGCCGCCCATACTCCTGGCGAATGGGTACTTGAAGGGGTGGAGAGACTTGCCCAAAAAGAGAGCAACAGGGCAGAGAGTGTTTACACCCAACTTATAAAAATGGGATATGACATCCGTATTGACGGCGATAAAATGTATATTTGCGGATGTGCTGCCAATGTATCAGACAGAGTATGCGGCAATGGACCGGTACTTGCCTGCGGATACAACGACCACCGTATTGCTATGGCAGTATATGTGGCAGCTCTCCTTAATGGAGAGGAGATTTTATTGGACAATATCAAATGCATAGACAAATCGTTTCCTACTTTTTTGGAAAGGTTAATAGGTTAGACAGATGAACAGCTACGGAATCAGATTCAGAATATCAATTTTTGGAGAATCACACGGAGAACTTATTGGAGTAATTATAGATGGTGTTCCTGCAGGGCTTCCTCTATGCCAGGAGGATTTTATGGCAGATTTGGACCGCCGCAGAAGCGGTGCCAAAGGGACTACTCCAAGAAAAGAATCTGATTTGCCGCATATTGTGAGTGGCGTTTTTGATGGTTGCACAACGGGAGCCCCACTTACCGTTGTATTTGAGAATGAGAACACCAGATCTAAGGACTATTCTCAGTTCAGGGAGATTCCACGCCCAGGGCACGCCGACTTTACTGCTCAGGTAAAGCACAATTTCTTTAATGATATAAGGGGTGGCGGGCATTTTTCAGGTAGGATTACCCTTGCTCTTGTGGTTGCGGGAGTTGTAGCTAAGAAAACTGTGGGGAATATAAACATCAATGCTTCCATCACCTCTATTGGTGGCGTTTCTGACGCTGCCCAGTGGGATGGTATTCTTGATGCCGCAATGGCTGAAGGGGATTCTGTTGGTGGTGTTGTGGAGTGTGTATGTTCAAATGTTCCTGCCGGATTGGGTGAACCTTTCTTTAACTCTCTTGAGTCTGAGATTGCCCACCTTGCATTTGCAATTCCTGGAGTTAGAGGGGTTGAATTTGGAGACGGATTTGCTGCCGCCACTATGAAGGGAAGTGAGCACAATGACTGCTTTATTGACACCGAAGGGCATACCGCAACAAACGGTGCCGGTGGAATAAATGGTGGAATAAGCAACGGCAACCCCATTGTATTTAGAGTTGCCGTCAAACCTACTTCAAGTATTTCCAAAATTCAGCGGACTGCCAATTTCATTACCGGAGAGATTGAAGATTTCTCAGTTAAAGGGAGACACGATGCCTGCATCGCACTCCGCTGCCCGGTAATTGTAGAGGCTGTTGCTGCAATTGCTTTAGCCCAGCATATTACAAGGTAAACCTTACACCAAAGTTACAGTTCCTCCCCTGACCCCAATAGCCTGTAAAGGTTTTGATTGTGTGGTCTGCACCGTCTTTTCCGCGCTCAATGTACCACTCGTCAAAAAGGTTGTTGAGGTTGAAGAAAATATTTGCTCCAACGGCCTTGTTGCCCACTATAAAGTGGCGCTGGTAATTGATCCCTATATTTACAAGATGATAGTTTGGAATTCTGTACGGTTCTGTCCTGTCATCTGCGCTGGTTCTTGTATTAGGCTCAAAATCTGCCCAATAACGGGCATTGTAGTTCCAGCCGATCTGCATTGTAAGTTCACCCGATTTTGCATAGCTTATAGCGCCGGTTGGGTCTGCCATTGAGTAGCTGCTCAAAGAGGCCAACGGTTTAAGCATAAGGGTTGCACCTATCTGTGTCTGAGGTGCGTCTCCCACAGGAAGGCCGTTGCTGTATACATTTATAGTCTGTGCCACCTGGCCAGTATAGTTGTCATAAATTGTTGCACTTACATCATTTTTCCACTCCCATTTTCCAATAGAGGCATATCCCTGAAATTTGCCCCAACGGGTAAAATTATAATATGCATCTACCTCCACTCCAAAGTGGAATGCGTCCAATCCTGTAATCATAAATTTATAGGCCTCCTCTTCCAAAGGTTTGTAAGGGCTGCTCATAATGGATTTGTTCTTCCAGTAGCTTGCATAGAAAGTGGCTTCAATTCCCACTCTGTCAAATATGCTTCTGAAACCTGCCTCTCCAAGGTAGTTCTGCTCATTCTTCACACCCTCAGAGATCTGGTTGTTTCCACTGGCAAAGAAAACGCTTGAATAAGGTACTCTACTGTAATATGCACCGTTCATATAAATGCTGGTAGCGCTCCTTGCATCTTTATCTCCTGCACCTATTCTGTACAGTGCGCCAGCTTTAACAGCTCCACCTATTCCGGTTGCCCAGTCGCTGTAGATATCTGTAATATAGTTGTATTTGTCCCATCTTCTGGTTGTTGAGCCATTAAGTGATGCTCCAAACTCCACATTCCACGCTTTGTCCTTAAAGGCCATAGAGGTGTATAATGTTCCAAAATGGGTATCCTTGCCGTTAAGGGTACGGATATAGTCCCCTACTCTCTTTATAGGGTTTCTGCCGGCCTCCCCTGCAAGTGATTTGGAAGCATAATCCTCGTACCAGTAGTCTCCACCCAAAAGGTCTGTAATCTGCTCTTTTTCCCAAGTGAAATAGCTCTGGTAATGGGCTCCGGCACCCCAGGTAAACTTGTCTGAAAGTTCCAGCTCAAAAGTACTCTTTGCCCCCAACTGGGTGTGACCAGCAATATAATCGCTCAAAATGTTCTGGGCAGAAGATGCCTCTACTGAACGGCCATCCTCATATGCCGCCCTGTTCTCTGCCACAACCCCGTCCCAATCTACGTGTCCGTCTTTCTGATGGGCTGCAATGCTGCGCCCTTTTGTCTCTGTCCAATAACCGCCTCCGTGAGCCAACGCCATATAAATTGCATTGTTCATAGAGAATTTTCTTCCCGATGCCCCCACCTCAGAGTTATAGTAGTGGTTGAGGGTAAAATATGGTTTGTGGTAATTGTTGCGGCTTATGCTACGGGCCTCTCTGGTACCGTCGGGAAGAGTAATGTAACCCCAGTTTTTGCTGTACTCCCTTCCATATTTCTGCACCTCATCGTATGTGAGGCGGGAAGATCTCTGGTTATGCTGCTCTGGTGAGCCCATTGCAGTGAAGAGCAATGAGTGTTTGCTGTTCAACTTTTTGCTCACAGATGCCAGATATGACCAGGCATTTACATCTGTGCACTCTACCCAGCTGGTTCCCCAAACTCTCGACAACATAAGTGATATACCCCATCCTTTGCCAAGCTCTCCGCTATTGTAGTTTATAAATGCCTTTGAGGTTCCGCCACTTGCATAGTTGTATCCCACGCCATACTGCGGAGTCTTGCCTGCACTCTTTGTAATGATATTGATACTTCCACCTACAGAGTTGTCACTTAGCATACTTCCGCCAACACCTTTCTGAACCTGAATGGTTGCAGTTGCATCTGTAAGGCCAAGCCAGTTGTTCCAGTACATGCTTCCGCTGGTAAGTCCTGAGATTGGAATACCGTTAAGCAATACAGAAATGTTCTCCTGCTTGAAACCTCTAATGTTTATTTTGGCATCTCCATAACTGCCGGTCTCTGCCGTTGCATAAATTCCAGGGATATCTTTAAGAAGCTCCGGATATGTCTTTCCTGCCGCCTGTACAGCAATGGTCTTCTCATCAATATCCACCAACCTCAAAGGGGAAACATTTCTCCTTTTTACTCCCGACGAAACTATAACTTCCTTAATGAGGAATGAGGTATCGGGAAGCTGACGCAACTCTTCTTTACCAGATTTGTTATTGATTGAATTTAGGGGTGCTGCCTGTATATCAGATGTGGCAACACAAAACAAAAGCGCCGCAGCGCATAGCTGAGTGTAAAAATTTTTGAACATGACTTTTAAAATTTTCTTCCATCCAGACTTTAACTGTTGGTACCGTAGTTTCAACGGTTCCACCTTTGGCCTATGCCTTAGGGTTGCGGACTTTACCGCCAGTGGGGACTTTCACCCCGCCCCGGAAATTTTAACTAAGACAAATATAAGTAAAATATTCTATGGGTGTACAAAAAAGCCCCGAAACATACCTGATATGAACCCCAAAAGTTAGACAAAAACTTTTGGGGTTTTGTTATGTTAAAAAAGAGAAAGAAACACGGCTATGCAGAACGATTGAAGTATATGCATATGCTTGAGAATGGTATTAGTAAGACGTTTATTGAACAGGAATTTGGTATAGATCGTAAACTTCTAGGATATTTATGGGCACGTTATCAGTCTGAAGGACAGTCAGGATTACTCCAGAAGCAATATGCGAGGATAGATTGTCTTTTAAGACTTCAGATTATCCGTGATATTGAAGAAAATCATTTAACTTTGGTGGATGCATCATTAAAATATAATGTGAGTGCCAGTCGATTAAAATCATGGCTCAAAATCAAACGTGAACACGGCTATGATAGATTGGCTATCACTAGGCCAAAAGGCCGACCACCAAAGAATGATATGGGAAGACCAAGGAAAAAGAAACCAGAGGAGATGACAGAGCTGGAACGTCTCAGATACGAGAATGAGTGTCTGAGGGCAGAGAATGCTCTGTTAAAAAAAGTGAAAGCCTTAGTAGAAGAAAGAGAAGCCCGTCTCAGAGAGATTGGGCGGAAGCCATCC
>JAZRIV010000049.1:0-1124 GCA_045645465.1 Candidatus Egerieisoma sp.
CAAGATGTTTAATACATAAAGAATAATACTATTAAGTATGGATAAAAACATTATGATTGATGAATTGCTTAATGCATGGGAAGAGACTTACAAGAAAGGTCAGCTTACATTTTGGGTATTCCTGGCATTACAAGAGAGCAACAAATGTATGGAAGAGATAAAAGAGTTTGTGGAGAAGGCATCTGAGGGGACAATAACCTGTGAAGAACAGAGCCTTTATCGCAATCTGAGGAAATTCCAGAATCTGGATGTAGTTGCATATGACAGTAAGAAGGTAAGTAAAGGTCCCGATAGGAAGTACTATTATCTTACTCCAACCGGCAAGGAACTGTTCAAGCGTTTTGTAAAACGCAATATCATGATATTTACAAAAGAATCAATTATTAACCTTTTAACACAGTAAGTTATGAGAGTATTTACACAAAGATTAGGACAATTTGCAATCAGTGCATTGATATTTACCGTTGCATTCAGATATGCGCTTGATTTATCTGTCGGGATGAAAAGCATTCCTGCAGCTTTGGTGTGTTCAATTGTATATTTTGGGTTGATGTTTTTTGCAGGTTGGTACTACGGAAGTAAAGATGCAGTTGAAAATGAAATCCATGATATAGGATTCCGTTTCCATTTTATTACATATGTATTGTGTATTGCGTTGGGATACGCATCATATTTCATAGGATGGAATACCGAGCCGTTGAGATCATTGAATATTGGCGCAATGAGTTGGGGTATAGGACTTGCTTTGCATTTTGCATTCTTCTTGTTTGCGCAAAAGAACGCAATAAGGGGATATGCAAAGGAGGAGATATTTCAGTAGAATTCAGTAAATAGGCGTTGCTCAGTTTATGTTGTTTCACTCCCTTCGCACTAAAGTGCTCAGTTCATTGCACAACAACACTCAGCAACCTGTTATATATTTGGTGGAGGGCAAGAGTGTTGTTGCTCCCGTGGTACTCATTTGGGAGAAGACCGACAAAGGAGGTCTCTCCCTTATCACTCGCACCACTCTCACAAAACAACACACTTGCCTACAGTTCTCCGTAGCAAAATGAGTGGATTGAAATTGTCTCAGCAGTGCTGAGAGTTTTATAAACGCCCGGTCAAGACTTCAGCCGGCAAGC
>JAZRIV010000050.1:0-1582 GCA_045645465.1 Candidatus Egerieisoma sp.
GGCTATTGCCCTATGATGGCTACAGCATTTGATGATGCCAGAAACCAATTGCCAGGCAAACTGGAGGTGTTGAGTTTGCACGCAAGCGGAGGATTGTATTCTGCGGTATCAGACAAGTTGGCCCAACAATATAATATAGACGGTTTCCCTACCGGATATGTGGATGGCAGAGTTGAAATTCCAAATTATTCTCAAATCTCACATACTACTTCACTAATAGTACAGGAGGTAAATAATACAGAGACAAACTTTAAAACTGTAACAGGTGTCAGATGGACATCTGCAGTATCGGGCAATAAGGTGTCGCTGGATTTGCAAGTATATTTGAAAGTTGCAGGTTCGTATAAAGTTACAGCTCTGTTGGTTGAGGATAATATTGTTGGTTATCAGAGCGGTGTGTCAGACAACTATGTGCATAAAGATGTTGTAAGAGCAGCGTTCAGCAATGCTACTGGAGATGAAGTTTCTGTTTCATCTGCTCAAATAAAAGATTTTAAATACACATTAAGTATTCCTGATGTCTGTAATAGAGATAATCTTAGAATTGTGGTTTATGTCCAGCAAAAGGAGGAAGACGGAAACTATTATGTTAATAATGTAGCCTCTACGGATGTGGGCGAATATCAGCCACTTGTAGTAAAATATAAATATACATTAGATAATTAAATCAATGCACTTATTAGCTATGAAAAAATACTTGTTCCTTTTGTTTTATGCTGTATTTCTTTTTGCATCATGCAGTGGAGATGATGTTATACCAGAAACACCAGATCTTCCTCAGGAGCCGGAAGTTACAGCGCAGATAACCATTCCGTCTGCTGAAAATATTACACCTGTTTTTTTTGAAGAGGGTGGAACCAGTACTGTCTCATTTGCTACAACAGCAAATTGGACAGCAAAGATTATGGAATCCCAGGCAACCTGGTGTAAAGTGTCGCCTGCAGCGGGTGGAAGCGGAAATCATACCATTACCATAACCACTGTTGCAAATGATACTCCCGACAGCAGAACAGCAACGGTACGGTTGGCATCAGGAAATGTTGCCAAAGATATAAAAGTAACCCAGAAGCAGAAAGATGCTTTAACGGTTACATCAAACAAGTTTGAGATACCTGCAGAGGGAGGCAGTATAGAAATAGAGGCCAAGGCCAATGTGGAGTTGTCATATACAATAGAAGATAGTGGCAAGAGTTGGATAAGTTATGTTGAGACTAAGGCAATGAAGACCTCGCATCTGGTATTCCAGGTATCTGCCAATGAAAAAACAGAAGCCAGGGAGGCCAAGATAACAGTAAGCGGTGGCGGAATAAGCGAGGAGATAATAGTTGCTCAGGCAGGTGCTGATGTTTTCACTATATCAACCAACAATGTTGAGGTAGGTTATGAGCAATGCACATTTGAAGTCTCGGTAACCTCAAGTATGGGTTATGAGATCAAACCTCAGGTTGATTGGATAAGAGAGATAACCAGCAAGGCAGTATCAAACAATGTTCACGTATTTGAGGTTAGTGAAAATACTTCACAGGAGGCCAGAGAGGGAATTATAGTAGTTTGCAACGATGCCCAGACGTGCATACCAATT
>JAZRIV010000051.1:0-1118 GCA_045645465.1 Candidatus Egerieisoma sp.
CTAGCAACTACATTCTGCTTTTTGCTTCTCCATGTAACAAGATTACCACACAAGAATGTGCAATAGCCAGAAGTGGATCTTCTATCAGTCACTGATCCTGCATAGTCTGCATCAGTATAGGCTTCCAATGTCAGTCTTTCATCTCTTTTGAACAAGAGACCTCTTCCTGGAGTAGATTTAAGATACTGCAAAATTCGCTCCACTGCCTGCAAGTGTCTTACTCTCGGATCATGCATAAACTGACTGACCACACTGACTGCATAGGCTAAGTCTGGTCTAGTGTGTGCCAAGTAAATTAACTTCCCCACCAATCTCTGATACTGAGACTTGTCAACTCTGGCACTTTCCTCTTCAGTACTCATTTTATGATTTTGCTCTATGGGAACACCGACAGGTTTACACCCAAGCTTGCCAGTTTCCTGCAAAAGATCAAGAACATATTTTCTCTGAGATATAAAAATTCCTTGTTTTGAGTAAGCAACCTCAATTCCAAGGAAATACTTGAGGAATCCCAGATCTTTCATCTCAAATTCTGTAGACAATCTCTTCTTGAGGAGTTGCCTCTCAGTCAAGTCATTCCCCGTAACAATAATGTCATCAACATAAACAAGAAGTACTGTTAGTTTTCCTCCCTGTGAATGTTTAAAGAAGACGGTATGATCTCCTTGGCTCTGCTTGTAACCAAGGCCTAACATAGCTTTTGTAAATCTTCCAAACCATGCACGAGGAGACTGCTTCAGCCCATACAAGGCCTTTCTCAATTTACACACCTTATTTTCTCCATTGGTTGGATCAAATCCGGGTGGAATCTCCATATACACCTCCTCCTCCAAATCTCCATGCAAGAATGCATTTTTAACATCAAATTGATTAAGATCCCACCCATAATGGACAGCAAGAGACAATAAAATACGGACAGTATTCAACTTCGCAACTGGTGCAAATGTCTCCTCATAGTCAATGCCATAAGTCTGAGTGTATCCCTTTGCTACTAGCCTAGCCTTATATCGGTCAAGAGTACCATCTGACTTGTACTTGGCAGTATAAATCCACTTGCAACCAACTGGTTTCTTGTCTCTTAGCATATCAACTAGCTCCCAAGTTCCATTTTTTTCAAG